>JBFJQB010000063.1:0-14451 GCA_041616855.1 Cognaticolwellia sp. | reverse complement strand
TAGTGGTGGGTTTGATGAAAGCCCGGAGGGCGGCGATGGTAGTACACCAGACGCCATAACAATTACTTTAGCTATTTCAGATACAACAGTAACAGGCGCAGCGCCCGTCACTGTTACTGCAACAGTTATGCAAGGCTCAACTGCTGTTGTTGGCCGAGCGGTGACTTTTAGTGCCGGCTTAGGCGCTTTTTCACCAGCCTCTGGATCTGCGTTAACGAATGACAGTGGTGTGGCAGAAATAACGCTGACTGCTGGCAGCGTCCGTGGAGCTGCTGAGGTAACCGCAACCCTCTCGTCTGGTGAAAGTTCCACAACCCCTCTTGGTTTTATGACTCAAGGTGATGATATAAGTGTTGCTGGTGATGTAACCATTACTGTTACTTTAGTCGATACAGAGGGTAACCCAACCAATACAATCACCTCTTCGAAGCCAGGTAAAGCGATTGCTACTATCGATGGTATTAGTAATCCAGTTATTGTTAATTTTGTCTCTTCAGTTGGTGAAATACCGATTGGTTCTGCACTATCAAATAGCAATAATCAAGCTTCAGTGGATATTTTCGCTGGTGATAGTTTAGGTGCGGGGTCTATTACCGCTTCTATTATTAGCGGAGAAACGGGTCAAGTATTATTTGTTGTTGGCTCATCTACTGTAACAATGGGCAGTGGTACTCCCTTTGTTGAAGGTGTTGCAGAAGTTAGCTTAGCGCAAATATCTGCCGGTGGTACCAGTGTGGTATCTGTATCGATTGTTGATGATCAAGGTAATTTATTTACTGAACCCGTTGAGATAAACTTCTCCTCTAGTTGTTCAAAACAGTCTACACCTACAGCGACTCTTAGCACTCCGATTACCACCACTAACGGAGTTGCAACGAGCACTTATTTAGCCAAAGGCTGTGTTGGTGACGATCCAATCAATGTTACTGCAAATGCTGGAGGTATTAACCTGTCGGCTAATGCATCCATAAATGTTTTGCCAGCAGATGTTGGTAGTATCGAGTTTGTTTCTTCAACACCTGAAAATATTTCTATTTTAGGTACGGGAAGTGTTGGCGGTTCAGAAAGTGCTACGGTAGTTTTTAGAGTTTTAGACACAAATAGTAACCCGGTAAATAATCAACTGGTAAATTTTGCTTTAAATACAAATGTTGGTGGCATTAAAATCATCCCTGAAAGTGCCACAACAGATAATAATGGTCTAGTTCAAACTGTTATTAATTCTGGTACGGTTGCGACGAGTGTTCGTGTGTTAGCAACTATCGATGGTAGTGATCCGCAAATATCATCACAATCAAGTTTACTTGTGGTTTCAACCGGCATCCCTGATCAAGATAGTTTCAGTTTATCTGCTGATATTTTAAACCCAGAAGGCTGGGCTATTGATGGAACGGAAGTTGTTGTTACCGCTCGTTTAGCTGATGCATTTAATAACCCTGTTCCTGATGGCACCGCTGTGTCATTTACTACTGAAGGTGGTCGTATTGAACCCTCATGTGTTACTGCCAAGGGTACTTGTAGTGTGACATGGAATAGTCAAAACACTCGTCCTGAAGGACATGTTTTACAGCATAATACTGATGATGAATACAATTGGTCAAACTCACCTGATGTGGTTCATTTACCTGAAACATTTAATACGCTTGGACAGAAGTATGGTGGTAGAGCGACTATATTGGCAACGGTCATTGGTGAAGAGTCATTTCCTGACCTCAATGGTAATGCTCGTTTTGATGCGTCTGAAATGGCAGCTTTTGCGGGAACCAATATCAGTGGTGAAGTTTATGATTTAAAAGAAGCGTTTGTTGATCACAATGAAGATGGACTTTTCAATACTGTTGAGGCAGGTGCTGAAGTCGGTGGCGAGCTTGAAGAGTTTGCTGATTTCAACGTGGATAATTTATTTACAGTAAATGATAATAAATATAATGGCGTATTATGTTCTATTCCTGCGCACGATGGTTGTTCTTCAGAACAGAAGTCACTTAATGTTCGTGGTTCATTAGTGTTAGTTATGTCAGGCAGTGCTGCATACTTTACGGTGAATTCAACCAGTGATGCAGTAAGTTCTACCCATGATCATGACAAAGACGAAAATACACCTGAGATTGCTAATCCCGCTAACAACCCTAATGATAATATTATTTATATCGCAGGTGAAAATGTAGGTTCTGGTAGCTTTGTTATCGCTGACTTTCATAATCAACCTATGCCAGCTGGCTCTACTGTGACATTTACTGCAACGGTTGGTGCTATACAAGGGACTAGTAGTTATACTTGGCCTAATGACAATCATAACGGTGGTAGAGTGTTTGGTGTTTCAGTCAAAGGTGAGGCTGAGCCTAAATCTGGCGTGTTAATTGTTGAAGTAGAAACTCCGAGTGGCGTCGTCAGTGCATCATCTGCTATCAGTATTATTATTCAGTAGCGTAAACAATGCATAATAAAAAGCCGTTCAGTGAACGGCTTTTTTGTTTTTGAATTTTAATGGACAATCAGTCGACTGACATTTTGTCGCAAGGTTAATTTCTACCTATTCATTTCTTCAATTAAGAAAGCAGATATTTCTGCACCAGCTGCTAGTGTTCTATCTCGGCTGACAGCACCTAAACCAGAACTGTCAGTAAATGGTGCAATTTCCATCATGTCAGCGCCCGTTATAGGACATTGGGCGGCTACTGCACGTAATATTTGCATGGCTTCATTTGGCGATAGCCCGTCGGGCTCTGGAGTGCCTGTTGCAGAGGCATAGGTTTCGTCAAGCGCGTCAATATCAAAGCTAACGTATACCTCATCGATGTTATCAGCTTTAAGTTGTTTGATAATTTTATCGATAACCGCTTCAACCCCTTGCTCCTTAACTTCATGGGCCCAATGTTGCTTGACGCCGAAAGTGCTTTCCCAATGGGATTTAGGTTTGCCACTTGAGCGAATGCCGACTTGGATCAAGTCACGATGGTCAGTTAAGTCATCTAAAATATGCGTACACCACGAACCAAAACATAAATCGATACCTAAACGTTCTACCAACAAGTCTGTATGAGCGTCAAAGTGAATAATTGCCGCACGAACCCCTTGTTTTTTCTTCGCTTGTAAATAGGCTTTGGTCAACGGATAACTAACAGAATGATCACCACCAATACCAAAGATGCCTTTTTTCGGAAATTCAGCATAAAAGTCGTGCAGTACATCTTCTGTAATGGTTAATGGGCTAACAGGGTATTCGCTGTTTTCATCTTGATAAAGTGCGCGTCGACAATTCGCTAATGTTGCATCATTCAGGTATTTATCATGCAATAAATGTGGAATAACACGAACATCGCCTAAGTCAAAGGCTTTTAAATCAGGGTATTGTTCTAATAACGTTGAGCGAACAAACAATGGCCCCCAGTTAGCACCACGTAAAATGCCGCCACCGCAGTCTGATGCAATACCTAGAATGACTGCGTTAGTCGATTCTGGCAACGTTTCAACGCTTTGTTGCCATAGTGTCTCTATGTTGTCTGTTTGACCAAACAAGGCTGTGTGTAAACGCTCTTTACGCTCTTTGGCAGTATTAACGGTAAAAACACCGTTGCCTGGTGGGCACAAGCATTGACTAATCTTATTTTTAAATGTTGACCATGAAGTTGTCATGTATATTCTCTTCCTTTTAATAAGGTATTGAAATTCACTTAAATGAACGCAAACTACCTGAATGGTTGTAAAAAATTGCTATAACGAGTGTTAATCTGAAGTTATTTCTATTTCAGCCCTTAAGTTTTAGGATAAAGTCGATTATGATGGCGCCGAAAAATTTGCATCATTATAGCTAAAAGTTGTAAAAAGGCACATATATAAAAGTTTTTGCTTGTCACCTTGCTAATTTACAGATATATCTAATAGTAATTTTAGTCTCAAATTTAAATTTAGGTCTCAGTTTTTTACACGAATATAAAGGTTACTGAATATTTTGCTCGCGCTTTATTGAGAAACTTAAGGTAAACAACTGTGACGAAACTGACACGAGTCAGCTTAGTAGGAATATAAAATAATATGGCAAAATCTCTGGTAATTGTGGAATCGCCAGCCAAAGCGAAAACAATTAACAAGTACCTTGGTAAAGATTTTATTGTTAAATCGAGTGTTGGTCACGTGCGTGATTTGCCGCACGGCAGCACGGGTAAAAAAGTGGCGGCTAAATCTCCTGCTGAAGTGAGGAAAATGACGCCTGCGGCGAAAGCTAAATATAAGCAGAAACGTGATAAACTCGCGTTGGTTAATCGTATGGGGATCGATCCTGACAACGATTGGGCTGCGAACTACCAAATATTACCTGGTAAAGAAAAGGTGGTTAGCGAATTAACCAAACTTGCCAGTACCGCTGACACTATCTATCTCGCAACCGATTTGGATAGAGAAGGAGAGGCGATTGCATGGCACCTAAAAGAAATTATTGGCGGCGATGACGCGAAATTTAAACGTGTGGTTTTCAATGAGATCACGGAAAGTGCCATTCAACAAGCGTTTTCCTCACCTAGTGAATTAAGCATGCCAGGGGTTAATGCCCAGCAAGCAAGGCGTTTTCTTGATCGCGTGGTTGGCTTTATGGTTAGCCCGTTATTGTGGAAAAAAGTGGCGCGTGGCTTGTCGGCTGGTCGTGTACAGTCAGTTGCCGTTAAGCTTGTTGTTGAAAAAGAGCGGGAAATCAAAGCCTTTGATCCGAAAGAATACTGGGAAGTTAGTGCGGATACCCAAACTGCTGCCGGCGCTGATTTTGCTTTAGATGTTACCCATGAAAAAGGTAAAGCGTTTAAGCCGACTAATGAAGCCGATACTAAAAAAGCGTTAGCGATTTTAGAGTCTTCAGAATTTAAAGTCAGTAAACGGGAAGACAAACCGTCAAAAAGTACGCCGTCAGCCCCGTTTATTACTTCAACCCTACAACAGGCTGCTAGTACCAAGCTAGGTTTTGGTGTGAAACGCACCATGGGGCTTGCACAACGCTTATATGAAGCCGGTCACATCACCTATATGCGTACCGACTCGACTAATTTAAGTAAAGATGCCGTTGAAACATGTCGTGCTTATATTAGTGATAGTTTTGGTGATAATTACTTACCTGAAAAAGCCAAGGTTTACAGCAGTAAAGGTAATGCCCAAGAGGCGCATGAGGCGATTCGTCCATCGAATGTTAAACTTGAGGCCGCATTTTTAAATGATGTTGATGCCGATGCGAAAAAATTATACGAATTAATTTGGCGTCAATTCGTTGCTTGTCAAATGACCGCAGCACGATACACGGTAAGTACGATTACGGTTGATGCCTCTGGCTTTGATCTAAAAGCGAAAGGGCGTGTGATGCAATTTGATGGTTGGACGCGAGTACATCCACAGCTATCAAAAGGTGATGATAAGCATTTACCTGATTTAGCTGTTGGTGAAGTGTTAACATTGCAACAATTAAACCCTACTCAGCATTTTACTAAGCCGCCAGCACGCTTTGGTGAAGCATCACTTGTTAAAGAGTTAGAAAAACGCTCTATTGGTCGTCCCTCGACATATGCGTCAATTATTTCCACCATTCAAGATCGCGGTTATGTGCGCTTAGACAAAAAGCGTTTTTATGCTGAGAAAATGGGGGAAATTGTTACTGACAGTTTATCTGGTAGCTTCCAGAAATTAATGAATTATGACTTTACTGCCAATATGGAGCAAGAGTTAGATGAGGTTGCTGAAGGTAAAAGTAATTGGAAAGACGTATTAAACGGTTTCTATAAAAACTTTACTGAGCAGTTAGAGCTTGCGGATAAACCTTCTGATGAGGGCGGGATGCGCAATAATGAACCCATTGTTACTGATATTGACTGCCCAACTTGTGGTCGAAAAATGGGCATTAGAACCGGTTCTACTGGTGTGTTTTTAGGTTGTTCTGGCTATGCCTTATCACCAAAAGAGCGTTGTACCACCACCATGAATTTAACGCCGGGTGAAGAAGCGGTTAGCGTATTAGCAGAAGATCAAGAAACTGAAGCACTACGTGCTATGCACCGCTGTAAAAAGTGTGGTACCGCCATGGACAGTTATCTGATTGACGAAACACGTAAATTACATGTTTGTGGTAATAACCCTGTTTGTGATGGCCTTGAATTAGAAAAAGGCGAGTTTAAGCTTAAAGGTTATGATGGACCCATTTTAGAATGTGATCGTTGTGAAGCCGAAATGGAGTTAAAATCTGGCCGCTTTGGTAAGTATTTTGATTGTACTAATAGTGAGTGTAAAAATACGCGCAAGTTATTAGCCAACGGTGAAGCCGCGCCGCCAAAAGAAGACCCTGTACAGCTGCCTGAGTTAGCTTGTGAAAAGTCTGACGCACACTTTGTTTTACGTGATGGTGCTGCCGGTATTTTCTTAGCCGCTAATACTTTTCCGAAGTCACGCGAGACCCGTGCACCGAAAGTGGCAGAATTAGCACGTTTTCGCGATAGAATATCAGAGAAATTCTATTACCTTGCTGATGCACCAGCGCAAGACCCTGATGGTAACCTTGCCGTGGTCCGTTATAGCCGAAAAACTAAGTCACAATATGTGATGACCGAAGTTGACGGCAAAGCCACGGGCTGGAATGCTAAGTATATCGAAGGCAAATGGGTTGAAGAGCTTGCTAAGAAAAAAGCCCCTAAGGCCAAAGCAAAAACTAAGCCTAAAGCAAAGCCGAAAGCGAAAAAAACAGCATAAGATTTTCTCTTAAGAAAAAGCGCTCTTTGAGCGTTTTTTTTATGCCTTGAATATCCAAATCGAGCTAATCAGTTTACCTGCTCAAATCATACGATTAATTAGCACGATAAAATTATGCTATGGTTATTTATACTGAATGCTTATCGATTTGGTGTTCGCCTGAGTTACTTTAATTAGCTTTGACTAAAAAATTATCAGGGGGCTTTCGGTATTTTGATAATAACAAGGGAGGCGAGTATGGATAGAAAATATATTTTAACGAGCTTTGGTTATGCCATTATTGGTCTGGCGCTTGGGATATTTATGGCGGCAACTAAGAACCATGGTCATTTGGTTACACATGCGCATATCATGCTTATCGGTTTTGTGGTGTCATTTATTTATGGCTTATGTCACAAGTTATGGCTTAATAATATAATTTCCACCCTGTCTAAGCTGCAATTTTATATTCATCAAGCAGGAACATTTGGTGTGGTCATTGGGTTATTCCTGCTTTACGGCAATTTTGCTTCAGCAGAGGCGGTTGATCCCGTGTTGGCGATTTCTTCAGTTGCCGTGCTAGCGGGTATGGTATTGATGAAAGTGCTTTTTATTCAGTCGTCTAAAAACCAATAACCGAATCATGCTGGCTAAGCGCTAAGTTTGCCGGTGAGTTGTCAAAGCGTTGGTTGAAAAAAGTCGTGATTAAATTTCGATAGCGTGCTGGCCGAAATACCATACTCTGCTAAATTGGCCTTTATTTTTATCAGCGATGGCTCTGATATTCTTGATCAATACCTCATCAGAGAGAATCGTTCTACCAACATTGTAAATCAGTAACTCAATGGGGTCTTTAACGGCGTAGCGTTTATTGACTTTTCTTGTGAAGGTTTCCGACGTATAGTCTCGAACTCGCCAAGATTCTGCATTATAATTACTTTCTTCATTCGCTACGGCTTTAGCAACGTCTTCTGAGCATGCCTCGGTTAACTCGAAGTAAGTTATTTTGCCATCGATTAAGCACCTCAAATCCGGTTTTCCTTCTTTGGGACATTGCTTTTCAACCGCTTGGCAGTTCAACCCCGTCGCCTCGACAAAGCGGTTAAATATGTCAATTTCGACCTTACCCTTTTCTGCCTCTGACGTCATTATTAGCGCTTAACTGTTTATTTTAAAGAGAGTTTAATTATAGCAGTTGTATAAACTTACAAAGCTTAAACAGGGGGGAATAATGTAGCACGATTGCTAATATTGCTTTTTATCTTGGTTTGAGCAGCATTTCATTTTCATCAGTGGTAAAATTTGCCATATATTATTAAATATTTATAAAAGATTTATTATGGCTATTAATTGGTTCCCTGGGCATATGCATAAAGCCCAAAAAGAGATTAAAGAAATTTTACCGCAAATTGATGTGGTGATTGAAGTTTGTGATGCTCGTTTACCGTTTAGCAGCGAAAATCCAATGATCACTGAAATTCGTGGTGATAAGCCGTTAATTAAAATCTTAAATAAATCAGATTTAGCAGATCCTAAAATTACCGAGCAGTGGCTGAGTTATTTAGAGTCTCAACATAATGTAAAAGCCATCGCCTTAACAACAGAGTCCCCCTCAGTGGCTAAGACGCTGCCAAACTTAATTCGAAAATTAGCGCCAAATAAAGATGAAGCCGGCAAGCAAATCAATGCCGTAATCATGGGGATTCCTAATGTTGGAAAATCGACTTTATTAAATACGCTGGTCGGTAAAGCAAAAGCAAAAGTAGGCAATGAACCTGCGGTAACTAAAGGCCAACAAAGAATTCGTTTAGACGATGGCCTATATTTATATGATACACCTGGCATGCTTTGGCCTAAGATCGTTAATGAAAGTAGTGGCTATCGATTAGCGATTACTAGCGCTGTTAAAGACACCGCCTTTGATCATGAAGAAATTGCCTGTTTTGCGGCAGAGTATTTGTTAAAAGCCTACCCTGAGCGTTTAAAAGAGCGCTATAAGCTCGACGAACTGCCAGAGCAAGACGTTGAGTTGATTGAGGCGATAGGCAAGCGTCGTGGCTGTGTCAAAAGTGGCGGACGTGTTGACTTTCATAAGGCTTCAGAGATATTAATTAATGAAATTCGCGACAAAACCCTGGGCGGTATCAGCTTTGAAACCCCGGAAATGGTGCAGGCGGAAATAGTACATTTTGATAAAGTTGAAGCAGACAAAGTTGCCGCCAGAGAAGCCAAAAAAATTGCTCGAGGCCGAGGCCGCCGTAATAAACGTTAATACAAAAGAGGATTAAGTAGCAATATGAGTGCAGAATTTCAATTACATCCGCAATTAGCCACCGACTGTTTTGTGATGGCAGATTTTCCGCTTTCCCAACTCCTTCTGTGTAACGACAGTGCTTATCCTTGGTTTATTTTAGTGCCTAAAGTAGAGGGTGTGCAGGATATTTATCAACTTGATTGGCAACAACAGCAACAGCTTTTAAATGAGTCGAGCTTGTTAAGCGAAGTAATAATGCAAGAGTTTAAAGGGGATAAAATAAATGTCGCGGCTTTAGGTAATGTGGTGCCACAATTACATTTACATCATATTGTGCGTTATAAAAACGACCCTTGTTGGCCAAAACCAATATGGGGTCAGCAAGCACTAACACCTTATACAGATGAAGCGCTAGCTGATATTAAAAACCGTATCCTACCTAAGCTATCAGCCATATTGTCGACTGATAGCTAAATTGCAAGGTTAATCGGGAAAATGAGCGTTGTTTAGCTTTGCTTAAGCAGCGCTTTTATTACGGGCTGGTTGTTTTACCAATGCTAGTGATTGGCTTAAGTCTGCGATCAAATCATCAACATTTTCTAAGCCGACAGATATTCTAATTAAGCTATCACTGATGCCCGCAGCTAAACGCTCTTCTTGCGTGTAAGGAGAATGGGTCATCGACGCTGGATGTTGGATCAATGATTCAGCATCGCCTAAGCTAACGGCAATTGAAAATAACTGCATACGGTTAATAAAGTCGCCACCACCGGCTAAATCACTGTCGATTTCAAAAGCTATTACGCCACCTGCACCTTTCATTTGATTGCCAAGAAATTTATTGCCGGCATGGCTTTTTAAACCTGGGTAGTAAACTTGTGATACTTTTTCATGACTCTCTAAAAACTCTGCAAGTTTTTGAGCGTTACTGCAATGACGCTCCATCCGAATGGGTAATGTTTTAAGGCCACGCATAATCAACCACGCATCATGTGGGCTCATCGTCGCGCCGATATCTTTTAAAACTGTCATCTTGATGTTGTTGATCATTTCACTACTGCCACAAATAATGCCGGCAACCACATCACCATGGCCGTTTAAGTATTTTGTCGCACTATGAACGACAATATCGATACCGTATTTTTTAGGTTGCTGTAATACCGGCGTTAAAAAGGTATTATCGACCACTGAAAGGATATTATGCTGCTGAGCAATTTTACCGATAACCGCTAAGTCGTATACCGCTAAATTGGGGTTTACCGGCGTTTCTAAAAAGATGACTTTCGTATTGGGTTTGATAGCGGATTCAACCTCAGCAGGGTTTGCCATATCAACAAAACTCACTTCAATGCCCCAACGAGTTAATTGATGATTCATCAAAGCAAATGAACAGCCATAAACCGCTTTTGATGAAATTAAATGATCTCCTGAAGATAAATTAGCCAATAAAGCACCTGATACCGCGCCCATACCCGTTGCTGTAGCCGCGGCGTCTTCCATGCCTTCCATCGCGGCTACGCGCATTTCTAATTGACGTGTTGTTGGGTTACCTAAGCGACTATAAATATAACCTTCCGCTTCACCTGCGAACCGGTCAGCGCCTTGCTGAGCATTATCGAAGATAAAAGTTGAGGTTTGATAAAGCGGTGTAGCTAATGAGCCAAATTGTTCGTCGTTAATACGGCCAGAATGAATTGCTTGAGTTTCAATATGTTTACTTTCCGACATCGGGTAGCTTCCTTTAAAGGTAATTATTATTGTTGTTAGTATTCAAAATAGAACTGGTTGATTAGTTATTGCAAGTTTATTGCCATTAATTTAATTGTAGTTTTATCAACATCTTAGCTGGATTATAGCAATGGTTACTTTGCTGGCTGTAATATTTTTATTACAATATTGCATGGCGCTGTTATATATTTGTGTAAATAAGCGGCTTATACCTGTTTTAATGACTTAAATTCACTACTGTGATGCTTGTAATGTATTCATTACGATGTAATATAAATATTACGATAGTATTTGCTGTATTGAGAAAACTTAAGTGCGACTAGAAATAAAATCTGAAGATAGGATAGGGATCAGCCAAGAAATACTCGCAACCTTCACGGAATTAGCGCTAGACATTCAAGCGATGGAAGTGAGTTCGCACTTTATCTTTGTCCACTTAGCAAAAACACACCTTAGCTTTAATAGTGTTAAGCAAGCATTGATGAAGGTTTCAGGGGTTAACCATTGCTGTACTGTAGATTTGTTGCCATCAGAAAGGCGTGAGCGGCACTTAAGAGCATTAGTGAATCGTTTACCTGATGCAATCATTGATATCGATGTAAACGCGTGTGTGATGGCATTAAACCAAGCCAGTGAAAAGTTGCTGGTAAACCATCAACGCCATAAAGGGGGGGCAGAGTTAGTCGCAGCGCAACTCAAGGGCGTAAAAGTCAGTGACCTGCTCGATATCGATATTGTCTTACCTTTATCAGACAAAACTAGCTCACAAAACCTTGATATCGCTGGGCAAAGTTATATTGCCGAAATTAGTCCTATTAGTGAGCAAGAAAACAGCTCTGGCGCGGTGATATCGATAAAGTCTCTCACCAGTTTAGGTCGGCAAATTTCAATATTGCAAACCCGAGATGAGCAAGGCATCGACAATATTATTGGTCAATCTGCCAGCATTCAATTATTAAAAGAGCAAACCGCTCGCTTTGCTGAATTAGAGCTACCGGTGCTGATTAATGGTGAAACAGGTACTGGCAAAGAGTTGGTTGCCAGAGCGTTACATAATGCAAGTTATCGACAGCAAGCGCCTTTTTTAGCGCTAAACTGTGCAGCGCTGCCTGAACATTTATTGGAAAGTGAATTATTTGGCTATGCCAACGGCGCTTTTACGGGGGCTCAAAAAGGCGGTAAACCAGGTTTACTTGAACTCGCTGAAGGCGGGACCTTATTTTTAGATGAAGTCGCGGAAATGTCGCCTTATTTACAGGCTAAACTGTTACGATTTTTACAAGACTTTAAGTTTCGTCGTCTTGGCGGCACTAAAGAATTACATGCTAATGTGAGACTGCTCAGTGCAACCCATCAAGACTTATTGGCTATGATCGCTAAGCAAAAATTTCGAGAAGACCTCTTTTATCGGCTGAATGTGCTTAATTTAAATTCGCCGCCGCTGCGAGAAAGAGTGGAAGATATTGCCTTAATAGCCCGTCATTTCGTGGTGTTAGCGGCGACGCAAATGAACTTACCCCAACCCGCTATCGATGAAGGTGCAATGCAATTACTGGCTTCGTATCGTTGGCCCGGTAATATTCGTGAATTACAAAATGTCTTATTCAGGGCGGTAGCACTGAATGAACAGGGGGATATTACCGCCCAAGATATTAGCGTAGCTTTAGCTCAATTTAAGCAGCAAGACCTCATAAATTCAGATAATATTACCGTAGCTGGCGAGGTAAAAGATTGGGCGAGCGCGCAAGCGCAATTTGAACAACAACTGATCACCAATTTATACCCGTATTATCCAACAACCCGAAAACTAGCAGCGCGTTTAAAAGTCTCTCATAATAAAATTGCCATGAAATTACGACAGTTTGGCATTAAAAACTAATGCCAAACTTTAAGGGTATAAAGAGAAATTAATCTTCCAATATTTTATAAAGAATCTTTTTAACGTTTTCTGGCTCAAACGGTTTATCACACATAGCGGTTACTCCCTCGGTGAGGATATTCGCTAAATGGGTGTCATTACTTTCACTGGTCACCATCAATATCGGCAGATGTGATTGTCCACTTTCACTGCGAATATATCGTGTTAATTCTTTGCCATTAACCTCTGGCATATTGTAGTCTGTAACCACAAGATCAAAAGTATTGTCTTTTAAAATCGCAATCGCTTCGCTGCCATCTGCCGCTTCCGTAATTTTTAATAACCCTAAGTTATTGAGTACGCGCTTTATATGGTTGCGGGCAAGTCGGCTGTCATCAACGAGTAATACACGAATTTGATGAACATCAAAGTATTCAAGTTCTAATTCATCGGTTGATAATAAGTCTATAGTGGTGTCAATGGCGGTTGCTAAATGCGCAGAAGTAAAAGGTTTTGGTAACAGCGCAATGACCCCTGATTGCTTGAATTCTTCTAAGTGTTCGCGACGGTGTTCGCTTGATACCAGCATAAATGGGGTATCAGCAATATTTGGTGAATTTCGAATTTTGTGCAGTAACTCTATGGCACTGCCATCTTCAAAATGCATGGCACTGGTAATGAGATCGCGGGGATGCCTTTGGGCACTGTCGTAAGCTTCGGCAATAGTTTTAGCTTCAGCTACTTGAGTAATCCCTTGCTGCTTTAACTGGTTTATTATGATCTTTCTTTGTAAATCAGACGGTTCAACAACAAGTAACGATAATTCATTTGGATTCATAATATCACTCAATAGTTTTACTGCTAATGGGGATTTAGCCACCAATAAACTTGACTTTATAGCCGTTTTTTTCAAGCACTGTTTTTATTTCTTCGCGTTTATCGCCTTGAACTTCTATCACTTCGCCAATAACACTGCCACCAGTGCCACAGGTTTTCTTGAGTTTTTTGGCTAGCTCTTTTAAGGCTTTGTTATCTAACCCTAATCCGGTAATTGTCACCACACCTTTGCCTTTTCTACCTTTAGTTTCACGGCGAACTTTTGCATAACCATCCGATGGGGTAACGGAGACAGTCTTTGTTTGGCTGATCTTTCCGCTCGCGGTAGAATAGACTAAAGAGTCATCGTTATTATTGGGCTTAATCGGGTTATCTTCGATATTTTTACCAAAGGCACTGGCTAAGTCGCTAAGGCTGGAAAATTTGTTTGTCATCGTCATTATAACTTTATAAAGTTTAGATAAAATAAAACCACTACAAGAGTGGTTTTATTATACATGATTTTTAAGGGAAAAAAGTCAGCTTAAAGCTTACTTTCTAATTCCGGTAACGCGTCAAATAAATCAGCTACTAAGCCGTAATCTGCTACTTGGAAGATTGGTGCTTCAGCGTCTTTGTTAATCGCGACGATGATTTTAGAGTCTTTCATACCCGCCAAATGCTGAATAGCACCTGAAATACCCACAGCAATGTATAAATCAGGAGCAACTATTTTACCCGTTTGACCTACTTGCATATCGTTTGGAACAAAACCAGCGTCAACCGCAGCACGAGACGCACCAATGGCAGCGCCTAGTTTATCCGCAATACCTTCAAGCAGTTTGAAGTTTTCGCCGTTTTGCATACCACGACCACCAGAAATAACGACACTTGCCGCGCCTAGATCAGGGCGTTCTGAAAGAGAAAGCTCATCGCTTACATGGTTTGAAATACCAGCGTCAGTCGCGTTATCTAAAGCAACAACTTCTGCATTACCGTCAGTCGCTACGGCGTCAAAACCTGTCGGACGAACCGTAATGACTTTTTTGCTATCGACACTTTGTACCGTTGCAATCGCGTTGCCGGCGTAAATTGGACG
>JBFJQB010000062.1:0-14496 GCA_041616855.1 Cognaticolwellia sp. | reverse complement strand
GCAAACGCTAATATTCAATATGACTTTACGGGTAAATTGTCTTTTTCTTGGCCCAAAACGGCAACACAAACCGTTAACCGTTTTGATGAAGATTATCAGCCATTATTACCTTATGGTTTTGGGTTAAGTTATCAAGAAAAATCTGCTTCAGAGCAAATTGAGTTATCTGATAATTTGTCAGAGCACATGGAAGTTGATGGCGGTATGGTAAAAAATACCATTATATTCTCTGGCAAGGTCGCTAAACCTTGGCGGATGTTTTTAACCGTAATGGACAATCAATCAGAGTTGCTTTCGAATAGCGGCGCGTTACCGGGCATCACGTATAGAACAGTCGACAAAGTCGTGCAAGAAGATGCTTTTCGCATTGAAACCGATGGCAGTACTACCGCGGGGGTTAGATTCTCCAGTAGCTTTAGAGAAGATCTTGCATTCGATCTTAAACAAAAGCCAGCAATCGTGATGACAGTCAAACGTGATAGCGCTATCGATAAAGCCGTTGCGGTTGAAATGCATTGTGAGTCACTCGGGGATGCACTGGGCAGTTGTCGAGCTAACATAGATATTGCTCAGCAGTTACAAGCGATTCCTCAAGGGCAGTGGCAAGACATTGCTATTGATTTACAATGCTTTGCTGATAAAGGCGTACAGATGGATAAAATAGTTTCGCCGTTTGCACTATATAGCTCTGGGGCAATGAAACTATCCATAAGTGCCGTTCGCTTTGAATCGCAAGTTCAAACTAACGGGCCATTACATATTGAATGTTCTTAGCATTTAATAGTAAGTTACTTTGAAAAAGGCCGGTCGTTGTTACCGGCCTTTTTTTGTCGTTAAATTTTTTAACGCTTAAGGGGAAGCCGTTACCTTGATGTTGATTCTTTTACTTTCTATTTTTCCGAAACAGCTGCAGTAAAACGGTGCACATCTGGTTAATTCGCGACTTTATGTAATTAACCCAAGACTATTTGAGTAAAAAAAACGATAATTCCCTTCATTAAAATAAATTCGCTAATTGGCGAGATATTAAGCAAGCTGAATCCTGCTTAAACTCGGTGATTGCAGCAAACATCTGTAGGGCCCAATACCATGGAAATTAAAGTTAATTTTCTCGACAACTTGAAAGTACAAGCTAAGTTTGATGACTTCACTGTTGTTGCCGATCAACCTATTCGTTATAAAGGCGATGGCTCTGCGCCGGGTCCATTTGATTACTTTCTCGCGTCTTCTGCTATGTGTGCAGCTTATTTCGTGAAGGTTTATTGTAATTCTCGCGATATTCCAACTGAAAACATTCGCTTGTCACAAAATAATATTGTTGATCCCGAAGATCGTTATAAGCAAATTTTTCAAATTCAGGTTGAGCTACCAGAAAGCATCTCCGAAAAAGATCGCTTAGGTATTAAACGTTCCATTGACCGTTGTACCGTTAAAAAAGTCGTACAAACCGGGCCAGAATTCAAAGTTGAGTTGGTTGACAGCCTTGAGCAAGATGCACAAGCGATGTTGATGGAGCAGACGGCTGAAAATGCCAGCACCTATATTTTAGGCAAAGACTTACCGCTTGAAGAAACGATTAAAAACATGACGGCAATTTTAGCTGATCTAGGCATGAAAATAGAAATTGCCTCATGGCGTAATATCGTCCCAAATGTTTGGTCATTACATATTCGTGATGCGGCATCGCCAATGTGCTTTACCAATGGTAAAGGGGCGAGCAAAGAAAGTGCACTTTGTTCAGCATTAGGTGAATTTATTGAGCGTCTTAATTGTAATTTCTTTTATAACGATCAGTTTTTAGGTCAGGATATTGCTAATAGTGATTTTGTTCATTACCCAAATGAAAAATGGTTTAGCTTAAATGAAAGTGATGACCTACCCGAGGGGATTTTAGATGACTACTGCCTAGGTATTTATAACCCTGATGATGAACTGCGTGGCTCTAATTTAATTGATACCAATTCAGGCAATGCAGAACGCGGAATTTGTGCGATTCCTTATACCCGTCACTCTGACGGCGAAACAGTATATTTTCCGTCTAATTTGATTGAAAACTTATTCTTAAGTAATGGCATGAGCGCAGGTAATAACTTAGCTGAAGCGCAAGTACAGTGTTTGTCTGAAATATTTGAGCGCGCGGTAAAAAGACAAATAATAGAGCAAGAAATTGTTTTACCTGATGTACCCAAGCATGTGCTGGAACTTTATCCTAGCATTCTTGCGGGTATTGAAGCACTTGAAGCTCAGGGGTTTCCGGTTGTGGTTAAAGATGCCTCGTTAGGTGGCCAATTCCCTGTGATGTGTGTCACCTTAATGAACCCTAAAACAGGTGGTGTTTTTGCTTCTTTTGGCGCGCACCCAAGTTTTGAAGTGGCATTAGAGCGCAGCTTGACTGAGTTGCTGCAAGGTCGCAGTTTTGAAGGCTTAAATGATGTACCAAGGCCAACATTTAATAGTCTCGCGGTATCTGAGCCTGAAAACTTTGTCGAACACTTTATCGATTCAACCGGTGTTATCTCATGGCGATTTTTCAGTACTAACTACGATTATGAATTCTGCCATTGGGACTTTTCAGGTACCAATGAAGAAGAAAATAATCATTTATTCTCTATTTTAGCCGATCTGGGTAAAGAAGCTTATGTGGCAGTATTTGATGAATTAGGCGCTACGGCATGTCGTATTCTAGTGCCTGATTATTCAGAAGTTTATCCGGTAGAAGACTTAGTTTGGGATAATACCAATAAGGCGCTAACTTATCGCGCAGACATTCTTAATATTCATACCTTAGATGATGATGCACTAGAAAATTTAGTATCGCGTTTAGAAGAAAGTCAGTTAGATAACTATATTGATATAAGAACCTTGATTGGTATAGAGTTTGATGAAAATACTGTTTGGGGACAGCTGACCATTTTAGAGCTTAAAATTCTAATTTATTTGGCATTAGGCGCGTTAGAAGATGCCCAAGAGTTGGTTGAAGAGTTCTTACAATTTAATGACAATACGGTTGAACGTGGCTTGTTCTATCAAGCGATGCAAGCGGTACTTGAAATTACGTTAGATGAAGAAATGGCACTTGAACACTTTATTAATAACCTCAATCGTATGTTTGGTGCAGAAACCATGAATAATGTGGTTGGCTCAGTAAGCGGTGAGGTGAAATTCTTCGGGCTCACTAAAACCAGCATGAAACTGGAAGGCTTAGATAAGCACCTAAGATTAATCGAAAGCTACAAAAAGCTTCATCATGCACGAAAAATAGCAGCGGAAAATGCCTAACACAGTTATTTTATTCACTTGTTAAGTGACGTTCTAGATAATCAAGCCAATGCCTAAATAAGGGGATTGGCTTTTTTGTTATGAGTACCAGCGAATGTCTTTAAGGCTATTGTTATAACTATTTGTTCACTAAATTTTAGCCAAAAAAAAGCGTTTACCTATAGAAAGTAAACGCATTATAAAAACATAAAACACTAAGGGAAATAAGTCTCTCGTATAGTAAGAGTGGGCATTTACCGTATAGTTCAATTTTTTTATAATTTATTTTAATTTTGTTTTCATTGGGAGAAACTAGCTAAATTTACATTACATTGACTGCTATTAAAGCTGTACTAGTAAGGGGGGAATCTTCATACTTTTCACGCTTTAGTTTGGAATACATTACTAGCCCGATTAATAATTAGCTGTATGCCAGCATGGCGTAAAGTCAACGTAGTCGTTAATAGTAGCAAAATAAATTAGTCCGGTGCTTTTGGTATTAATGTTATAATCGCTGCAACGTTGAGAGCGGAGTGCCATACTTCACCTTACTTGCTGGTAGCAATAAACCTAAAGAGATTTTTAATGCCATTTTCCAAACTTGGGTTATCAGACCCAATCGTCACTGCGATAGCTGATTTAGCGTATCGTCAAGCCACTGAAATTCAACAAAAGGCAATACCGGTTATCTTAGCGGGTAAGGATGTTATTGCTGCCGCACAAACAGGTACCGGAAAAACCGCGAGTTTTGTTTTGCCTTTATTGGAGCAACTTAGTGCCGCTGACGATGGTGAAGAGCGACATTTGCGCGGTAAACGTATTCGGGCATTGATCCTAACGCCAACACGTGAACTGGCGATTCAGGTTGAAGCGAGTATTGTAAAGTACAGTAAAAACTTAAATATCAGCTCGATGGCAATGTATGGTGGTACAGAAATAGAACCACAAAAGCAGCGTTTGATCTGGGGCATTGATATTTTGGTGGCAACGCCAGGGCGATTACTTGATATGGCCCATCAACGAGCCGTATATTTTGATCAACTTGAAACGTTTGTGCTAGATGAAGCCGATAGAATGTTAGACATGGGCTTTATTGATGACATTAATAAAATTATCGAACGCTTGCCAGAAAAGCGTCAAAATTTACTTTTTTCAGCCACTATTTCTGATGATGTTAGAGCGCTAGCAAAAAGAACTATTCATCATGCCAGTGAAATATCCATTGCTAAAAATAGCGCGTCCAAACCGAAAATTTCCCAATGGTTAGTTACCGTCGATAAAGGCAATAAGTCAGCATTATTAAGTTATTTAATAAAAGAGCAGCAATGGCAGCAAGCATTAATTTTTATTGAAACTAAACATGGCGCGGCAAAATTAGTCAGCCAATTAGAAAAACGTGGCATTAAAGCTGAGTCAATTCATAGTGGCAGAACTCAAGCAGTTCGCGAGCAAATATTAAACGATTTTAAAGCCGGTAAAATTAACTTTTTAGTCGCTACCGGTATTGCTGCTCGTGGGATAGATATTGGCGAACTTGCGCGCGTGGTTAATTATGACTTGCCGGATAAAGTAGATGATTATACTCACCGAATTGGCCGTACAGGCCGTGCGGGTAAAAACGGCGAGGCAATCTCCTTTGTAGCTAAAGATAACTTTAGAAACCTTTGCGCGATTGAAAGCAACTTAGGCCATGTTATTGAGCGAAAAGAGTTTGTCGAGTTCCCCGTTAAAAAAGTAGTGCCTGTGTCTATTTTAAATTATGTTACGAAAAATAAGCGCAGCTAAATAACGTGATTAATTAACAGAGATACAACAATGACGAATTTGCTATTTATCAGCAATAATGCGCTTTTTACATTCAAGACAGCAATGGTAGAATAAGCATAACTCGTAATCATGAACAACACAGTGAACAGGTAAATAGGAATTTAGATGAACCCAATTATTGCAATTTTAAAAGAACATAATGTTAGTGACGAGCAAACCAAAGCGGTATTTCAAGCGTTAACCGAAAACCCGTTGATGGCGATGGCAACCGTGCAGCAATTAGGCATTCCACAAGAAAAGCTTCAGGCATTAATGATGATGCTCATGCAAAACCCTGAGCTAATTAAAGAAGCTGTAGATGAACTAGGTTTAGATTTTTCAAAAGTTGAAGCTGCGAAAGCGACATTAGAGAAATAAATACTGCGACAGAGTGAGATTACTCTCACTCTGTAAAATACTCTTTCCCCCGACATGATTGATGCTTTATCAGTCGACATCCCCTTTTTTTACTTTCTTGAAAAGTTAAATAGCTTAACTCATATTTCCCTAAATTTATTAATGATCCGCTGTAAAGCTAGTCGCTTTAAACCTTTTAGCTTTTGAGTGATTTTATGTAACTCAAAGAAATTATTAAGTAAGCCCATGCAGAAGTTGTTGACGCTTAGGCAGCTATCAGTAATGCTGACCTGACACCTTTAGCATTGGCTATACTCAATAAGAGGGCTTATTCAAACCACTCAACAGCATCATAATTTAATGCAAAACAAGGTATCAACTTTGTAGTGCTAGAAAATAGGCGGCTAAACAATGCAACAAACAAGCTTTACTGACAGTCTTGAGCGTACGGTAGATGAAATTTTAAATCGCTGTGGAAAGCATGTGAAGTTGGCTGCACCTCTCGGGCTTGGCAAGCCCAACATCCTACTCAACGCACTTTACCAGCGAGTGAAAGCACGCCCGAACGATTTGCAGTTAACCATCTATACCGCATTGTCGCTGGAAATACCGCAGGCAACTAGTGAGCTAAAATCACGTTTTCTTAAAGCTTTTTTAACTCGCCATTTTGGCGAAAAATACCCAGAGCTTGATTATTTAATTGATAGGAAAAATAATCGTTTACCAGAAAACATCGTAGTACATGAATTTTATTTTAGCTCTGGCAGCCAACTCAATAGTGCTGCGGCGCAGCAGGATTATATTTGTCAAAACTATACTCACGTTGCACGTGATTTAGTGGCAGCTAATGTTAATTTGTTACTGCAGCAAGTGGCCCGTCGAGGCCATAAAATCAGTCTGTCCTGCAACCCTGACGTTAGCCTAGAGTTGATTGATAGGATGAAACAAGAAAATAAAGCACTCTTTATTGTTGGCGTTTTGAATAACGAGCTTCCCTTCCTAGGAGGTGATGCAGAAGTCAATCAGGAGGTGTTTAATCTGTTGTTAGAAGACGGTGAGAATACCGAATTATTTGCCATTCCTCGTGAGGCTGTGAGCGTCGTCGATCACGCTATCGGGTTGCATGCGAGTACATTAATCAAAGATGGAGGCACTCTACAAATAGGCATTGGTGCTTTGTCTGATGCCATTGTGAACGCACTAATCTTGAGGCAGCAAGATAACGCAAGCTATCGAGAGTCACTTGCTAACATTAACACCGACTTTGAAAGCGATTTGGTCAAAGAATTTGGCGGCCTTGAGCCACTTACTAAAGGTTTATATGGCGCGACAGAAATGGTTATGGATGGTTTTATGCATTTGCGCCAAGCAGGGATCTTAAAACGTTTAGTCTTTGATGATTTGCTATTGCAGCAATTACTAGACAACAAAACTATTTCTAATCCGCTAGCACCAGGCGATGCCAAGAAAATGCTTGATGCTGGACTCATTACTAAGCGCTTATGTGATGCAGACCTTAACTGGCTGAAAAAATTCGGCTTAATTGACAAAAATGCAAAACTCGAAGGAACACTACCGGTTAATGCCGCTGATTCAATGAGTTGTCAACTGACTGATAAGGCAGCATTAGCAGAGTTTGATCAACTATTATCAGGAAAGAGTTTACAAGGTGGCCGCTATTTAGAAGGGGCTTTTTTGCTTGGCTCTAAACCACTTTACCAGTGGTTATCTCAACTAAAAGGTGATGATTGGGCTGGCTTATGGATGCGCAGCGTCTCACATACAAATGAATTATTAGGGGGTAAGGAAACGCTTGACCGAAGACAACGCAAAGACGCTCGCTTCTTTAACACCTGTATGATGCAAACGCTCCTCGGTGCGGCTGTTTCTGATGCTTTGGAAAGCGGCCAAGTCGTTAGCGGTGTTGGCGGTCAATATAACTTTGTTGCTATGGCGCATGCGTTAGAAAGCGGGCGTTCCATATTAATGTTACGTGCGACACGAACCAAAGCGGGTAAGGTTAAATCTAACTTACTGTGGAATTATGGTCATATTACTATTCCTCGGCATCTGCGCGATATTGTTATCACCGAATATGGTATTGCAGATTTAAGAGGTAAAAGCGATCAAGAAGTGATCAAAAGGCTTTTGGCTATCAGTGACGCAAGGTTTCAAGCTCAATTGCTGGCGAGTGCTAAGGCGGCGGGGAAAATAGCCCTAGACTTTGATATTCCAGCAGCTTGGCGGCACAACTTACCCGAAAAATTAACCGGGCTTAAGCAAAATCGACACTTTTCGGTTTACCCGTTTGGTAGCGACTTTAACGAAATTGAGCAACAACTGATTACGGCACTACAAGCACTGGAGGCTGCAACCTTAAGCCCATTGGGTAAGCTGCGACAAGTCATCACGAGTTTGTTACCGAGAAAAATATCGGTTCGAGCGTACCCTCATCTAGAGCGTATGGGCTGGAAGCTAAACGAGCAAGGAATATCGATGAGCTTTAAAGATAAGTTACTTTGCAAAATGTTAGCTCGCCACTTACCTTTTTAAGTTGTTTTCTATTTGGTGGTGCCAGTTAAATTGATGAGGATCGAATCCGCACTCAAGTGTTGGTTTAATTATTTTAAAATAGGGCGAGATATCAAAGTCTCTTGGCGCGAATAAGCTGTGGTGCCTGATGTGGTAATATTCTTTTTTAAAATTTAGCTGTGCGGGATTACTTTCATCGTTAACTTCAAGTTCAGGCAGAATAGGGTAATTCACCGACTGAAAAGCTTTGGCGATAAGGGAAGAGCATATCGCCTTAGTCGGTTCGCCACTACCTAACGCAAGTAAGCCACGGCGCATTTTGACGGGTACTGGAGGCGCCTGAATAAGAAAGCGCGCTAAATCAAAAGTATGTTTTAAATCATACTGATGTCCAATTTGCGCATTGGCAAATGTTAACACAGCATCAATTTCTTCATCATTCAACCCTACGGGCCTACAAATGCGCGTATGCCAGCTAGAGTAGGCACTTAAAGGAGTGTTTCTCACACCTTCGAGTACATCAGCCTCGAGGAGTTCTCGGCCTTTTTCATTGGAAACACAAAGTGCTGCATGAGACCAAGTCGACTGAGTGATATATTTAATCGCTATGCTGAAACGGCTGACACCTTCTACTAATAAAATATCGCCTTTGCGAATGGTCATTGCCAAACATTCAGGATCGCAAGTAGACAGATGAAAGTTTTCTTTGATAGGTTTGGAAAGATAGGTGGCTAATTTTCTGCCTAGTGTTTCTCGCACACGCGATAATATTGCCATAAAGTACTCTCGTTCAATCAGAAAATTCTACTACGAAAACCCAGTTTAATAACTATGCACCAGATAAATCACTTTGCACAAGGTAAATTACAACGCCTGCCATAATAATTTAGATAATCGAAAAATAGGCATTTTAGCCAATGTAAAATTAGGGTCAGATACACATTAAGTAAATAAAATTAAGGTCAGGTACACATTAAGTAAAAGGAGGGGTGTAAAAGTCTGGGGAGAGAGCTATTAGCCCTATTTATCAATTATTTAAAATTGTTAACTGTTGACTATTAACTCCAGCCCATACTGAGAATATAAAGTGGTGTTTTTAGAAGCTTCAACAAGTATCTAAATACCACTTAAATATAGTCATGGCGTTCTTCATTTCTTCAATGCTCCTTTCACAAGATAACCCGCTCGTTCGGGTGTTACATTGCCAATTAACCGATAAGTGGTTGTTCAATATTTTTAGGAGAGTTGATACGATTTTTCTGTGGAATTTGAAACTGTTTTCTCTTGTTCAGTAAGCGCTGAGTACATCATTTAGATTTTATTATCAAAACAGAATATTCAAAACTTCTATATAGTAATAATAGCTGTGGTTTTGAGGTTATATTTATGGGCTAGAGGAATTAATGATGTCAAGACACTCTTAGGTAATAAAAACGACACAATTTTTTTTTATTACCTAAGGGTAGATGCTTAATGCGTATGTCCTTTCATTATCAGCTTGCTGTTATCAATGGGTAACATGATATGAGCATAAGGTGTATCTCCCCACATTACATATGGTCCTCCAGCTGCAGGATTAGTTGGTAACCCTTTTAGCAATTCTTTCGGCACAATGATCATTAAATGGGGCCCAGTTTCTACATAGTCTTTAGCATTTTTATGATCACCATGGTAGGGATCAGAGTTGCTAACACCCGCACCAAAATCGCCCTTTAACATGTAAGAAATACCAATTCTATCGGGAGTAAAAGGAGATTTAGTCCCCAAAGCTTGAAATGCTTTCATCCACGTTGCATCATTACAAATTGGGTTTTTATCATTTGGCAGGGTTTCAGGTAAACAAGTCCAGCCGTTACTTCCTTGTTTTAAAACCGTACCGTCAGCATCTAATATTAACGCATTACCGCTAATAGAAGATGGTGCTGCTGACATGGCTCTTTCAATTTTGGCTAAATTAGATTCATTTGCATAACTTAAATTGATTTGTGTACTCGCTAGCATAAGTATTAATAATGGTGTTGTTGATTTCATACAATATTCCTTCTGTCATTAGAATCCCTGAATACTACAAACATCAACAGGTGGCATTAGTATAGTTGGTTAATGAAAATAGTTTGTATGAAGTGGCATATATATGACATAACAGCGCCTGCACTATTTAAAGCAGCGTATGACTATCAGGTCGGAAGAACTGGCGATTTAATTTAAATTCTAAATTATCTAAAAACAGTTAAGTAATAGAGGAAAAATCGCCACTAAGTGAATGTTGGAGTCGTCTTTACATAAAGTCTGACGATATTTTTAGTCATATTATGTTAGCTATCCAGATGGTTTGTTAGCCAGTAAAGCAATGATAGTTTTTTGCAATTGGCTATTACTGGTCACTGATTTTGTTAGGGCGAAATCAACTTGTGCAGCTATATTTTCATCGACATCGTTTGCTGAAAATATAATAACGGGACATTGATTATTAATCTCGACCAACAAATCAAAACCACAGCCATCAGGTAAGCTTAAATCTAAAATAATAAGATCAAATTGCTGATGAGCCAATAATTGACGCGCCTCGGCTTGAGATGTTGCAAAACTATATTCGACATGATCTTCAATTAAGGCGCGGGTAATTTGAATAATGTCGGTATCGTCCTCAATATGTAAAACGTGAGGGTGTGGCGATTTTTTTAACGCTGCTTGCAACGCAAGTTGCAGTCGGTTTTGCCCTATAGGTTTTTGTAACCAATCTACCACCATCATATCGTCATCCGGCAATATGTTTTTTCCTTCTAACGCTTGACCTGAAACCACGATCACAGGTAATTTTTTAGTCGCTTCGTTTGAGCGCAATTCCAATAGAAAATCAATACCTTTGCTGTCAGGTAAATTGAGATCCAACACCAATAAACTATAAGGGCGTTGACTCAATAATTCTCGGGTTTGGGCGGCCGTTATGGCAAAATCACAATGTACGCCCGCAGGTTTTATCATGGCGGCCAGTATTTCTGCAATATCTACATTGTCTTCACAAATTAACACTAAAGGAGCTGAGCTATTTTCAATGTTTTGCAACTGCACAGCCTTCAACTCAGGCAGTTCAAAATAGAACTGCGTACCTCTGCCTAACTCGCTCGTGTAATCGATAGTGCCGCCATGGCGCTTAATTATTGCATGGGTAATATTTAAACCTAGGCCTGTACCTCCTTTAGCTCTGCTGTCTGAACTGTCGGCTTGGGCGAAACGCTGAAATATTCGATGTCGAAAATCGTCTGGTATGCCGTTTCCCGCATCGCTAACACTCACTCTAAAAGTACTGTCAATATGTTCAATATTTATAACAACCGTTTCGCCTTTGGGTGAAAATTTTATCGCATTGGAAATTAAGTTAGCAAAAACTTGCAGTAATCTATTTTCATCCCCCCACACAATGCCGTTTTTAATCTTGCTATGAAAGGCTAATTTAACGTTGTGCTTTGCACTATAACCCGCATTGTCTTCTAGTGAGCGAGTTGCTACGGCGACTATATCAATTTCTTTAAATTCAAAGATTAGTAGATCAGATTCAATTCTTTCCAAATCTAAAATATCATTAATCAGCAGGGTCAATCGCTCCGCATTGCGGTTGGCTAGTGCTAACATTTTTTGGAATTGTTCAGGTAAATTTTCCGCCGCTTTACCGATGATTAATCCTAAAGCACCGCGTATGGAGGTTAGCGGTGTACGCAGTTCATGACTTATCGTCGAAATGAATTCACTTTTTAATCGTTCAATTTCTTTTCGCTCGGTAATATCTTGGTTGATACCTGTCATGCGTAAGGCATTACCTTGTTTGTCTCGAATGACCGTCGCGTTGGCTTTTATAAACCTGACCTTATTGTCGGACCAAATTACACGGAACTCGCAATCAAAGGGTTTGATACCACTAAGTGCATCACTTAAGTCTTTTTCCGCCTGTACTTTGTCTTCAGGGTGAAGCGCATGGCTCCATGCCTCATAGCAACCTGGAAATTGATTTCGCTCTACCCCATACAACGAAAACATGCGTTCGTCCCAGTTTAACACTCCCCCAACAACGTCATAGTCCCATACGCCGATGTTACCTGCTTTAGTTGCCAGTGCTAACCGTTCACTTTTAATGCGTAAATTAGATTCACTTTGTGTTACGATTTCTTGCATTTTTATCATGTTGGCGCGACTTAATTCGGCCTCAACCCCGTCAGCAAGGTCGCGTAGTGTTGCAAGTTGGGCTTTAGTAAACTCTCGGGGTTTACTATCAATGATGCAGAGTGTTCCGATGCGTTGCTTGTCTGGTGTACTTAAGGGAGCACCTGCGTAAAATCGAATGTTTGGTGCATTGGTAACGAGTGGATTGTCAAAAAAACGCGGATCAGCCAGCGTATCGGGAATATAAAATATGTCGTGGCTTAAAATGGCATGGCCACAAAAAGAAATATCTCGGGGTGTTTCAGTTGCGTCTAATCCTTGACGTGATTTAAACCATTGTCTGGCTTCATCAACTAAGCTCACCAGTACAATAGGTACATCAAAATGACTCTTCGCAATACGGGTAAATAAGTCAAAGCGCTCTTCCGACTCTGTATCAAGAATCTCCAAATTACACAATGCCGCTATTCTGGCTTTTTCATTGCTTGGTATTGCTGGTGATTTCATAAAAACTTGATGCTTACTGACACTGTATTATTAGAATACTCAGGCAACTCTGTTAAGTCCAATAATTTTACGGGGCCGAGCTACTCGTCATTTTGAAACACATAATGAACGACGAACTACACAACAGAGCTTTTTAGATGAATAAAGGAGGGGGGCAGAGTCAATTGAAGTGAATTATGTTTGAAAGCTGCTGTTGAACGCTCTTAAATTGGCGCTTTGAGGCTGAGAACATAAGCACCTTTAGATTGCTTTGCTCGGTTTTGCGGACTTTAGCTTGTTGCTTAAAAGTGTATTGCTAATGTCAACTATGCGCATTTTGTTCGCGTTAACTGCCTCATGATGAATGACTGAAATGGCGACGAAACTGACTCATTGATGTAATAAGTGCATGCCTAAATTTGGTTAGCGTTGTGGCAATGACCTGACCTAATCAACCGTGTGACTAAGTCAGAGTTATTATCTATTAGTGGTAATTGCGAGAGGAGTTACAACCAATTACCTTTGCTTTTTATTCTACTCGAATGCTCGCTTTAATAATTTTTATTTCTTTTTCAGTACGACCAGAGCGACTGCCTAAGCTTTCAATAGCGGGCAATGTGGTGTCTAAACCTTCGATCACTTCACCGAAAATTGTATGCTTACCATCTAGCCAAGGCGTTGCTGCAAAAGTTATAAAAAATTGGCTACCGTCAGTATTAGGGCCGGAGTTTGCCATACTTAATAGTCCCGCTTTATCGTGACTTAATGAACCGTCAAACTCTCCCGCATATTTATAGCCGGGGTTACCACGACCATTACCTAAGGGGTCACCGCCTTGTGCCATAAACTTATTAATCACGCGATGAAATACTAAATCATCATAAAAGCCAAGTTGCGTTAAATAAATGGTGCTCGTTGCATGCATCGGCGCGGTTTCCGGAAATAATTCCACCACCAGCTTTCCTTCGGTTGTTTCTAAATCCCAGAAATATTGCGCTTCAGGGTTAAAATCAGCCAGTTCGGGTTTTTGCAATTTGGTTTTCCAATCACTTTGGGTTTTATCTATTTTGTGCTTCTCGATAAAACTATTCACGGCTTGCACCGCGGGGTCAGGATTAAAACAACCACTTAACACGATGATTAACAGTGTGATTAAGTAGGTTTTTAGCGATAAAAAATAGCTTTTGGCCATCAGGCTTCCTTTAATATTTTTACTAGAACGAGCAGTAAAAGCTGACCCATTCTTAATGATGTGATGAGGTTAAACTTTTGAGTTTGTTAGCGACTTATCTTCGCACATAACTTCAGTAACAAAGAAGTGCTAAAAGTGATTTTTTATAAATTGCTTGGCTTACATGTGCAGCTTTGATTGCAAAGTCAAAGAAACAGGGCGGCAAGGAAATGTGGTTGAAAAAGTAGTTATTCGTTCTCATCGTTAGCCTAATCAAGTAAGCTGCTGCATATCTGAAATTCATTTATTTATTCTCTTTATTTATGTCCAATAAATCCATTTTAATTACAGGCTGCTCAAGCGGCATTGGTTTACACGCGGCTTTAACTTTATCAGCACGTGGTTATCAAGTTTTTGCTACAGCGCGTAATGAACAAGACGTTGCTGATTTACAAGCACAAGGCCTGACAGCTTATTTACTTGACCTAACTAAACCGGAAAGTATTGAGCAAACACTGATCCAAGTGCTTGAAGAGACAGGCGGAGAGTTAGACTTTTTATTTAACAATGGCGCTTATGGTCAACCTGGTGCCTTAGAAGATTTACCCACGCAAGCGCTAAAGGCACAATTTGAAACCAATGTTTTTGGCTGGCATGAATTAACCAGAAAAGTTATTCCGGTAATGAAGCGCCAAGGGCACGGTCGTATTATTCAATGTAGCTCGGTG
>JBFJQB010000061.1:0-14674 GCA_041616855.1 Cognaticolwellia sp. | reverse complement strand
GTTACTTCAAAATTTGAAGCAAACTGCGTCGGTTCATTTGGATTAGGTCCTAGGGGATCTAAATTAAAGTTAATTTTGATAGTTTGCAACGGATCGGCGCCATTCGGCAAATGGTTAGTAAAGTCTTCCGTGATAATACCGCCATTGGCCAACGAAGGAATTTGACCAATAAAATCGCCAGAGGTATCAAACGTCAATCTCGCGCCCGTTAAACCACCTGGCGATAATGGGCCTGAAGCGCTCCCCCCTACAGGGTTCGTTCCGCCACCAGCGGGGTCTTCAAGATTAATGGGTTTGCCATCAACCGCGGCAAATAGCATCCATTCATTAGCGTTAACCGACGGATCATCTTTAATAAAGTAATAGGTCATGACATGGCTATCACCAAGAGAGTCAAATATCGTCACTGACGTTGAATGATTAAAGGTTAAGGGGTCAGCTGGATCAAAGTTTCCTGGCGCTGATGAAATATAAGAATCGCCAGCGGGTAAGTTCATTCGTACATCAACTTCTGAAGTTTTTTGTGGCGCGCCTGAAGCCGTTGGAATACGAATTGGCTCAGCAGTACTCAAACTAACGGAAGCAGAGGTACCATCGGCATTTACTGGGAAGCCTAATAAATGCTCGCCAGCAGAATTAACCACAAAATTACTGTCATTTAATTTAAATTGCCCTGCTCGGGTATAGGAGGTTTCTAAGCTATCAATTTCAGGTACGGTGGCAAAAAAGCCGTTACCTGTTATCGCTAAATCTAAAGCGTTATTGGTAAATTGAATACTACCTTGTTGGAATTGCTGGGCAACATCGGCCGTCAAGACACCGTCACCAACTTTGGTTTTACCTGATGCTAGTAAAGATGCTGCATAGACATCGACGAACTCGGCGCGTGATTCTTTAAAGCCAGTGGTGTTAACATTGGCAATGTTGTTGGATGTCACATCCAAATCTTTCTGAGCTGCGTTTAATCCGCTCAACGCTATATTAAATGACATAATTTCACCTCATATAAAAAACTGTTTGCTTAACCTTGAGAGACTTCCACGACATCGGAAAGTTTCATGGTGCTGCCACCGTTAAGGTTTAATAAAATACTTCCGCCGTTCCCAGCCAAAGTGACGCTGTCTACTTTTCGATAAGTCATCGCTTGCAATTCTGATGCATTACCTTCTACTAAGCCGGCAACACGAAAACGATAGGCACCTTCTGGCGCAGGTTCACCATTGGCACCTTGCCCATCCCAAGTAAAGGTAAATTCACCTGATGCTACGTTGCCCACCGGTACGGTTTGAATAATTTCACCGGCAACATTTTCTACATAAATATTAACGTTACTTGCCGGTTGGTCGGTCACTAACTTGCCTTTCACCGCTTGGCCTTCTTCCATGCCAAAAACATTGTCTTCAACTAAAACACTGCGACCAACGAGTGATGACGCTTGTAGCGCTTGACTAGATGACATTGACGCAGCAAAACTAGTGAATTGATCGTTGAGCTTTGTCACACCATCGGTGGTTGAGAATGCTGTCATCTGAGATATCATCTCGTTATTCTCAACCGGTTTGGTCGGGTCTTGATGAGAAAGCTCTTGGGTTAGTAACGCGAAGAAATCTTCCTGCGTTAACATGCCGCGATTTTTATCAGCCTCAGGTGTAGTATTCTCTTGTTGCCACCGAATATTATCTAAGGGGCTAGAACCAGATACTGTTTCCATGTTAATTCCTATTTAACCTTAGCGTTGACCAAGTGTTAGCGTTTTATTCAGCATGTTTTTTGCTGATTCCGCCAATTGCACATTGGTTTGATATGAACGAGAAGCTGAGATCATGTTAGTCATTTCTTCGATAACATTAACGTTCGGCTTGTAAATATAACCTTCTCCGTCCGCCATGGGATGGTCAGGAGCATATTCAACATTCAGTGGTTTATTGCTTTCAACAACACCGAGCACTTGCACACCTACCGACTCATTTTGTCCAGCGGCAGCTTTTTGCATCTCAGCGGCAAAAACTGGGTGGCGAGCACGATAGGTTTGATCAACACTACTACTAACACTATCCGCATTGGCAATATTACTTGCCGTGGTGTTTAAGCGTACAGATTGTGCGCTCATACCCGTGCCAGAAATAGAAAATACATTAAATAGGCTCATGATTACTGCCCTCCAGTGATTGCTTTTCTCAAGCCTTTAATCTTACCGTTAAGAAATTGTAGGCTTGCTTGATACTCCATAGAGTTTTCTAGATACAAGTTTCGTTCCACTTGTACATCTACGCTATTACCGTCACCCGTATCGGGTTGATCTGGCACGCGATAGCCAACGCCGTTATTGAGCTCCATCCGAACATCAAAATGTTTTTCATTGGTACGAGTCATACCTGATTGTTGTTTTGAGGTGGCTTGCGCTAAGGCAGCTTTAAAGTCCATGCCTTTGGCTTTGTAGCCAGGTGTGTCGGCATTTGCAATGTTACTGGCGATAACTTCAGCGCGTTTTGCACGCACTTGTAAACTTTGCGGGTGAATGCCAAATGCTTTTTCAAAACTAATAGCCATAAAAAATACCTCCAAATCAATGGAGGTATATATTCAATTTTTATGCCATAGATTTAAAACGAAGTTATTTTTTTTGGTAAATAATACCGGGATTACAGCGGATCATAGTAAAGTCTTGGCTAATACCGGATAGTGACTCCGAGGCGCCAAGAAGTAAATATCGACCATTATTCAAGCTGCCGTGAATTTGTGAAATTATTTGTGATTTTAGCTCAGGAGAGAAGTAAATCAATACGTTACGACAAAAAACCAAGTCAAAACGCCCCATTAAACTATAGCTATTTAACAAGTTAAGTTGGCGAAAACTGACCATCTTTTTAATGACATCTTTAACTTTAAAGATACCATTTTCTGTTGCTTCAAAAAACTTTCGTTTCCGCTCTGCCGATAAGCCTCTTGATAAGGCTAAACTATCATAATGAGCATACTTGCATTGCTCCAACATGGTATTGGAGATATCAGTGCCAATAATTTGAACCCCGCCAGGAAACGCGCCGGGATTACCTTGTTGGTATTCATAAACGGCCATGGCAATGGAATACGGCTCTTGGCCTGAAGAGCTTGCCGCTGACCAAATTTTTAATGGCGTACGCTGACCTTTAAGCTCTGGCAATAAGCGATTTTTCAATAGTTCAAAGGGGTATTCATCTCGAAACCAAAGTGTTTCATTGGTGGTCATGGCATCAATGACTGCCGCGCGCAGTTGACGTTTAACGGGGTTAAGCGTTTGGGCAACGAGCTCAGACAAGGAGGCTATTTCAAACTTTATCATTAAGGGTGCTAAACGACTTTTAACTAAGTATTGTTTATTAACACCTAAAACAATGCCGCATTGCTGCTCTAAAAAAACTCGAAACTGATGATAACTTTTATCATCAAGCTGATTAGTTGACACTATCTATTATCCACCTTATTGAAATAATGCAATCAAATATTAAGATATTTCATCGTGCTTTAACCACTTTTTAACGGCGTTAGCCAGCTCATCAGGATGAAATTTAGGAATAAAATCTTCGGCGCCTACTTTCTCGACCATAGCATTATTAAAGACACCACTGAGTGATGTATGCAAAATAACCGGCACATCTTTCATGCGATCATTTTGCTTAATTTCTGACGTTAGGGTATACCCGTCCATTTCTGGCATTTCAATATCGGAAATCAACAACGCAACTTTTTCGGTGATACTGTGCTCACAGCCTTCAGCAATTTTTTGTAATTGATTAAGCGCATCTTGGCCGTTTTTTGCGAGCAGCATTGTCAACCCTAACGGCTCAAGTGCACGCTTGACTTGATTTCGTGCCACGGTTGAATCATCAGCAATCATAATCACTCGCTCGCCAAGGCCGGTACCTACGCTCGCATCAGCAATGCCATCACTTAACTCAGTGGAAATTGGGCTAATTTCATTGAGAATTTTTTCAACGTCTAGAATCGACACCATTTCATTATCAATTTCGGTCACCGCTGTAAGGTAACTTGACTTACCCGCACCTTCTGGTGGTGGCATAATGTCTTTCCAACTCAGCGTGACTATCCGTTCAACCCCAGAAACCAGAAAGCCCTGCACGCTGCGGTTGTATTCAGCAATAATGACAAAACTGCTGTCTGTTTGCACAATTTCAGGGCCACCGGTGGCTTTACTCAAGTCGATAACAGAGATAGTTTGGCCACGAATATGCGCGACGCCTTTAATGAATTGGTCTTGCTTAGGTAGTGTGGTCAACCGAGGGCATGGCATTACTTCACGCACTTTAAATACGTTGATACCAAAGCGCTGTCTACCAACAAGCTTGAATAACAGCAACTCTAGTCGATTTTGACCAACTAATTGGGTGCGCTGATTAACTGAGTCTAATATACCTGCCATGAAAAAACCTCTTGTACATGCCAATGAAAGTATAACAAAGGCATGGTTCTTGATTGTGTTACCATTTATACGACAACGTAAATACTTTGACGCTTTATGCTTAACTGTATCAATTAAGCATAGACGAGTATTGTTATTTCCCTAGCAGTAAGATCAAAAAATCATGAGCAAATTAAAGTTATTAATACAAATTACTCTTCTTTACCTGGCGGGACTAAATTCCAGTAACGCCATGACATTTGATCGTGATTATCTCTATAATTTCATCAAAAGCTATGTCGAAAACCACTTGAGTGTACCCGCGCAGGGAAAGCTGAATATCGAGGTAGCTGAAATCGATCCAAGAATTACATTACAACCTTGTTTATCGCCTTTAACGGCAAATATACCTGAAAAACATAATGGTAGAAACGTAAATGTTAAAATTGTTTGTCCAGACGAAAAATCTTGGCAATTATTTATCCCCGTGAGAATTCAGACAGTTATCCCGGTATTAGTGACGCGGATGCGCATAAACAAAGGCGCCTTACTCGATAATTCCAACGTCGAAGTTATCTTTAAAGATAGTAGTCAAATACGTGGTACAGTACTGACCGACCCGAGTGCGGTAACAGGTGCTAGAACAAAAAGAAATTTATCCCGAGGTAGTACTATCACTAACAGTAACACCTGTTTTGTATGCAAGGGCGAACCCGTTAACATTATTGCAAAGTCGGCAAATTTTGTAATTAAATCTTTGGGTATTGCCTTAACTGACGGCAGTTTAGGTGAAATAATATCGGTGCGAAATAAAAAGTCTGGTCGCGTGGTACAAGGGCAAGTTAACGCTATTAACCAAGTAGTAATTAATTTATAATATTTGCTTAAGTTTTCTGCTGTTTTGCCGATAAAAAGTTAGAAACCAATAACTGTTGTAAGTAGGATGCAATTATGGCTATAAATATCAACAACTTGAATAACGCAGGTCAAGTAAAACAAAAACTTGAACAGCAAGTACAGAGCAAACAACAAATTAGTGAAAGTGCTAATGCCTCACAACAAGCTAAATTAGCTCCACGTGATTCGGTATCGATTACCCCACAAGCAAAACAAATGAATGAACTGCAAAAGAAAGCAGCTGATTCTCCAGTATTAAACCAGAAAAAAATTGCCGAGCTAAAAAATGCAATTGCCTCGGGTGATTATAAAATTAACCCTGAAAAACTCGCCGCAAGTATCGCCAATTTTGAATTTGAACTTGATTAACGCATAGCTGATTTACGCATAGCTACAGTGGAGTAAATAAGTGTCTGATAAAATAACGCCGCAACAATTGGTTTCTCAACAGTTATCGCAATTGACGCAGTTAGAAGCGTTATTGGATACCGAAAAAGAGGTTTTGCAACAACAAAACCCTGATGCACTGATCCATATCACCACAGAAAAAAACAACCTACTTTTAGCCATTCAGGAAATTGACAATACCATTGGGCAAAGCTTTGAATTCAAACAAGAAAAATTAGCCGGTAACTTCAGTGCTGAGCTTGCCGATATTCAAGCAAGCCTAGTGCGTTGCAAGAAGAAAAATCAAATAAATGGCCAGATCATTCACCAATCACAATTATCAGTAGAGCGCATGAAAACCTCGTTACTGGAAAGTCACAATAAATCATCGATGACTTATGATAACAAAGGTAAAACCTCTGGCGGACTGAGCAGTTTAGGCATTAAAGCCTAATTTATATTTAGCACATCCCCATTTCTAGCCATCGACATACCTGAGTGTATTAATACCGGGAAGGCAGGAATGACTAAGAACGGCCATGGCACCATGTATGTACTTAGATTATGTTTGAAACTATATCCTGACCATTCATCCTGAACATCTTCATTCCTTTGCACCATGACATTGCCTACATGGATGTAGGTACTTAGATTATGTCTGGAACTTATAATCTGACCGTTCATCCTGAACATCTTCATTCCTTGCCATCCATGGCACCATGTAATTGCCTACATGGATGTAGGTACTTAGGTTATGTCTGGAACTAATAACCTGACCGTTCATCCTGAACATAAAAACCAGCAATTGCTGGTTTTTATGTTTCTAAAATGCCTAAGAATATTAGTAATAGGAAATGCTTTTAATTTCTTGCCTATTCGAAGAAGCGCTGTAAATCTCGTAAATATCTTTAAAGTCTAGTCTCAGCTCGGTGGTATAACTGTCACCGACTGGATAACTCTTCACCACTTTTGCGCCACGAATTATCCCTTGCACTGATGCTTTTAATTGTTGGTTACCCACCACTAAATTAGACATAGTCGTTTTGCCATCAATACTCTGGCCATAAACCTGTTCTGCCAATTCCGCATAAGCAGCGATTTTTGAAGCTTTTATAGCCATCAGCATACGTTGGGTTTTATGTTGAGAATTTTGTAAACTAATTGGGGCTTGCCCAATCGCAGTTAGTACTGGGAATTGTTCTGGTTTCACCTGCTGCCATTCCACATGTTTATCAAACACCGTAGAACACGCACTTAATAAAACCACGGTTACCAAGCCGACAATACCACTTCGTAAAATACTCATATTCACCTTCGCTGTTTCTTTAGCCATATCTTTGACGACACTTTTGACAACATTACTGCTGTATTTCAATGGCACGGGCGTCATCGACTAACATGGCACTATCACGTAGGATCATGCCATCTTTCATCTTTACATTCTCTTGTCGATTAAAACCGTCGCCAATCACCCAGGCAGGAATAAAAGACTGCGCCGTAGCCACTACAACACGAGATTGCATACCAATCATTCGAGCGTTAACTAATATGCCCTCATCTTGTTGCATCATAGTGCCGGTTACTACATAGTCAATTATCTGACGTTCGGGTAATTCTTTCCAATCACGGCTAAAAACATAATCGCCATCAGCTGTAACACGTATATGGCCCGTCGTTTTAAAGTCAATCACCACTAAGCCATGTCGTTGCATTTCATGAACAAAACTTTCAGAAAGTTGATTGCCTAACCAATTGGTTGATTCTAAATTTTTTAAATCAACAAATGACGCAATCGCTATCGGCGTTTTAGGGTTCACAAACGAGCTACTTTCCAACATTTGATATGCTAGGCCTTTAACAACATCATTTATCGCATGACGAGGTAACTCAAAACTGTCAATTTCTTGCTTATCAAGATAAGAAGAACGATAAAAATCGTCATTGGCCCCCATAGAACACGACACAACTGTCGGTATAAGTATTGCTATAAGCCAATTTTTCATTGAGCTCTCCTCAATTAATGCAAATGTCATAAATTTAATACGAATAGTAAAGCATGATCCGCGCCAATATTTTAATATTAATAAAGAGGCACAAAACCTGCATATTTGAAAACAAGAATCGACCAATATTAAAAGAGATATTTTATGCGCTTAAGTTTAGTTTGCCTTTGCTTTGCTTTATATACTAGTACGAGTTTCAGCCAATGGTATCAATCTCAAGGTGTAGCGAGCATAAAAAACAATGATAACAAAGCGGCTAAAACTCAAGCGGTGCAAAATGCCTTAAAAAAAGCTTTATTAGTTGCCGGGGCTTCAGTGTCGAGTGTTCAGCAAGTGGTCAATGGTTTACTCACCCAAGATGAAATTAGTATTCGCGCCAGCGGTAGTGTTAATTCACTAGAGTTGATCAGCGAAAACTATACTGACGATATGGTAACCGTTACTATTCGGGCTGATATTTTCCCACAAGAACAAAAGTGCTTTGCCGCTGATTATAAAAAATCAATGCTGTTAACCCGCAGTAATTTGTTGTATCGAGAACAAGCGAATATTGGTAATATCTATGCTCTGGACAAAACATTAATTAAAAAACTTGCTAATAAAATACAGCACCAAGGTATCTATTTAGAGACAAAACTGGCTTTACAAACTAAAACGGAATTCTCACGCTTTAACCAAAGCCTGCAAACACAAAGTCTAAAAAACTTAGCCATGTCATTAGCAAACATGACCGATAGCCAATATGTTCTATTTTCGGAGATCCAAGATATCTCGCTCGCAAACGACGAAAATAACCAATGGCAATTTTGGCAAAGCAATATTTATCAACGCCAATTTAATGTTGCGCTTTATATTCACGACGGCACGACGGGTGAAAGAATTTTAAACAAATATTATCAAAGCTCAGCACCTTGGCAGTTTGATAAACGCAAGCAAGTTGACGTAACCAGCCAAAACTTTTGGCAGAGTGATTACGGTCAACAAATTAGCCTGACCTTAGATGATATGGTCAACGATATTGATGAAAACATGATGTGTCAGCCCACCCAGGGCAGAATAGTGCAAGTGCAAGGTAATGCAATTAGCTTTAACTTGGGTAAAAGGCATGGGGTAAAAATTGGCGACGAATTCTCTTTGCTGCATCTCAATAGCTTTATCAGTGATGATAAACGCTCATATCCTGCTTTTAACGTCAGTCCTTATAAAGTCATTGTCACCTCTGTAAGCCAAGACAGCGCACAAGCAACAACTACAGAGCAACATGTTTTAGACAATATACAATTAAATGACTTAGCGGTTAGGTACTAAAGCCTGAATATGCTCTCAGCATTATTTTGCCATGATTAAACAACGATATAGCTATTGCTTTTTACTTACTAATTCATAAATAATTAAATCATGAAGAATTGTCGAGAAAATAAGAAAAACTTGCACTTAGTCCTCATAGTTTAACTGGATAAAACTGCGGCCTCCTAAGCCGCTGCTCCAGGTTCGAGTCCTGGTGGGGACGCCAGCAAACTGCTTAATATTGCTGGGCATTACCTAAGGTATTGTCTGTGGAGTAACTTCGTTCAAGTAAATATCAATGACTTGCTAACTATCTAACAAGTTAGACTAAATCTGCAGGTAGTTATTTACACTTTGCGAACCTTTCTAGAGGCGATTAATCTCTAAAAGTTTGGTCTTTTAGCGCTCGCTCGATGGTTTAGTCACTGTTTTTGATGAAATTACCCGCGCTTTGCTTTTAGCTCTTTTTTTCTTTTTTGAATTTTTATTCGCTAAAACTACGGTATTAATGAACTCCGCTGATTTTTTGCTTGGATTATAAGCGAGCTCAATAGTTTTACCGTTATATTCGATAATATCGCCGCGACGCACTTTTTTACGCTTTTGTACGACAACTTCATTGTTTACTAATACATTACCTTCACTGATCATGGTTTTAGCTTCGCCGCCACCGCCAACCATATTGGCAATTTTGAGTAATTTACAAAGTTCTATAGGTTCGACACAAATGTCGATAATTGAGTGTTCAGACATGAAATACGCCTAATGGGTTTAAATGATAATATTGTTAAATCCTAACATAAATTGAATAATAATTATATTAAGGATACTTTGTGCAAAAGGCTCTTAATTGGTGCTAATAGCACAAAAGTTAGCGTTTGCTTTGTTTCAGAAATAGTCGAAAGGATTTTACGGTTCGGGTGTTTTCTTCTAGCTCTATGCGGTCAAAGAGTAATAACGGGGCATTGTATCGCGGCTACATATCAAATTAGCGTCAGGGCTAACCGCTTTCACGATATATACTTCACGTCACTTTAAATAACAATCGACTTTTACATAGACTGAAGTTGCCCCTACTTTATTGCTAAATTAACTGTTTTTTAGAGTGTTTATCATCAAAGATAAATAAGCCCCACGAATGCGAGGCTTATATTAATGCTATAACAAGCTAATGTACTAGCTCAGTGCTGTTATTTTCTATTACAACGTCCTTGTCGTCTGCTGCTGAGCCACTGCTCAGCACAGCTGACACTGCTAATACTAATACTGCTAATATTACCGTAGTCAGCTTAACTCCGCGTGACGACGACCTGTTCATTATTCAATCCTATGTCAGGTGATATCTTGGTAATTTTTAATTGTACATACAACCCAACAACCCTATAGCAACACCATTTTAATTTCAATAATTTACTTAATTAATCTAGGCCTTTTTGTTAATTTTTTTCACTTTAACCTTAGTGGTATCAAACAGATTAAATGATGATGCAACTCGATGCTTCAACGACCTTTCTACCAAGCAAGACTTAGCCATATTGCTTTTATTACTAGCAAAAATGAACATTCCACAGTGAAATCGCCATAAATATGACTTAGTTAAAAATAATCTCCAAAAAGTGACAATAAAATTTGCAGTAATGGGGTGGTCTAGGCGAAAATAAGCGCAATTTATATCCTTTCAAACTTTATAATAACTGGAGCAATTATGCCGTCGCGTCAACAACTGGCCAATGCAATTCGAGTTTTAAGCATGGATGCCGTGCAAAAAGCTAAATCAGGACACCCTGGAGCCCCAATGGGCATGGCGGATATCGCTGAAGTTTTATGGCGTGACTTTCTAAAACATAATCCTACCGACCCACAATGGGCTGATCGTGACCGCTTTATTTTATCTAACGGCCACGGTTCAATGTTGATTTACTCGCTATTGCACTTAACCGGTTATGATTTACCCATTAGTGAATTGAAAAACTTCCGTCAACTACATTCTAAAACACCAGGTCATCCTGAATACGGTTATACCCCAGGCGTAGAAACTACGACAGGTCCTTTAGGTGCTGGTGTATCTAATGCTGTAGGTATGGCAATTGCTGAAAAAACCTTAGCGGCACAGTTTAACCGTGAAGGTCATGACATTGTTGATCACAACACTTATGTATTTTTAGGTGATGGATGTTTAATGGAAGGTATTTCGCATGAAGCGTGTTCATTAGCCGGCACTTTAGGCTTAGGTAAATTAATTGCTTTTTGGGATGACAACGGTATCTCAATTGATGGCCATGTTGAAGGTTGGTTTACTGACGACACTCCTGCTCGCTTTGCTGCTTACGGTTGGCATGTGATCAGTGATGTTGACGGACATGATAGTGCAGCGATTGCTGCCGCGATTGCAGAAGCTAAGTCGGTTACTGATAAGCCAACGATGATTTGTTGTAAAACCGTGATTGGTTTTGGCTCGCCGAATAAATCAGGTACTCATGATTGTCATGGTGCACCATTAGGTGACGATGAAATTGCTGCAACGCGTGAATTCTTAAATTGGCCACATGCGCCATTTGAAATTCCTGCTGATGTTTACGCTGATTGGGACCAAAAAGAAAAAGGTAATACTGAGCAAACTAGCTGGAACGAAAAATTTGCCGCATACCAAACTGCTCACCCTGAATTAGCGGCAGAATATGAACGTCGTGTTATTAAAGGTGATTTACCTGCTGAATTTGAAGAAAAAGCTAATGCTTACATTTTAGAATGCCAAACAAAAGCTGAGAATGTTGCTTCACGTAAAGCGTCACAAAACACCATTGAAGTCTTTGGTAAGCTTTTACCTGAATTATTAGGTGGCTCAGCAGATTTAGCCGGCTCTAACTTAACACTTTGGTCTGGTTCAAAAGGCATTCAAGACGATGCGGCCGGTAACTACATTTTTTACGGTGTCCGTGAATTTGGTATGAGCGGTATCATGAATGGTATTTCATTGCATGGCGGTTTTATCAACTACGGTGCGACATTTATGATGTTTATGGAATACGCGCGTAACGCAGTGCGTATGTCAGCATTGATGGGCATTCAAAACATTTTTGTCTATACCCATGACTCTATTGGTCAAGGTGAAGATGGTCCTACGCATCAGCCAATTGAACAATTAACCAATTTACGCACCACACCCAACATGGCGACATGGCGCCCAGCAGATGCTACTGAATCTGCAGTTGCGTGGAAAAACGCGGTTCAGCGCCAAAATGCGCCAACGTCATTAGTGTTCTCTCGCCAAGGTTTACCTGCATTGAGCCGTACTACAAAACAAGTGGCTGATATTGCTAAAGGTGGCTACATCTTAAAAGACAGCGTTGGCACACCAGAAGTTATTTTAATTGCGACGGGCTCTGAAGTGTCATTAGCCTTAAAAGCGGCGGAAAGCCTAGGTGATAATGTGCGTGTTGTTTCTATGCCTTCAACGAATATTTTTGATGCACAAGACGCGGCTTATAAAGAGTCGGTTATACCTGCAAGTGTGACTAAGCGTGTAGCTGTTGAAGCTGCTCATACTGACTTTTGGTATAAATATGTCGGCTTAAGCGGCAAAGTTGTTGGTATGACTACCTTTGGTGAATCTGCGCCAGGTAATGTTTTACTTGAGCACTTTGGCTTTACTGTTGATAACGTTGTTAAAACGGTCAACAGCCTAAACTAATCGCCTGTGCTATAGCCAATGGTGATAATAGCCAGTTAGGTTTGACTTAACTGGCTATTTCGATCATCGAGTTCGATATCAGTGAGATCCAAAATATATGTCAATTAATATCGCAATCAATGGCTTTGGAAGAATCGGCAGAAATGTCGTTCGGGCACTTTATGAAAATGCTCGAACCCAGGAATTTAACTTAGTCGCGATCAATGAACTTGCCGAGCCAGAAGGAATAGCGCACTTATTAAAATATGACTCCACCCATGGCCGTTTTTCATTTGCGGTGCAGCAGAGTGGTGGCAAATTATATATTGCCGGTGACGAGATAGCACTAAGCCACCAAGCCGATATAACTGCCTTGCCTTGGCGAGAGCATAAAGTCGACCTTGTTATTGATTGTACAGGTGTTTATGGTAGTCAGGCTGATGGCCAGCAACATATAAAACAAGGGGCTAAAAAGGTTTTATTCTCACATCCTGGTACACACGATTTAGATGCGACCATTATTTATGGTGTCAACCATCAGCAACTTACCAGTGCCGAAAAAGTGGTCTCCAATGGCTCGTGTACCACGAATTGTGTCGTGCCCGTTATTCAGGTATTGGATAAAGCATTTGGCGTTGAAAGTGGTGCCATTACGACCATTCATTCTTCGATGCATGATCAACAAGTCATTGACGCTTATCATCCCGACTTACGCCGAACACGCGCCGCTAGCCAATCGATAATCCCGGTTGACACTAAACTAGCCGCAGGAATTGAGCGGATATTACCTAAGTTCGCCGGTCGTTTTGAAGCGATAGCGGTGCGAGTACCTACTATCAATGTGACCGCCATGGACTTAAGCTTAACCTTGTCTACCGACGTGAGCATAGCCGATATTAATCGAGCAATAGTTGCCGCGCAAAATAATGGTTTAGCTGGTATTTTAGGTTATACCACTGAGCCATTAGTCTCAATTGACTTCAATCACGATCCGCACTCATGCATTGTTGATGGCAACCAAACCCGCGTAAGTCATAAGCGTTTAGTCAAATTACTTATATGGTGTGACAACGAATGGGGCTTTGCTAATCGCTTGCTCGACACGGCTGCTACTATGGCACATGCTGGCTAAATGGGCTTGTGATGCTTAAGCATGAAATAACCCAAATAATTTACCAAACAGTTAAACTTCTACCAACAGGAAATCAACATGTCAGTAATTAAAATGACCGACTTAGCACTGAACAATCAACGTGTGTTAATTCGTGAAGACTTAAATGTCCCCGTTAAAGATGGCAAAATTAGCTCCGATGCTCGTTTAAGAGCGGCCCTACCGACACTTAAAATAGCCCTTGAAGCCGGTGCAAAAGTCATGGTGATGTCACATTTAGGTCGCCCAACTGAAGGCGAATATAATGAAGAGTTCTCGTTACAACCGGTTGCAGACTATCTAAGCGCGGCACTTAACGTGCCAGTGCGTTTAGTTAAAGACTACCTTGATGGTGTTGACGTTAATGTCGGTGAATTAGTCTTATTTGAAAACATTCGCTTTAATGTCGGCGAAAAGAAAAATGATGAGATATTATCGAAAAAACTGGCCGCATTATGTGATGTTTTCGTCATGGATGCCTTTGGTACCGCTCATCGCGCACAAGCCAGTACGCACGGCGTAGCAAAATTTGCACCTACTGCCTGTGCAGGCCCACTGTTAGCAGGAGAATTAGCCGCACTTTCCAAAGCGCTCGATAATCCGGCTCGTCCCTTAGTAGCGATAGTGGGTGGTTCAAAAGTTTCAACTAAGTTAACTGTATTAGACTCTCTTGCTGGCATTGTTGATCAACTGGTGGTTGGTGGTGGTATCGCCAACACCTTTATTGCGTCACAAGGTCACAATGTCGGTAAATCTTTATTTGAAGCGGACTTAGTCTCTGAAGCAAAACGCTTAACCAAGCAAGCCAGTGATAATAACGGTTCCATTCCTGTACCGACTGATGTCATTGTTGGAAAAGAGTTTTCTCAAAGTGCAACAGC
>JBFJQB010000060.1:0-14679 GCA_041616855.1 Cognaticolwellia sp. | reverse complement strand
GTAATGACGCACGTGCAAATAAAGACTGGGCAATGGCCGATGACGCTCGTGATAAGTTAGCCGCATTAAATGTTATTTTAGAAGACAGTACTGGCGGCACTACCTGGCGTAAAGGTTAACATTGACTCTTATGCTCTGTTTGTTCGCGTCATATTGCTATACTAACTAAATAATAAAGCCAGTATCCTAGATACTGGCTTTTAGTTATTTTAACTACTATTTATCGCGACTCACGTCGATAGCTATTTAATTTTAATTATGAAACTCTTCACAAGCAATTAAGGTGTTTTCAATTAAACACGCTACGGTCATCGGGCCAACTCCGCCAGGGACTGGAGTAATATGACTGGCGCGTTCTTTCGCCTCTTTGAAACCTACATCACCAACGAGTTTACCGTTATCTAATCGATTAATACCAACATCGATAACAATAGCGCCTTTCTTAATCCATTCGCCGGGAATAAACTCAGGCTTACCAACAGCAACAACTAATAAGTCAGCGTTTCTCACCTTTGTTTCTAAATCTTTCGTGAATCTGTGGGTGGTTGTCACCGTGCAGCCAGCAAGCAATAACTCTAAGGTCATTGGACGACCAACAATATTTGAAGCACCTACAACAACCGCCTCTACGCCATGAGGGTCAATGCCTGTTGAGGCGATTAGCTCCATAATACCTTTTGGCGTGCATGGACGCAGGCCTGGTTGTCGCAGCGCTAACTTACCGACATTGTTTGGGTGAAAACCATCAACATCTTTTAATGGGTTAATATGCTCAATAATTAAATTTGCATCTAAACCTTCAGGTAGCGGTAACTGAACCAGTATACCGTCAATGGCATTATCGTTATTTAGTTCATCAATTAAAGCAACTAACTCAGCTTGTGAAGTGCTTGGTGGTAAGTCATAAGAGCGCGAAACAAAGCCAACCTCTTCACAGGCTTTTCTTTTACTACCAACATAAACTTGCGACGCAGGATCGCTGCCAACTAAAATGACTGCTAATCCTGGTGCACGCAAACCATTTTTAATGCGTTGTTGTACTTTATCCTTAACAGAATGTCGAAGTTGCTGGGCGATCAATTTACCGTCAATAAGTGCTGCTGTCATAATACTTCACAATGTAGGCTAAAAAACGAGGTTATTTTCGCATATTAAAAGGCGTATTTATAGAAAATAACACTGAGTAGTGAGAATTTTCTCCTTCATATATACTTTTATTTATATTGAGTGGTTTTTAGCTCACTTTTGCTTTGAAAGCTAAATTCACCTGTTATTTTAACCAAGGTGCTGTAAAAGTGAGCGAACGCACTTTTTTTTATAAAAAGTGTTTGACGCGCAACGGGCAACTAGGTAATATCCGCACCCGTTGAGAACGCAAGCGTTTTTAACAAATGTCGGTGATTAGCGCAGCTTGGTAGCGCACTTGGTTTGGGTCCAAGGGGTCGCAAGTTCGAATCTTGCATCACCGACCACTTTTTCTTTCTAAAGATTCATCTTTAAATGAAAAAGGAATGAACTTTAGATATAGTAAGGTTTGTTCAGCTTCTGTAGGTAATGTGCGCCCTTAGCTCAGCTGGATAGAGCAACGCCCTTCTAAGGCGTGGGTCGTAGGTTCGAATCCTACAGGGCGTGCCATACAGTGGTGGCTATAGCTCAGTTGGTAGAGCCCCGGATTGTGATTCCGGTTGTCGAGGGTTCAAGTCCCTTTAGCCACCCCATCTTTCTGTATGGATTTTAGAAAAGTATATCGGTGATTAGCGCAGCTTGGTAGCGCACTTGGTTTGGGTCCAAGGGGTCGCAAGTTCGAATCTTGCATCACCGACCACTTTCTGCAAATTTCTTCTCAAAATAATAACTTTTCTATTTTATTACTCCAATTTGCATTTAATTTGCAATTTATTTGCGTTCTGTGCTCGACTCTTGTTTAAAGCACCGCTATAATTTCGCGTCATTATTTTAATCTGAACATCTTTATTCGGATTTTCCGGGCTCTGTTGGTAAATACTAACAAGCTGAATGCAAAACTTTGTTTCAAAGTTCTGTTGACTATATTTAGATGCGTTATAGAAAGCGTGCATACGCTAAGTTTTTTGAGGTAATTAAATGCAAGTTTCAGTTGAGACTACACAAGGTTTGGAACGTCGTTTAACGATTTCTGTTCCTGCCGAAACAGTAGATGTTGAAGTTAAAAATCGTCTTCGCCATATCGGTAAAACCCAGCGTATCAATGGTTTCCGTCCAGGCAAAGTGCCACCATCAGTTATTCAAAAACGCTATGGTCAATCTGTTCGTCAAGAAGTTGCGGGCGAATTAATGCAACGTAACTTTGTTGATGCGATTGTTGCTGAAAAGTTAAACCCAGCAGGTCGTCCAGCATTCGTAGCGAAAAGCAACGAAGATGGTAAAGCGTTAGAATTTGAAGCAACATTTGAGGTATACCCTGAAGTTGTTTTAAAAGATTTAGAAAAAATCGCGGTAGAACGCCCAGCGGTTGAAGTTACAGATGCTGATCTTGATGAAATGTTTGAAACATTACAAAATCAACATAAAACTTGGAAAGAAAACAAACGTAAAACCAAAAAAGGCGACAAGTTAACAATCGACTTTAACGGTCGCGTTGATGGCGAAGAGTTTGAAGGCGGTAAAGCTGAAGGTTTTGAACTGGAATTAGGTTCTGGCCGAATGATCCCAGGCTTCGAAAAAGAAATCACGGGCATGAAAGCTGGTGAAGAAAAAACTATCACTGTAACTTTCCCTGAAGATTACCATGCTGAAAAGCTTAAAGGTAAAGATGCAGAGTTTGATATCGTTGTTCACAAAACTGAAGGTCCAGTTTTACCTGAAATCAACGACGAGTTTGCTAAACTTTTCGGTGTAGAAGAAGGTGGTGTTGCTGCACTTCGTGAAGAAGTTGGCAAAAACATGACACGTGAACTTAACCAAGCGGTTAAAGCGAAAGTTAAAGAGCAAGTCATCGAAGGTTTACTTGCAGTTAACGAATTGGAAATTCCAGCAGCACTTGTTGCTCAAGAAGTTGATGTATTGCGCAAGCAAGCGATGCAACGTTTTGCTGGCCAAATGGATCCAAACAACTTACCTGAACTTCCGGCAGAAATGTTTGAAGAACAAGCAAAGCGTCGTGTTAAAACGGGCTTGCTTTTAGGTGAAGTGATCAAAGTTAACGAACTGAAGGTTGACGAAGCTAAAGTAAATGACTTAATTGAGTCAGCGGCTTCTGCTTACGAAGATCCAGCTGAAGTTATCGAGTACTACAAAACTAACAAAGAGTTAGCTCAACAAATGCAAAATGTTGCATTAGAAGAGCAAGCAGTAGAATTGTTACTTGAAAGCGCAAAAGTGAAAGATAAGAAAGCAAGCTTTAAAGATATCATGAATCCTGAAGGTAAATAGACCTTTTAGATTGACATTTTGCTGAGCAATCGCTTAAATGGCTTGTATGGGGACATATGAGCCATTTTTTTATAAAAAAGGAAAGTTAGTTGTTTACTTCTCACAATAATTCTCACGATTTAACTAGTATTACCGAAAGTGCTTTAGTGCCTATGGTTGTTGAACAGACTGCCAAAGGTGAACGCTCTTACGATATTTATTCAAGACTACTAAAAGAGCGCGTTATTTTCCTATGTGGTCAGGTTGAAGATCATATGGCCAACTTAATCGTTGCCCAAATGCTATTTTTAGAATCAGAAAGTCCAGATAAAGATATTTATTTGTATATCAATTCTCCCGGTGGTTCCGTGACTGCAGGTATGGCTATTTACGATACGATGAAGTTTATCAAGCCAAATGTTAGTACGGTTTGTATTGGCCAAGCGGCTAGTATGGGGGCATTTTTACTCTCTGGTGGCGCAAAGGGCAAACGGTATTGCTTACCTAATGCTCGTGTGATGATTCATCAACCGCTAGGTGGCTTCCAAGGTCAAGCATCTGATTTTGAAATTCATGCAAAAGAAATTTTATATATCAAAGGCAAGCTGAATCGTTTAATGGCAGAGCACACCGGTCAAGCACTAGAAAAGGTTTCTGAAGATACTGACCGTGATAACTTCTTAAGCGCTGAAAGCGCGGTCGAATATGGTCTAGTTGATGCCATATTAGAGCAAAGAATCGATAAATAACGTTATTCTTTGTTATTCGCGTTGTTATTTGCGCGATTTATGAAATACTTGTCAGTATTAGTTTGTAAAAATTTTAAATATTAGAGGTACCGTATGACCGATATGAAAACAGGTGACGGTGATGACGGTAAATTACTGTATTGCTCGTTTTGTGGTAAAAGTCAGCATGAAGTACGTAAGTTAATTGCCGGGCCTTCCGTCTTTGTATGTGATGAATGTGTTGAGTTATGCAACGACATTATCCGTGAAGAAATTAAAGAAATTTCGCCGAAGCAAGATAAAGAAAGCTTGCCTACACCGATCGAAATTCGTGAAAGCCTAGATGACTACGTTATTGGGCAAGAGCACGCTAAAAAAGTACTCGCCGTAGCGGTTTATAACCATTATAAACGTTTACGCAATGGTGACTCTCATAATGGTGTCGAACTTAGCAAAAGTAATATATTGCTCATTGGCCCGACCGGTAGTGGTAAAACATTACTAGCGCAAACGTTAGCACGTTTGTTAGATGTGCCCTTTACCATGGCAGATGCTACCACGTTAACTGAAGCCGGTTATGTCGGTGAAGATGTTGAAAACATCATTCAGAAACTGTTACAAAAATGTGATTATGACGTTGAAAAAGCACAACGTGGTATTGTTTATATTGATGAAATTGACAAAATTTCTCGTAAATCTGACAACCCATCAATTACTCGTGATGTTTCAGGTGAAGGTGTACAGCAAGCGTTATTAAAGCTTATTGAAGGCACTATTGCCTCTGTGCCGCCGCAAGGTGGACGTAAGCATCCGCAACAAGAGTTTTTACAGGTGGATACCTCTAAGATTCTCTTTATTTGTGGTGGGGCTTTTGCTGGGCTTGATAAGGTTGTAGAGCAACGTTGCCATACCGGTACTGGTATTGGTTTTGGTGCGACGGTTCGTGGTAAAGACGATGAGAAAACCTTAACGCAGCGTTTTCAAGATGTCGAACCAGAAGATCTCGTGAAATATGGCTTGATCCCTGAATTTATTGGACGTTTGCCGGTTGTTGCAACACTGACCGAACTGGATGAATCTGCACTTATTCAAATCTTGCAAGAGCCTAAAAATGCCCTAACTAAGCAATTTTCTGCGCTGTTTGATATGGAAAATGTTGAACTTGAGTTCAGAGAAGACGCCTTGTCTGCAATTGCGCATAAAGCGATGGTACGTAAAACCGGGGCGCGTGGTTTACGTTCTATAGTGGAAGGTGTACTGCTTGAAACTATGTATGAATTACCTTCGATGGAAAATGCCGTGAAAGTTGTCGTCGATGAAACTGTGATTAAAGGTGAGTCGAAGCCGATTATTATTTATGAAACGCAGCAAGACAAAGCGTCATCGGAATAATTAAAACGTTAAGTTAAATCTAAAAGTGACGGTAGCCATGAGGTTAACGTCACTTTTTTTTATTCATCTGTTGAAAGTATTTACAAACGCCCCATATACAATTACATATCCTGTTAAAATCAGCTCAAACTATTACCGAGAGAGTAACCAATGACTAAAGAGTTATCTGGCGTAGTTGAAATTCCCGTATTAGCCTTACGTGATGTCGTTGTCTATCCACAAATGGTCATCCCATTATTTGTTGGTCGCGAAAAATCTATCCGTTGTCTTGATATTGCCAATGAAAACGACAAGCAAATTTTCCTTGTTGCGCAAAAAGATGCTGCAGTTGACGATCCAACACAGAGCGATCTATATCAAACCGGTACCTTAGCCACCATTTTACAAATGCTTAAATTACCTGATGGTACGGTTAAAGTACTGGTAGAAGGTGTGCGTCGTGCTCAAATCACTGAATTTGTCGAAACAGATGAATATTTTACGGCCAATGCAGAGTTTTTAAATGTCGAAGGTGAGCCTGACGATAGTACTGAGGTGTTAATTCGCTCTGCTATTTCTCAGTTCGAAGGCTATGTGAAATTAAATAAGAAAATACCACCAGAGGTTTTAACCTCAGTGTCAGGTATTGATGATGCTGAGCAGCTAGCTGATACCATGGCAGCTCATATGCCATTGAAGTTAGTTGATAAGCAAAAGGTCTTAGAAATCACCCATGTCTCAGAACGTCTAGAGTTTTTAATGGCGTTAATGGAAGGCGAAATTGACTTACTGCAAGTTGAGAAGAAAATTCGTACTCGCGTTAAAAAACAAATGGAAAAAAGTCAGCGTGAATACTATTTGAATGAACAAATGAAAGCCATTCAAAAAGAACTAGGTGATGATGAAGAAGGCAGTAATGAAGTTGAGCAAATAGAAAAGCAGATTGAAGATGCTCAAATGCCGAAAGAGGCGAAAGAAAAAACTTTAACCGAGTTGAAAAAGTTAAAAATGATGTCACCGATGTCAGCTGAAGCAACGGTAGTGCGCAGTTATATCGATTGGATGATCAGTGTGCCTTGGAAAAAGCGCAGCAAATTAAAGCGTAACTTGAAATTAGCACAAGAAGTTTTAGATAAAGACCATTACGGGCTTGATAAGGTAAAAGAGCGTATTCTTGAGTATCTAGCCGTTCAACAGCGTGTTAGTCAATTAAAAGGTCCTATATTATGTTTAGTGGGACCTCCTGGTGTTGGTAAAACTTCACTAGGCCAGTCTATTGCAAAATCAACCGGTCGTAAGTATGTCCGTATGGCACTAGGCGGTGTTCGTGATGAAGCTGAGATTCGCGGGCATAGAAGAACCTATATTGGTTCACTACCGGGTAAGTTGATCCAAAAAATTGCAAAAGTAGGGGTGAAAAATCCACTGTTTTTGCTCGATGAAATAGACAAAATGGCTTCTGATATGCGTGGTGACCCAGCATCTGCCTTGTTGGAAGTCTTAGATCCTGAGCAAAATAGCAGCTTCAATGATCATTATTTAGAAGTTGATTATGACTTATCAGACGTCATGTTTGTTGCCACGTCGAATAGTATGGATATCCCTGGGCCATTACTTGATCGAATGGAAGTGATTCGTTTATCGGGTTATACCGAAGATGAAAAACTCAATATTGCAAAAAATCACTTGCTCAATAAACAAATTGAGCGCAATGGCTTAAAAAGCTCAGAAATTGAAATTGAAGATAGTGCTATTATTGGCATTATCCGCTATTACACTCGCGAGGCTGGGGTTCGTGCACTCGAACGTGATATCTCTAAGCTATGTCGAAAAGCCGTAAAATCGATTTTATTGGATAAATCAATCAAAAAGGTCACGATAAATCAAGACAACTTATCCGAGTTTCTTGGTGTGCAACGCTTTGATTACGGTAAAGCGGATGATGAAAATCGTATTGGTTTAGTGACCGGACTTGCTTGGACTCAAGTGGGTGGCGAACTACTGACCATAGAAACCGCTTCTGTTCCGGGTAAGGGCAAGTTGAGTTATACCGGCTCGTTGGGTGATGTTATGCAGGAGTCTATCCAAGCGGCAATGACAGTCGTTCGTAGCCGTACAGAAAAGCTACGCATTAATAGCGACTTCCATGAAAAACGCGATATTCATGTTCATGTTCCAGAAGGTGCAACGCCAAAAGATGGTCCAAGTGCAGGTATTGGCATGTGTACCGCATTGGTTTCGAGCTTGACGGGTAACCCGGTAAAAGCCGATGTCGCAATGACCGGTGAAATTACATTACGGGGTGAAGTCTTAGCTATTGGCGGTTTAAAAGAAAAGTTATTAGCAGCACATCGTGGTGGCATAAAAACTGTTGTTATTCCGAAAGAAAATGAGCGAGATTTGGCTGAAATACCTGACAATGTCAAAGCAGATTTAGCCATATATCCGGTTAAATGGATTGATGAAGTCTTAAAAATAGCTTTAGAACACCCGGTTGAAAAGTGGCAAGCGGACAAATAAATGGTGATAAAATAGGTTTTTTTGCAAAAAAACCTTAAAAAACAGCAAAAAATTTGAAAAAAACGTAATTAACGCTTTTCAAACGCTGAAACTATGGTAAGTTAATGACGCTGATAACGCTAGAGCCCCTATACATAAGGGGTCTAGTAAGATAAAAATAATTATCAATTTTTTGGTTTTCTTTAACTCGGCGCTTGATGTTCAAAATGAAGCTTGATATAAAAGATTCTGCAGGACGCTAAAAACAGAAGATAGCGCTGAAATAATAACAATTGAAGGGGAATACACTGTGAATAAATCTCAACTAATCGAGAAGATTGCTGCGGGTGCTGACATTTCTAAAGCTGCGGCTGGTCGTGCATTAGATTCATTTATCGAAGCAGTTACAGAAGAGTTAAAAGGTGGTGAGCAAGTAGCACTAGTAGGTTTTGGTACTTTTTCAGTACGTGACCGTGCAGCGCGCACAGGCCGTAACCCACAAACTGGTGCGACTATCGAAATCGCAGCAGCTAAAATTCCATCTTTTAAAGCTGGTAAAGCACTTAAAGATGCATGCAACGGTTAATTGATAGCGTTTGCTAAAGATTGCTAATTAAGCCGCTTTTAAAAGCGGCTTAATTGTTTTTAAATATAGGATTACTTTAACACTAGCGATTCGGCGACTTGTTGTTAATGAATTTAAAAATGCCAGCCGTATCGCTAACTCTCAACTTACCCTTTGTTCATTGCAGCCCTTGGTGAAATGAAACAATTTATCCCAACTTTTTATACCAGCAAATCTTTCTCGAATACTTAACTCTATAATTTCAACGTTATCTGCTTTTTAGCCGACAATAAAAGTAATCGGGCCGCTGCTGAAAGCGGCTTAAGGAATTTAATCAGTCATCATTAATCGGATTAACCTTGGCTACAAGCTAGATAGCCTTAACAGACATAAGTACAGGGTTAGTTTATTAAGGACTATATTGCGATCAATATGTAGTTTTCTCCGGTGATATCGCTAGGAAAAGCCTGCCATAATTGTTAACCTTACGGCGGCTTTTGAATTACATTATTAAGCATTCGTTGCAATCAATGACGTAAATTAAACGGTTACACGACTCTTACTAGGTATAAATTAAAAAATATGACTTCATTTTGGTTAGCAATCTTATTCTTGATGGTGATTGCGTTACTTATTATCTGGCGCATTTTTGCCACACCCAAAAATACTATTGGTGCGGAAAATGTAAATATTCGACAAGAAACGAATGTAACGCTGTACCATGAACATTTATCACAACTCGAACATGACTTGTCGGAAGGTAGTATTGAGCAGGATAGCTTTGTACAATTAAAAGCAGAATTAGATAAAACATTGCTACAAGATGCGCAATTAAGTCAAACGAATGAAATTGCAGAGCAGAAGCCGTCTTGGCTTTGGCCTGCAGGTATTGCAATTGCAGTGGTGACCCTGAGTTTATATAGCTACATGAATCTTGGTGCATATCCCCAATTAAATGCGCCGGTCGCCTCGACAGAGAATGACGCGCATAGTGATTTAAGTGCCGAGCAGATGCTTGCTTATCGTGTGCAGCAACTGCAGCTTGAAGTGAAAAACGAGCCCAGTAATTCTCAAGCACTGTTCAGTTTAGCTCAGGCTTATATTTCTGTCGGTAATTTTGATAGTGCAGTAGCGGCCTTTGATGGTGTAATAAAGCAGGTTGGTGAGCATGCTGAGATTTTAGGGCCAAAAGCGCAAGCGATGTATTATAAAAATAATCAGCAAATTAACCCTGACATTCAACGTGTAATTGATAAGGCTTTAGCGTTAGACTCACTAGATGCCTCGACTAATATTCTTTTAGGTATGGACAGCTTTAGCAAAAGCGAATTTGCAAACGCTGTAAAATACTGGCAAATCGTTGTCGACAGTGGCCGACCCGGGTTAAACACCCAAGTCTTGCAAGAGGCGATAGCGGAAGCGAAAAAGCAATTAAGCTTGAGTAATAAGCAGCCGTTAATTGCTGACGATAGCGTTGAAGTTGAGCCAAATATACCGCAGCTTAGCGTTCAGGTTTCTTTAGCGCCGAACGTTAAAAAGGCCTTAATGCAAACAGAAGATAAAACAGTATTTATTTACGCTATTGCCTCCAATGGCCCTCGAATGCCTTTAGCGGCAGTAAAAATTAAAGCCAGTGACTTGCCTATCAACATCGTCTTAGATGATGCAAAAGCAATGACACCACAAATGCGCTTAAGTAGCGTAGATAAAGTGCATGTTTATGCTGTGGTTTCTATGCAAGGTAGTGTTGGCATTAAGCCGGGCGACTTTAAGGCAGAAGCACTTAATGTTGATGTAATGGAAAAAAATCCCATTGCCATGGAAATATCACTAGAAGTGCAATAAAGCTAACCTTTAGCTACTAAGGTAACTTGTCCTTAGTTATTGAATACTTGATTTGGCGTTCCAAGTGACGAGTTAGAGACAATTAAACTTTGCCGCCAAAACTGTTTTAACATTGATTTACAGGAATTATCATGATCCCAGAGCTCGGCCATTTCGCCCTCATTATCGGGTTAGCTTTTGCACTATGTTTAAGCATAGTGCCGTTGATAGGTGTTGCGCAAAATAACCAACAATTAATCAATAGTGCCAAACCGTTAAGTTTTGGTTTGTTTCTTTTTGTTGGTATTAGTCTTTTTTTATTAGCTTACAGCTTTACTGTTGATGATTTTTCGGTCAAGTATATTGCCAGTCATTCTAATAGTTTATTGCCAACTCATTTTAAAATTAGTGCGGTTTGGGGCGGACATGAAGGTTCAATGTTGTTCTGGGTATTCGCTTTAACGGCATGGACATTTGCGGTTAGCTTATTTAGCCAGCAATTAGAAAAAGAATTTGTTGCCCGCGTTTTAGCCATTATGGGCTTGATCGCCGTCGGTTTCATTTTATTTACACTACTAACCTCAAATCCGTTTGAGCGTTTATTGCCCAATTTTCCTGCGGAAGGTCGAGATTTAAATCCGTTATTACAAGATATTGGTTTAATTATTCACCCGCCGATGTTGTATATGGGCTATGTCGGTTTCTCTGTTGCTTTTGCATTTGCCATTGCAGCATTAATGGCCGGAAAAATGGATGCTGCGTGGGCTCGGTGGTCTCGTCCATGGACCGTTGCGGCTTGGTCATTTTTATCGGTCGGTATCGCACTAGGTAGTTGGTGGGCTTATTATGAGCTTGGCTGGGGCGGCTGGTGGTTTTGGGATCCGGTTGAGAATGTTTCTTTTATGCCATGGCTTGCGGGCACGGCCTTGATTCATGCTTTAGCGGTAACGGAGCAGCGTAATACTTTTAAGCATTGGACATTATTACTGGCGATATTTACTTTTTCGCTAAATTTACTGGGAGCATTTTTAGTGCGCTCTGGCGTGATCACATCAGTACATTCATTTGCTGTTGACCCAGGTCGCGGACTTTATTTACTGGTATTACTCGCTATTGCCGTTGGTGGCTCACTAACTCTTTATGCAATTAGAGCGGCAAACGTCAGTAGCCCTAACCGTTTTACCTTTTATTCACGTGAAAATACGATTTTAGTGGCGATGTCAATTTTAGTGACCGCGACAATAACTATTTTGTTAGGCACGCTTTATCCGTTAATCATTGATGCGATGGGCTTGGGGAAAATATCAGTCGGTGCGCCATATTTTAATGCCGTATTTATCCCAATGATGATCGCATTATTCCTCTTTATGGGGATTGGGCCGTTGATTCGCTGGAAAAAGGCCCGTAAAGGCGAGCTATCTAAACACTTAAACGCGATTTCTATTTTTAGTGTTTTATTTGGTGCTGCTTGGCCGTTTATATTCGCCGGTGAATTTAGCATCTCGGCATTTATAGGGATGAGCTTGAGTTGTTGGATTGTTTTAGCGGTGTTAAAAGATTTGTTTAATAATGCTAAACAGGCCGATGGACGCTGGCAGTTTTCAGCCGTACCGCTTAATCATATTGGTATGGCAGTTGCCCACGCAGGTATTGCAATTACTATTGTTGGTGTAACGATGGTGTCAACTTATGAACAAGAAATTAATGTTAAAATGGCACCAGGTGAGCGTGTTGATTTATCAGGATATACAATTGAATACGCAGGGACTAAAAATGTTGTCGGGCCAAATTATAGTGCTATTCAAGGTCAAATTAAGGTATGGCTAGATGGTGAGTTTGTCACGCTTTTAACACCAGAGCAGCGGACTTATACCGTACAGACTATGGGCATGACAGAAGCGGGTATTCATACCACCTTATGGCGCGATATTTATGTTGCCTTAGGTGACCCGTTGGGACAAAATTCTTGGTCAATGCGTTTGTATTATAAGCCGTTTATTGTTTGGATCTGGTTAGGGGGCTTCTTTATGGCAATAGGTGGTTTCTTAGCAATTTTGAGTAAACGTTACCGTAAACGCGTATTGGCATCTGAGCAAAAACTTAAACAAGCTAACCCTGTAGTTTTAGAAGAGGCGTAAATTAGTGAAAAGTGTTATTCGTTTTATCCCGTTAATTTTATTTGTTTTATTAGGCATTCTATTATATCGAGGTTTATTTCTTAATCCACAAGCTATGCCATCAGCGATGATAGGTAAGCCGCTGCCAAATTTTGACCTACCACGCTTAAAAGCCATTGAGGAAAAAGTAGGTCGCGACGATTTAAAAGGTAATATCGTATTACTCAATGTTTGGGCAACATGGTGTGTACAGTGTAAATATGAGCATCCATACTTAATTGATATTGCACGTGACCCACGAATTAAGCTCTATGGCCTTAACTTTACTGATGATCGTAATGCGGCTTTAAGTTGGTTAGAGCAATACCAAGACCCATACGAATTTTCTATTTTTGATGAGCAGGGCGCATTGGGCTTAGACATTGGGGTATTTGGCGCACCTGAAACCTTTGTTATTGATCACACCGGCATTATTCGCAAACGCTTTGCTGGCCCGGTTAATGATAAAATTTGGCAAAAAGAATTTTTGCCGTTAATTGAAAGTCTTGAAGCTGAAATGAAAAACGCGGAGATAGCCCAAGGAGCCTCCTAATGAAACCTACGTCAATAATTAGCGCAATAACGAAGTTAGCCAAGCGCTTTCAGTTGCTGTTGAGCATTATACTGCTGAATGTTTTTGCGCTCTGCAATGTTAATGCTAGCCCAGTAGACACCTTTGAATTTAAAGATGAAGCAACTAAAGTGCGCTTTCAAATATTATCGAAAGAGTTGCGTTGTCCTAAATGTCAAAATCAGAACCTAGCTGATTCGAACTCAAAAATTGCCGTAGATTTAAGAAAAAGCCTTTATAACTTGTTACAAGAAGGTAAGAGTGATCAAGAAATTATTGATTTTATGGTCTATCGCTATGGTGATTTTGTTTTATATCGACCGCAGTTGAATAAACAAACTTATGTGCTCTGGTTTGCCCCTTTGATCATCATTTTCGCTTTTATTATCGGCGTGCTATTGGTGTTACATAAGCGCAGTAAAGCAAAGCAGATTGATTTATCCTCGCACGAGCAAGCGAACTTGGACAAGATTCTTAACAAGAAATAAAAACATTAAACTTGCTAGCCCGAAAACAAAAAGAGTAAGGGTAATTCCACCTTACTCTTTTTTGATCTATCAAACTCGAAATTAAGGTAAATAACTACTTTTTACTACTCGATGGTGGTTATTTGACCATTATTTCATCGCCAGAGTAAAAGAGTTTCATTTTGATTATTATTGGGCTAACATGCCCGTTCAAATTGCGATTTTAAAGCGTATCAGTTAATAAAATAGCCTCATTAGTTTGCTACTAAGGTGAATTCACTTTTTTAATTAAACGGTTATGCATTAATTAAAACGTATACTAGCGGTAAATTAATACCACAGCTGAAATCGCGCGGAAAGTACAATAGCCTCGTGTAAAGAGATAAAGATGTTAGAAAATATTCGAGAAAGCTCTCAAGGATTAACGGCTAAGATTATTCTTGGTTTCATTATTTTAACCTTTGCCGTTGCCGGCATTGGTAGTTATAACAATTCAGTTGATACCTCAGTAGCTGATGTTAATGGTGAAAAAATATCACAAGATGAGTTTAATAAAGCTTATCAACAGCAGCGTAATCGTATGGCGCAGCAATTTGGTGATATGTTTGAAACCCTGTCAGCTGATGCGAGTTATATGAAGAATTTTCGCAATGGTGTGGTTGATAATTTAATTAATCAAAAACTTGTCGATCAAAACTCAGAAACATTGGCGATACGTGTTGCCGATCAGCGTATTAAAAGTACTATTCGCAATATGCCAGAGTTTCAAGTCGATGGTGTTTTTGATAATAACCGTTACTTAGCGTTGATCAATCAAGCCGGCTTTTATCAGTCATCAGATTTTCGTGATTACTTACGCACAGAAATGACTCGCCGCCAATTGACACAAGCATTGCTAGCAAGTGAATTTAGCCTACCTTATCAAGAAGAAATTTATACGGCTTTACAACATCAGCAACGTGATATTCGTTTTGCGACTATTGAAGCTGAACAATTTAAAACCGGCATTGAGTTAAGCGAAGAAGAAATAAATGAGTATTACCTTGCTAATCAATCACGTTTTGAAAATCAAGAGCAGGTAAAAGTTAATTACATCACACTTGATGTT
>JBFJQB010000059.1:0-14835 GCA_041616855.1 Cognaticolwellia sp. | reverse complement strand
GGTAAAGTACAATTTGAAGTTAAAGGTCCTAAAAACCGCAAGTTTGTAAGCATTATCGCTGAGTAGTAATACGCAAACTTATAAAACCCTGCTGTTACGCAGGGTTTTTTTTTGCAGGTAATTTATAGCTATTCGTTGCTACAATCGAATCGGCTAATTCTCAATAAGTGATCTAAAATCTAGTCTGTTTGACAAAGTTGTATAAAAAGTGACATTGTTCAAACCTAAATGAAATAAATCATTTATAATACGTAGCAGAAAATAAAGTTTTGGAGTGTTTTAAAACACCATGAAATTCGTAGATGAAGTAGAAATTCGCGTAGAAGCCGGAGACGGTGGTAATGGTTGCGTTAGTTTTCGTAAAGAAAAATATATTGAATTCGGTGGCCCAAACGGCGGTGACGGCGGTGATGGTGGTGACGTTTACTTAATTGCTGATGAAAGCTGGAATACGCTAATCGATTACCGTTTTGAAAAGTTTCATCGTGCAAAACGTGGTGAAAATGGCCGCAGTCGTGACTGTACAGGCAAAGGCTCAGATGACTTATTGTTAAAAGTACCTGTTGGCACGCGCGCGATTGATATTGATACCGGCGAACTACTCGGTGACTTAACTCAACACGAGCAAAAACTACTGGTCGCAAAAGGCGGTTGGCATGGTTTAGGCAATACGCGCTTTAAGAGTAGTACCAATCGTGCTCCACGCCAAAAAACGGATGGAACGCCTGGTGAAATTCGCAATTTAAAACTTGAATTGTTGTTATTAGCCGATGTTGGACTACTCGGTTTACCCAATGCGGGTAAATCTACTTTAATTCGCAGTGTTTCTGCCGCGAAACCTAAAGTAGCCGATTATCCGTTTACGACCTTAGTGCCTAACTTAGGTGTTGTGCGTTTAGACTCTCAACGGAGTTTTGTTATTGCTGATATTCCGGGTTTAATTGAAGGTGCTGCTGACGGTGCTGGCTTAGGAACACAATTTCTAAAACACTTAGAGCGTTGTCGTATTTTATTGCACGTTGTTGATGTGATGCCGGTTGATGGCTCAGATCCGCTAGAAAATGCAAAAACTATCGTCGGTGAACTAGAAACTCATTCTGCCGAACTGGCCGGAAAACCACGCTGGTTAGTATTTAATAAGTTAGATTTATTGCTTGAAGAAGAAGCAAAAGAAATTACCGATCGCGTGATTGAAGGTTTAGGTTGGGAAGGTGAAGTTCGCAGTATTTCAGCGTTTAATCGCACCGGCACTGAAGATTTGTGTCAAGGCGTGATGAGCTTTATTGAAGCCTTGCCTCCAGAGGAAGAAGAAACGCCTATTGATGGTAAAACGGTTGAGTTTAAATGGGATACCTATCATGAAGATGCGATGTCTGATGCCGACTTAGCCGATGATCTTGATGATGAAGATTGGGACGAAGACGATTATGATGTCGAAGTTGAATATCGTAAGTAAGCTTTAGCAAATAACTTAATCAACTTGATAAAAGCTGCATTTGTAACAATACAATTGCAGCTTTTTTGTTGCTGGTAATAACGTATAATATTTTAAATTTAGATAGCTTATAAATCAAAGAATTCCTATGACCATACTTTCAATGATAGTTGCGCATGCTAATAATCGCGTGATCGGTAAAGACAATGACATGCCATGGCACTTACCCGCTGATTTAGCCTATTTTAAGAAAACTACCTTAGGTAAACCCATCATCATGGGGCGCAAAACATTTCAGTCGATTGGTCGACCACTACCGGGACGGAAAAATATTGTTATTTCACGTGATGAAAACTTCCAAGCTGAAGGCGTGGCAGTGGTAAACTCTGTTGAGGCTGCTTTATCATTAGTGAGTGAAAGTGAAGAAGTGATGGTAATTGGCGGCGGCGCGATATATCAGCATTGTTTAGGCGCAGCGCAACGCTTGTATATTACCCATATTGATGCCGAAATTGATGGTGATACACTTTTTCCAGAATATGACTTAACGGTTTGGAAAAAAGTCGCCAGTGATATTCGCCCCAGCGATGAAAAAAATCAGTATCAACTAGACTTTTCTGTTTACGAAAAAATGTCAAGTTAGCTGGTTTTGTAGCCATAAAAAAGAGCGCTTCTGCGCTCTTTTTTGTTGGCTAAGTTGGTAGCTTCGGCTATAACTACAGCTTGAACTCTTGAACAGATTGTTGTAGTTCATCGGCTAAGCGTGCTACTTCATTGCTTGACTCAGCTGTTTGTTTCGAGCCTGCTGTGGTTTGTTCAGCAATGGCAACAATTGACTCTAAGTTCTCGCTTATTTCATGAGCAACGGCGCTTTGTTCTTCGGCGGCGGTCGCAATTTGAGAACTACGATCGTAGATGTCATGCACAGCTTCAGTAACGGACTCTAATGCTTGTTCTGATTCGATGCTTTGCTCAACACATGTCGTGGTTTGCTGCTTACCGGTATCCATTACCGATACGGCTTTCTCGGCACCAGCTTGTAGCACCTCAATCATATTTTGGATTTCTTGAGTAGATTCTTGGGTTCTACTTGCTAGCGTTCTTACTTCATCAGCAACAACAGCAAAACCTCGGCCGTGTTCACCGGCTCGCGCCGCTTCTATAGCAGCATTTAGAGCTAATAAGTTAGTTTGGTCTGCAATGCTTCTGATCACATCAAGAATACCGCCAATTGATGCGCTATCACTTTGCAGTTTATTAATAACTTGTGATGCCGACTCGACTTCATTGGCCAATAATTTAATGGTATTTAAATTATTTTTAGAAATGGTTTTGATGCGCTCTGCTTCATCATCTGCTAGTTTAATGCCACCTAAGGCATCATTAACGCTAGATAATACCGTTTGAGATGTTTGGCTCATTTCTGTGGTAGCAGAAGCGGCTTGCTCAACTTGATTGCGCTGTTCTTCAATGGCGGTGGTGCTTTGCGAAGTAACTGCTGACATTTGCTCAGCCGCCGTTGCAAGTTGCGTTGAACGGCTAACAATACTTTGAATTAAAGTGCGTAAACTATCAATTAACAAGTTGCAGTTGCTTGACAGTTGGGCAAATTCATCATTGCCACTTTCATCTAACTTACGCGATAAGTCACCTGAAGCAACAACATTGAGCATTTCGTTTACGCGACCTAATGGGCGAGTAATACTGGTTAATGTTATCCAAGCGATAATGATTGCCAGCACAATAGAAATAAAGGTAATAACTAGAGTGTTAAACGTACCGTCGGCTACCGATGTTTTTACCAATGCGCCGGTTACTACGGTTGTTTTATTGGCTAATTCTACTTGTTTTTCCAAGATAGCATTTGCACTAGTAATACCGCTTTCTGCTAATTTTAAACTCGCTGTTGCAGCAGCAATAGCATTAAGTTGACTGTTTTTGTTAGCGAAAATATTATCATTACCGCTGATGTAATTGCGTAGCTCTGAGAAGCTTGAGGTTAATTCATCGGCAATATCTGACATGCCTTGGAGGTTAAGTTCATTGACCACATCATCAACCGAATTTTTAATGTCGCTAAATGAATTTTCAATTTCACTGTTTACCAATGACGCAGACTGTCGGTCGACCAGTTCACGGTATTCAAAAGATGAGCTGACAATGCTGTTGAGTAAGGTTTCTAAACGTTCTCCTAAACTCACGGCACGTTGTAATTTTGTTGACGCAAGGTCGTGGTCGGCAAGATCTAATAAAATTGTGGCGGTATCGTCTGCTTTTTCTTCGATAATATCTATCTTGTCAATAAGTGCTAGGCGTTGCTCTATAGCAAGCTTGCGGTTACTGAGCACACTGTCTATTTCGTTTTCTAAATCGTCATAAACGGCATCGACTTTACGTAAATTAGTGATCAGGTTTTTTTCATTTTTAACGATGTTTTTTAATTGAGTTAATTGAGCTCTGAAATTTTCTTTATCCACATCAAAAGCAGCGCGATTTTCTGCTAGTGGTGCTAATTGGGTTTGGTAATAGGCACGAAGGGTTAAATTGCCAATACCGGTTAAGTCGTTAGCTAATTTGTTACTGCCTTTTAAGGTCGGAATCGCTAGTTCATTTTGCTGTTTTGTCGAATCGCCAATAGTATTTAAACTACTCCATGATATTACGCTAGTTAGAATGAGTAAAAGAGAAATAATGGTGAAGCCACCAATTATTTTCATAGCTACTGTTAATTTCATAGATCCCACCAATATATAAATTAAATCATCTGTTGATTACGTGATTAATAATAAGCGCTATTATTGCAGTGAGTAATCATTAATTATTATTAGACTCAAAGGAATACAGAGAAGTCTTGGCTTAGTATAACAAGCTCAGTCACTTTTGAAACCAATGTCATGCTTTATCTTGGTTTTTTATGTGATTGCTCGACAAATATTTGCTTATCATGCCACCGTAGCAGCGTTAAATGCTGACCCCATACACAGCCAGTATCAAGGGCGTAAATATTTTTCGCTGGGCAATGCCCCATTAAAGCTGCCCAATGACCAAATACCCATTGTGTATTATCGTTTACGTGGCCAAACTCAAACCAAGGTGAGAGCTCTTTCGGGGCATTATTGGGACTTTCTTTGCAGCTAAAGTTTAAACGACCGTCAGCATAACAATAACGCATGCGAGTAAGCGCATTAATGGTGAATCGAAAGCGGCTCAATTCGTCATTCGCCTCTGGCCAACTTGCTGGCTGTTCTCCATACATGTTACTGAGCCAATATTGACTAGCTGAAGAGGTTAAATGCTGCTGTGCTATTTTTGCTTGTTCAAGTGCCTGTTTTACTGTCCATTGCGGGGAAAGTCCCGCATGACTCATATAGGTATCTTCATTAGGTAACTTTTGAATCAGCGGCTGTTGAATTAACCAAGTCATTAAGGCAGTTAAGTCGGGGGCGGATAATAAGGCGTCGAGTTGATCTTGCTGCTTGGCTTTTTTAAGGCCGCGATATACGGCAAGTAAATGTAAGTCGTGGTTTCCTAGAACCACTTTAGCTTGTTTACCTAGTGCCTTGATAAAACGTAAGGTTTCAAGAGAGTTGGGTCCGCGAGCAACGAGGTCACCCGCGACATATAGCTGATCGCTGTTGTTGGAAAAGCCCACTTGCGTTAATAAAGCATCTAATTCGCTGTAGCAGCCTTGAATATCACCAACGAAATATATAGCCATTAGTGTTTGCTAATTTAAGATATTGGGTTTAGCTAGACGAAAGGGTGCAATATCAACCTGAATGAGCTGTGCTGAAGCAGTTTGCATTTGATAATGCCCTTGCATATTTCCTAAGGGGGATTTCAATATGCAGCCACTGGTATAAGTAAAGCTCTCATTGGGCTTGATAAAGGGTTGCTGACCGACAACTCCTTCACCTGTCACGGTACTAGAATCACCGTTCGCATCACTGATTAACCAGTAGCGACTTAAAAGTTGCACGGTTTCAAGGCTATTATTGGTCACCGTAATCGTGTAACTAAAAACATACTGTTGCTCAGTTTCAACAGACTGCTGAGCAATATAATCACTTACCACAGTGACTTTAATATTATCAGCTAGGGTGACTTGGGCATCATTCATCTTTAAGTTCTACTGGGTTGTCGGTGACGAAATTCGCTAACATAACAAAGTCTGCTAGGGCCAAATTTTCAGGACGAAGCCCTGGGTTTATACCGAGATCCGTTAGTTGCTCGGCAGAAATAAGGCCTTTAAAGCTATTACGTATTGTCTTGCGACGTTGATTAAAGGCTGCTAAACACACTTTATTAAGGGCATTAATGTCTTTCACCGGATTTTTAATGGTTTTATGCGGGATTAACCTCACAATGGCCGAGTCTACTTTTGGCGCCGGTTTAAAAGCCTCTGGTCCTATTTCCATTACAGGAATAACTTGGCACTGGTATTGCGTCATGATCGATAAACGACCATAAGCTTTGCAGTCTTCACCCGATGCCATGCGCTGTACCACTTCTTTTTGTAGCATAAAGTGCATATCTTTGACTTTGTCCTTAAAGGTCAGTAAATGAAAGATAAGTGGCGTTGAGATGTTATACGGTAAGTTACCAAAAATACGTAACGGCTTATCAGCACTGGCTAGTTTGGCAAAATCAAACTTTAAGGCATCTTCTTCATAAATGGTTAACTTCGGAGCCAAAAAAGGGTGATGACGTAATCTATGTGCTAAATCTCTATCTAATTCTACGACACTAAGGTGACCTGCACGCTCGATAACCGGCTCTGTAAGTGCACCTAAGCCTGGGCCAATTTCAATTAAATTGTCATTAGGCTCTGGGTTGATGGCGTCAACGATATTGCTAATGATGGCGTCATTATGTAAAAAGTTTTGTCCAAAGCGTTTCTTAGCTTGATGACCTAAATGGGAGTTTTTGCTCATAGTTTTTATTGCTCGAATTTGTCTTATGCTTGGTTGTTAGCCAGTGTTATTGCCGTGTTGATGGCTTCTTTGAAACTGCCAACATCTGCTTTATCGGTGCCCGCTAGATCTAAGGCCGTACCGTGATCGACAGAGGTTCTAATAAATGGCAGTCCTAAGGTGATATTGACTGACGCGCCAAAGCCTTTGAATTTTAGTACCGGTAAACCTTGATCATGGAACATGCTTAAAATTGCATCGGCGTCATCTAAGTATTTAGCTTGGAAAATCGTATCAGCGGGTAACGGGCCAATCAGATTCATGCCTTCTAAACGCAATTCGTCTAGGGCAGGGATCATCACATCGATTTCTTCACGGCCAAGATGACCATCTTCACCAGCATGCGGATTGATACCACAAACATAAATTTTAGGATCTGAAATACCAAACTTCGTAATCAAATCTTGATGTAATATGCGGGCTACTTTTTGTAGGCGTTCACGTGTGATGGCTTTGGAGACATAAGCTAATGGGATATGTGTGGTCACTAAGGCAACTCTTAATCCTTCTGTTGCTAACATCATGACCACATCAGAACAGTTTGCTTGATGAGCAAAGTATTCAGTATGACCACTAAAGGCAATACCGGCTTTATTTATTAAGCCCTTATGGACTGGGCCGGTTACCACAGCATCAAACTCACCCGAAATGTTTTTCTCACTCGCAATGCGTAAAGTTTCAACAACATAGTGACCGTTGTTGGCGTTAAGTACGCCGGCTTCGCAAACATCGTCTAAAGCCACGGGTAATACCATTAACTCACCGGCTTTATGCGCCGTTACAGGCTCATCAGCATCATAAAGCTTAATGTTAAGTGGCAAGTTTAATTGTTTTGCCCTAGTTGTTAATAACTCAGGTGAGGCAACAGCAACAATTTGGACTGGCCAATCTTGCTGCGCGACTTTTATCATCAAATCTGGGCCAATACCTGCTGGTTCACCTGGGGTTATTACAATTCTTTTTAGCACTATTTCTTTTCCGCTTGCAGTATTTCTATATACGCTTCATCGCGTAATTCTTTAATCCAACGAGCACCTTCCATACCAAACTTACGGTTATACAGTAGTTGGTAGACACGGTTCTCATTCATTTGCTCTGTTGCATCTAAGGTTCGACGACCGGTTAATTCAGCAATATGCCAACCAAATGATGAGCGGAAAGGCTTATGTACTTCGTTAATATCTAAGCTTGCTAAGGCTTCAGCGAATGCTGGGTCATATTTGCTGGGCTCGGACCAACCTAAATCACCACCACGAACCGATGTTGGTCCTTCAGAGTACTCTTTGGCAAGTTCGGCAAAGTCGGCTTCACCAGCGTTCAACTTATCGACAAAACCTTGTAGCAAGGCTTCTGCTTTCGCTTCACTGAGAATGATAGAGGGTTTAATTAAGATGTGGCGGGCTTTTACTTCTTCAACTTCTACCGTCTGACGACCACGAACATCAACTAATTTCACGATGCTAAAACCTAAACCGGTACGAATAGGACCAAAGATACTGCCTTTTTCTTGACCATCGACTAATTCAGAAAATAAGGTCGGCATTTCGTTAATGGTTTTCCAGCCTAAATCGCCGCCTTCAAGGGCATTTGCGCCGCCCGATGATGTCATGGCAATGTTGGTAAAGTCGCTACCATTATTTAATAACTCGAGCACTTTTTCGGCACGTGCTTTAGCTGCGTTGATATCAGCTTGCTTCGGGTTCGTTGGAAACTCAATCAAGATATGTCCTAGACGGTACTCGACATCAGCGTTGGTTTGCTCTTTCATCACGTCTAATAAGTTCGCAACTTCTTGTGGCGAGATGTAAATACGACGACGTAGGCTTGCGCGACGAACTTCACCGGAAATTAATTCATTACGCACATTTTCACGATATTTTTCGTAGTCTAGACCATCAGAAACCAGGGCTTGACGAAACTCTTCCAGTGTTTGTTTGTTCTCGTTTGCCATGTTGGTTAAGGTTTCATCAAGTTGAGCATCACTGATTTGAACGCCCATGCGTTCGCCTAATTGCAAGATAATTGCGTCATTAATTAACTTTTCCATCACTTGAATACGCAATGCGCGATCTGAGGGTAACGTTTGGTTATTCTTTTTGGCTTGTACAGTAATTGAAGCGATAAGGTCTTTTACTTCAGACTCTAATACCACGCCACTATTAACCACTGCAGCTACGCGATCTAGCTCCACTTCAGCGGCTTGAGATTGTCCAAGTGAGCTTAAAATAAACACCGAGCTAAGAAGTAATAATTTCAATGAATTTTTCATGTAACGTAAATTTCTTTTAATTAGTTATTGAGGAAGTAAGGGCGTTTATAGCCAAATATACTTGAATTAAACATATCACCAACACTGTTGGACGATTTATTGCTATTTATACCATTATATACAAATTGAAGATTAAAACTGCTTTCAAATGCATCACGATTTTCGTTTATGTTGCCTGCCTCGTCAATTTTCGAGTTGATATTGCGATGATAGGTAAAACGAATCCCCCAACAACAACTACTGTATTCAAGACCAGCGTAACTTTCGATACTGCGTTTACCTTGTAAATCTTGGGTGAAACGGCCAACAAACTGCCAACGTTGTGCAATTTTGAAGCTAGTAGCTAAAGACATTTGCTCTAATGACTCACCTGAGACATCACGAGCATATCGATGGTTCAATTGAATTGTTTGATTATTGGAAAATAAATAATCTACGGTGGTTTGACTTTTATTGGTAACGCCTAAATCAGTATTATATTGAATATCTGAACTAAATTGCCAATTTCGACTTAAATGTAGAAAAATATCGGCTGCCAGCGCTGATTTATCTACTAAGGCGTTTTGATCACTCTGGTCGAAATTACTTTCGTTTAAGTAGACGATACGACCTAAGCTAAAGCGCAACACCTCGGTGTTCTCTTGAGTTAATAGCCGACTCGTGACCCCCCAAGATAGTTGGTTGGCTTGTGCAATGCGATCAATACCACTAAAGCGACGGTCACGGAACAGGCCGTTATAATCATCTTGTAAATTGGTGGTATCGTAAATGCCGATGTTGTTTTGATCTTTCTCTGGCACATATAGATATTGTAATTGTGGTTCTAAGGTTTGGTTATAGTCGTTATTTAATAAGGAAAAGTCTCGATCGAAATTTACCCCGCCGTGTAGACGAATTTTCGGTAGTGTTCTACTGACGTTGCGGTCTAATAAACTATCATCACTGATATTCTTTTGACGGTAATTGGTTTGTAGCACTTTCACTTCCGAATTTAAAAACCATGCTGGAGTCACCATTGGGTATAGTAAGCCAGCTTCAACATGATATCGTTCTGCGCTTGCTTTGCTTTTATCGGCGCTATCAAAACTAGAAAATTCAGAATAAATATCAAAAATACCATCGAAATTTGCCACACTATCCTGACGACGTATTTCTATGTGCGGTAAAGTTCTATAACTGGATTGATGGTTACCCAAGAGTTCAAAATCTTGCATTTTTAGGGTGGCTTGCCAATTGTTGGCGAAGTAGGCCAGTTCACCTATTTGATAAAGGTAGGCGTCATTGGCGTTAAACTGGCTACTGCCCAGGTCAACGAGATAATTATCATCACTGATGGTGGTGTAATCTACATGTGCTCTAAATCGCTCAGAAAACGTACCAACATGCTGAACCCTAGCCAAATATCGGGCATCATCATTGTTGTTGAGCTTGTTGTCTTTGTTGAGGTATTCAATATCAATTTGGCCCGATTGTAAGTCTTGTAAATACCTAAACTCAGTGATTAACTGCGTGCCTCTATCAGACATATAACGCGGTGTGATAGTCGCATCCATGTTGTCAGCAATATTAATATAATAAGGTGTTTCTATTTCTAGGCCTGAATTATTCGATGTACTGATTGTCGGATATAAAAAACCAGACTTTCTCTCATCACTGATCGGCATCGTCAAGTAGGGCACATATAAAATCGGAACATCAAATAGGCTAAAACGGGCATGGTAAGCTTCAAGCGAATTTTCATCTGCAGATATCGTAATTTCACTGGCACGCATTTGCCAGTCTGGTACGGGGTCGTAACACGTGGTAAAGCTTGAGTCGATAAAACTCAAGGTTTTGCTATTAGCATTAAGGTTGATCTCTTGGGCACTACCATGACCTGCAGAGCCGTTCAGTTGATATGACGTTGCCTTAAGTGAGGTTGTTTTTTGCTGATGATTAATGTTGAGCGAATCAGCAAAAATGTCTATGCCTTTATTTTGAAAATGAATGTCGCCTTTTGCATCTACTGTCGCAGTTGTTCTATTAATTGATAATTCATTAGCCACAACAGACTTATCTTGATTGAGTAATGTCACACCACCGGTGAACTTGGCAAATTCACCTTTTTTAATACTGGAAGTTGACGATAAAATAGTGAAGCTTTCGTTGCCTTGTTTACCGGTTTCGTCGGCAATGTTAGCATAATGAGGAATAGAGCATTGTTCGGCAATATTTGTATTTATTTCAGTGCTTTGTGCCTCACTACCATAGGTAATAGTTATCAGGCAGAGAAAGGAGATTTTGTTTATGGGAAAACGCATTTTTGGTCCGGATAATTAACTTTAAAAATACAAAGCCTAGATTCTGAGCAGCATTTTACCGTTAAAGGCAAAAATAATATAGCAATTTTCATTAGCCTGCTAATTAGTTATATTGGCCTTATTATTTTTTAGAGATATTGGCATTGAGCAACTTAAGAGCGACAGATTTATTATCATGGCTAACTAGCCAGTTTCCAGCGCAAAATATCAATTTGCTCCCCTTGACGGGGGATGCGGGGTTTCGACGCTATTTCCGTTTTCATTTGCAAAATAACAGTTATATTGCAGTCGATGCGCCACCAGCCTTATCTAATAATCAAGCGTTTGTATCTGTGCAGGAAATTCTCAACGGTGTTGGCGTTAATGTGCCCAATATTTTAGCGGCGGATCTTAAGCAAGGTTTTCTTTGTTTGAGTGATTTTGGTGATACGGCTTTAGCTAGCGAGCTATCGGCTGAAAATATGCAACAATATTATGCATCGGCGATAACTGAGCTGAAAAAGATGCTCAAATGCCAAAGCACAACAGTACAAAGCTTATCGAACTATGATGAGGCTTTTATTCTTACTGAGCTTAATATATTTAGTGAATGGCTGTTGGAAAAACACTTAGGAATTTTTCTGAGCCCTGATGAGAAAAAGTCATTAAGCTTATGCTTTGAAAGTTTAGTTACCGCGATTACTGAGCAACCTAAAGTGTTTATGCATCGCGATTATCACAGCCGCAATATTATGCTGTTAAATAATGACAAACGTGATGATAACCAGCTTGGCATTATTGATTTTCAAGATGCTGTACAAGGGCCGGTTATCTATGATTTGGTGTCGTTGCTTCGAGATTGCTATGTCCGTTGGCCGGATGAATTAATAAAGCCGTTAATCGAGGATTATCGTCAACACCTGCAAAACCATTTACCGGATGCAAATATAAGCCAAGAAAAGTGGCAATATTGGTTTGATTTAACGGGATTACAGCGGCATATAAAAGCAAGTGGTATTTTTGCGCGTTTACATCATAGAGATCACAAGTCAGGGTATTTAGCGGATATTCCACTTACCTTGACCTACATACAAGATGTTAGTGGACAATATGATAAACTGTGCTTTCTGCATGAGTTGGTCACTAAACGAGTGATGCCAGCATTCGATAAGCTGCGTTAGTTCACTAAGTGTTGAGTTTACATTAAATTTTGGAAGTTTTTTCATGAAAGCAATGATCTTAGCTGCAGGGCGCGGCGAGCGAATGCGACCCTTAACCGATAACTGCCCCAAGCCGTTACTCAAAGTTAAAGGCATTCCTTTGATTGAATACCACATTAAAAATTTAGTGGCAGCGGGCATGCAAGATATTGTCATTAATCATGCTTGGCAGGGGGGGAAGCTGGTTGAACACCTTGGCTGTGGTAAACAATTTTCTGCCAATATTAGCTACAGCAAAGAGCCTTTAGCATTAGAAACGGCAGGGGGGATTATCAAAGCATTACCGATGTTAACTGCGCATGAAGACGATATTTTTCTCGTGATTAATGGCGATGTATATTGTAATTTTAACTTCAAAAATCTACCACAGTTACCAGTGGAACATGACGCTCATTTACTGCTAGTTGCAAATCCAGAACATAACCTTGCAGGCGATTTTCAGATAGCTGATGGGATGTTGGTTAACCCTCAAAAAAATTCAAAAACTACCTATACCTTTAGTGGTATTGCGCTTTATCGACAACGCTTTTTCAAGCAATATATGTCCACAGCCTATAACGAATTAACCCAGCACCAAAAAGTGCAGCCCTTAGCGCCGATGTTAAGAGCGGCTGCCGATAAAGGCCAAATATCGGCGAGTATTATAGATTGTGCTTGGACAGACGTTGGCACACCTGAACGTTTAGCGCAGCTAAACACTATTTAAACCTTTTTACAGTTAATTAATTATCGAGTTTTATAATGCGAATTTGGGGTAAAATTTTAGGTTTCTTATTTGGCTTTATGCTGACTAAGAATATTATCGGTGCGTTATTGGGCGCGTGGATTGGACATCGGTTTGATAAAGGTATAGGTCTTGATTTCAACTCTTTAGGTGGCACTAAAGGCGATACCGATCGTCAATCAGTATTTTTTTACAGTACTTTTTCGGTTATGGGGTATATTGCGAAAGCAAATGGTCAAGTGACACAACATGAAATCGCTTTTGCCAGTGCTTATATGGATAAGTTGGGACTAAAAGCTGAATTACGTCAACAAGCTCAAGAGGCTTTTAGAGACGGTAAAACAACAGGTTTTCCACTGAATGAAAGATTAACAACGTTAAAATCTGCAGTGGGCAGCCGTCAGGATTTATTATTACTATTTTTGGAAATTCAAATTCAAGTAGCGTTTGCCGATGGTAGCTTAGATCAAGATGAACGGGATGCCTTGCATCAAATAGCTCATGGCTTAGGTTACTCTACCAAAGAATTAGATAAATTATTAGAGATGATCATCGCCGGTGCTAATTTTCATCAGCAAGGGCAAGCAGGGGGGAAACACAGTGTTGCGCAATCAGCACAGCAACTTGACAATGCCTATAAAGTATTAGGCGTTACCGAGCAGCATTCTGCGACTGAAATTAAAAAATCTTACCGCAAGCTAATGTCTCAGCACCATCCAGATAAGTTAGTGGCAAAAGGCTTGCCGCCTGAAATGATGGAAATAGCCAAACAAAAAGCGCAAGACATTCAAGCTGCTTATGAGTTAGTTACAGCGCAAAAAAAGTCATAACAAAATTATAGCTCCCAGTATTTTTTCAACAACAGGTAGTTTATATTGATTTGAACATGTGACACTTGCGGTAGACGTTAGATTAATTGTGTTAAATGACAACTACGCTGCTTGCAAGCGTAGTTGTATCTCGCGTAAACTGATGCCGAAATTGATTTATTAACTCATTGGATAGTACACATGCATCTTTTTGTAACTTACAGGCGACATATCGCAATCTGGCTTAGCGCTATATTGCTAGTTTTGTCTGTGGCTGCTTCTGCGCATAGTGTTGAACATCTCGATGAAGGTGCTAAAACGCACTGTACATTGTGTTTTCACCAGCATCAATTTAATCAAGCACTGCCTCAGCAAGACGCCAATCTTGAATTTATTCAACAGCAGGTTGAGCCAACGTTTACCGCTCAGCTGACTCTAGCATTTAGCCATAGTGTTACTTATCACAGTCGCGCTCCCCCCGTTATTCTTTAAAACTAATTACTTAACAATTTGAAATGTCACTGCACAGGCTGCTCAGTAAACGCTAGCTGTGTTTTGGTTTATTTACGATATTTAATTTATTTTAGAGATGTATTACATGAAAAATTTACAACTTTTTCCTACACGTTTAGCTACATTATTACCTGCGAAAGCAAACGTAACATTAGTTATTGCTAGCTTGCTGGCCACATTTTCACATGCACAAACACCGTCACTGTCAAACCCATCGGTAAGTGTTATTTTAGATGGTTATTACCAAAGTGAAGATCGCCTAATGACCGAACGTGCCAAGGGCTTTGGCTTGGGCGAAACTGAATTGGCCTTGAGTGCCAGTATCGATGATATGTTTTTTGGTAAGCTTACCACCGTTTTCGAATCACATGATGGCGAAAGTGAAGTCAATGTTGAAGAAGCCTTTATTCAAACCATGGCCTTACCTAATGGTTTTTCTGTGCGTGCAGGGCGTTTTTTATCCGACATTGGTTATTTAAATAATCAACATCTTCACACTGACGCTTTCACCAGTCGACCGAGCGCCTATCGTGCGTTTTTAGGTGGACATTTTTTTGATGATGGTGTCAGGGTTAGCTATATCGCGCCAACCGATTTGTATTGGACTATGGGG
>JBFJQB010000058.1:0-15081 GCA_041616855.1 Cognaticolwellia sp. | reverse complement strand
GTTGTTACGCGCGATAATGCGCGAAAAAGACTCTATTGGTGCTAAATTGGTGGTGGTGGCAAATAATGTCCCTGTAGGTCTAGGTGAGCCTATTTTTGATCGTTTAGATGCTGAGATTGCTCATGCGTTAATGGGCATTAATGCCGTGAAAGGCGTAGAGGTTGGTGATGGTTTTGCCGTGGTTAACCAAAGAGGTTCGCAGCATCGCGACGAACTAACGCCAACGGGCTTTGCGACTAATCATGCTGGCGGGGTTTTAGGCGGCATCTCTTCAGGTCAACCGATTGTGGCATCCATTGCATTAAAGCCTACATCAAGCATTGGCGTTAGTGGCAAAACCGTTGATCTTGCTGGTCAGTCGGCAGATATCGTTACTAAAGGGCGTCATGACCCTTGTGTTGGTATTCGAGCGGTCCCCATTGCGGAAGCCATGTTAGCATTAACCTTAATGGACCATTATTTGCGCCATCGAGCACAGAATATGGATGTGAATTGTCAAACGCCAGATATTGAGCGTTAAATTAACCCTGGAATAATCGTTAGTGGCTTCAAAACAATTCATAAGTCTGTCGACAAATTATTTTTGGTATTTTGGCATCCTCGGTTTAGTGGTGCCTTTTTTATCGGTTTTCCTTGATGGCCGGGGATTTACTTCACTGGAAATTGGTGAAATATTAGCAATTATTACCGCAACAAAAATTGTAGCACCCTCATTGTGGGCGCAGCTTGCTGACAGAACTGGCCAACAATTAGCTATCGTAAAAGTTGGCGCATTATTGTCGCTACTGTGCTTTAGTTTGATTATTTGGACGATGAGTTACTGGCCATTAATGTTCAGCTTGGCGATGTTTAGCTTATTTTGGACGGCAATTTTACCTCAAATTGAGGTAATGACGCTGAACTCTATTCGAAAAAGCGCGAAAATTTATGCACGTATTCGTTTGTGGGGCAGTATTGGTTTTATTATTGTCGCTATGCTCAGCGGAGAATTAATTGAACGTTATTCTGCCGAAGCTTTTAGTTACATTGGTATTGTAATATTAGCCGGACTTTTTATTTCAACCTTGCTAAGTAAGCAACCGCGAATCGCCGCAAAAGCTTTAGCCGATAATGTGTCCATTAAAGCAAAAGTATTCAATAGTAACTTTTTGTTGTTTTTCTTTGCTGGCTTAATGTTACAGATGAGTTTTGGCCCGTATTATGTGTTTTTTGCTTTGTACCTTAAAAGCTTAACTTACTCTGGTTTTCTTATTGGTATCTTTATCGCGATTGGCGTGGTGGCTGAAATTGGCATTTTTGTTTTTGCCGCTATCTTCTTTAAGAGCTTTTCGCTAAAAACCTTATTAAGCGTCAGTATTTTGTTTACCGCCCTGCGCTGGTTTTTAGTGGGGCATTACGCAGATAGTAATAGCGCCTTAGCGGTATCTCAATTGATCCACGCGTTAAGTTTTGGTTTGTACCATAGCGCTAGCATTGCCTTCATTCAACAACACTTTCACGCTAATCAGCAAAGCCGTGCACAAGCGATTTATATTGGTGGTGTTTATGGTATTGGTGGCGCCGTAGGTGCCTACGTTGCAGGGGTATTATGGCAAGATGGTATTGGCGCGGTTACCACCTTTGATTTTGCTGCGATTACCGCGCTTATTGGTGGCGTTTTAGCGTTATTTTTACGTAATCTGCCTATCGAGCGAAAGGTTCGTTTACAGTAGTGTCGGCAATTTTTAACCTTGATAGCAATGAAAAAGCTAGCCGTTTCACTTGCTAGCTTTTAATATTAAGAGCGCACGCTTTAGTTATATTGCATCGCTGTTCAGCGTCTTTTGTTGAAAAGGAGTTACTTTAACCCTAGTTGAGGTTATTTAACTTCTTCACCAGCGGCTTGTTTATCTGCATGGTAGCTAGAACGCACCAGAGGCCCACAGGCGGCGTGCTCAAAGCCCATTTTATCTGCTTCACGTTTGAACATATCAAAGTCGTCTGGGTGAACATAACGCTCAACAGGTAAATGGTGTTTACTCGGCTGTAAATATTGGCCAATGGTTAACATCGTTACGCCATGAGCTCGAAGGTCACGCATCACTTCAAGAATTTCTTCGTTAGTTTCGCCTAAACCCACCATTAAGCCCGACTTTGTCGGTACGTTTGGATTTGCTTCACCAAATTTCTTTAATAAATCTAACGACCATTGGTAGTTCGCACCTGGGCGCGCCTTAGTGTAAAGACGAGGCGCAGTTTCAAGGTTATGATTGAAAACAGCAGGAGGATTGGTATTTAAAATCTCTAATGCGCGATCCATACGACCACGGAAGTCAGGCACTAAGATTTCGACTTTGGTATGTGGTGAATGCTCTGCAATCTCTGTAATACAATCAACAAACTGTTGTGCGCCGCCGTCACGTAAATCATCACGATCCACTGAGGTGATCACTACGTATTTTAATTTCATGTCTTTTAGCGTTAAGGCTAACTTACGGGGTTCGTCTTTATCGGCTGCCAGTGGACGACCATGGCCAACATCACAAAATGGACAACGGCGAGTACATATATCGCCTAAAATCATAAACGTTGCCGTGCCGTGGTTAAAGCATTCGGATAAATTTGGACATGACGCTTCTTCACAAACTGAGTGTAAATCATGTTTGCGCAGTGCTGCTTTGATACTATCAATACGCTCAGAGCTTTTTGGCAATTTAATGCGTAACCAATTAGGTTTACGCAGCATGGTTTCGCGTTCAGAAGTAACCACTTTAATAGGAATATGCGCCATTTTTTCGGCGTCACGTAGTTTCGTGCCAGGGGTAATGCGTGATGATTTAGTGGTCATGTACTGTTTCCAATCCCGTTTGATAAGATAAATGCTCGGTGTTTAATAATTCACTGAGGTGTTTAACCAGTGATTCACCCGCTTGATCTACTGTGGCAGGGCCTTGTAAATCGATTGTTTGTATCATTTCTAAGCCTTGGTAACCGCAAGGGTTAATGCGTAGAAATGGTGATAAGTCCATATTAACGTTTAATGCTAAGCCGTGAAATGAGCAGCCTTTACGTACGCGCAGCCCTAAAGAGGCAATCTTTTTATTGTCAACGTAAACGCCGGGAGCATCAGGCTTTGCATTTGCTGTAATGCCAAAGTCTGCCATTGCCGCTACGATGCCATTTTCTATTAAAGTGACAAGCTCTCTTACCCCCATTTTTCGTCGGCGTAGATTGATCATAAAGTAGATCACTTGTTGGCCCGGACCGTGATAGGTGACTTGTCCACCGCGATCAACTTTTACCACAGGAATATCCCCCGGCATAAGTAGATGTTCATCTTTACCGGCTTGCCCTTGGGTAAACACTGCTGGATGTTCTACCAACCACAGTTCATCGGCGGTATTCTCGTCTCGATTATCGGTAAAGTTTTGCATGGCGTGCCAAACATCGACATAATCGAGGTTATTCAGTTGCCGAATAATCAATGTGTTTTTCAAGATATATCTCTATAAATTCTATTCGAATGCATTATATCCAAATAATAATTAGAATACACCGGATAATAACTAGGGATTAAAGTACGTAACGCACTTCTTCGATCGCGGTCAAGGTTTTATATATTTTTTCAATATGATCTTTGCTGGTAACTGTTACCGCAATTGAAATTGAATGGTAATTACCTTTCGAGCTTGGCTTGATTTTTGGAGCATAATCACCAGGTGTGTGTTTTTGCAACTCGCCAACCACCAAGTCTGGCAATTCATCACAAGCAACACCCATCACTTTAAAGTTTAAAACGGTTGGAAATTCCAATAATTCATCAAACTTAGTATTCATGTATTTTCTCTTAATTGATAAAGCGCAAATAAACCAATCCATGTGGTAATCATTAATGCGGCAGAATGTGTAAATTGGCGATATTTTAACACTATTTGCCCTAAATGTGATCAGTTGTGGTTAATTTGCTATAGATTATTGGCTATAGATGAGGGGATTTTATTTAATATCAACGTTTAGCGGAGTTTTTATTTTTTTGTATCGTTAAAAAGCAACAAACTCAGCAATGGCTGAGTTTGTTATTATCGCTTGCGTATTTAGCTTAGTTAGCAAATTGCAGTTTGACATAATCGAGCAGTTTATTAAACATACTGCCTTCTTTGACTTCATTCAAAGTGACTAGCGGGTATTGAGCAATATCCTCTCCGTCCAGTTGTAAGAATAGCTTACCTACCACTTCACCCTTTTGCAGCGGCGCAGTTAGTTGCTTATCTAATTCAAAATTCGCTTGTAAGTTTTTGCGTTGACCACGTGGAATAGTTATCGGGGTGTTGACCATAATACCGAGATCAACCTCTTTAGTGTTTCCCATCCAAACACGGTTGCTGACAAATTTTTCACCCGCTTTATAGGGAGTATAAGTTTCAAAAAAACGGAAGCCATAATTGAGTAATTTTTTGCTCTCTACTTTGCGAGCACGCTCACTATCTGTCCCCATCACCACACTGACAAGGCGCATATCGCCTTTCGTTGCTGAAGTCACTAAACTATAGCCCGCTTGAGAAGTATGGCCGGTTTTCAAACCGTCAACATTCATGCTTTTATCCCACAAGAGACTATTGCGGTTATATTGCTTGATATTGTTGTAAGTAAAAGATTTCTGGCTATATAACTTATATTCATTAGGTACATCGCGAATTAAGGCAATAGCCAGTGTTGCCATATCGCGAGCGGTAGTTTTGTGCTCTTTACTATCTAGACCATGGCTGTTTTCAAAAAAACTGCTATACATGCCTAGCTGTTCTGCATGGGCATTCATCAATTGCGCAAATGCGTCTTCACTTCCGGCAATATGTTCAGCCATAGCAACACAAGCATCGTTGCCAGAAGCGACAATAATGCCTTGATTTAATAAACTAACGGGAACTTCAGTGCCAACTTCGATAAACATTTTTGATGACTCAGGAAAGTTTTTAGCCCAAGCTTTTTCGCTAATTTTCACCACGTCATCATTACTAATATTACCATTATCTATTTCTTTACCTATGATGTAGCTGGTCATCATCTTGGTTAAGCTTGCTGGGGCAAGCAAGATATCAGCATTGCTTTCGGCAATAACCTTACCTGTGGTGTAATCAATTAATATATGACCTTTAGCGTCAACTTCAGGTGCTGAGGGGATAATGGTTTGAGCTTGAGAAAGAGTGCAAACACTTAATAATACAGAGCCTAAAAATGTTAACAGTTTTGTCGATTTTTTAGGCACTTGAGTAACCTTAATTTGGGGCATAATTGTCCTACAGCGCAATTGTTTAATGGAAATTATAAAAACTTGATGCAGTATAACATTTTTAGTTTTTAATTCTAATGTGCATGTTCATCAATTTGTTAGCGATGAGCAATTTTGTATATACTTTGTATTTGTTTCTTTGCAGACAGCAATCAACCTAGCACTTAAATTATTAACGCTAAACTTAAGCCGATAATCCTACTAACGAATAAACGCTTTGGGATGACCATTGCCTTTAATTGCTGACAATAATGTCGTTAATTGATCACTGCGCTCTATCGGACCCACTAGGACACGAAAAATTCCATTTATTTGCTCTAATTGAGTGTTTATCTGATATTGCTTGGCAAGCTCCCCGGCAAGTTTAGCAGCCTGAGTATTACTTTTACTGGCAAATACTTGGATAAATTGCCCTGTTGTCAGGTGCTTTAATGAAGGTGGTATGTTTTTTTGGGGGGCCGCTGCTTGTTGCGTTGTTGTGTTTTGGACAATGACAGGCGCTTGAGGTTTTGTTAACGGCGTGATGGTTGCAGCACTAGCAATTAAGTCGTTAGTCCTTTCTTGGAAATAAGCTAAGCCTTTATCACTGAAATCAGTAACGGCGGTAATAGTGACATTGGCTGTACCTGTGTTTAACATATCGAGTTTATAGGCGGCGCTATAAGATAAATCAATAATGCGGTTTTGATGAAATGGACCACGGTCATTGACGCGAACAATCACAGAGCGGCCATTGTTGTTATTAACAACTTTTACATAGGTGGGTAACGGTAAACTTTTATGGGCGGCACTCATCGCGTACATATCGTAAATTTCGCCATTAGAAGTTAAGTGTCCGTGAAACTTTCGACCATACCAAGAAGCAATACCGGTTTGCTTAAAGTTTTTTGCACTCTTTAAGACTTGATAATGCTTACCATGTACTTGGTAGTTTTTATTGCCGCCACGGCTAGGAGCTTCTGCTCGTGGTGTTGCGTCATGAAGTTCACTGGCATTGGGTAAACGCGTTGGCGTGCTGTCATGCTGTTGCTGATAACGACCTGTATGAGTACTACAAGCTGAGACAAATATCATCAGGAAGAAAAAGTACAGCGCGTGGAGGATATTTAGTTTCACCATAGGGGATCTGCAGACTCTATTATTGTGTTTAAATGCTAGACATGAAAGCGTCTGTGAGTACTAATGGCCATTAGCATGCCAAATCCTGCCATTAATGTCACCATTGACGTACCGCCATAGCTTACTAACGGTAAAGGGACACCAACCACGGGTAATAAACCCGATACCATGCCGATATTGACAAAAATATAAACAAAAAAGGTCAAGGTTAAACTGCCAGCTAAAAGTTTAGTAAAAGCATGCTGAGCATTGACCGCAATCCATAAACCACGCATGACAATTGCTAGATACACGGTCAATAATAAGCCAACGCCAATTAGACCAAATTCTTCACTAAATACCGCGAAAATAAAGTCGGTATGACGCTCAGGTAAAAACTCAAGCTGTGATTGCGTGCCCTGCAGCCAACCTTTGCCATGAATACCACCCGAGCCGATAGCTATTTTGGATTGAATAATGTGGTAGCCTGAGCCAAGAGGGTCTTGCTCAGGGTTTAAAAATGTTAATACCCGTTGTTTTTGATATGGCTTCATCAAAAACATCCATAAAATCGGCGCAAATGCTGAGGCTAAACCAAGGCAGGTGCCGATCAGCTTCCAACTGGCGCCGGCAAGAAATATCACAAAAATACCTGAGCTGGCAATCAATAAAGACGTGCCTAAATCGGGTTGTTTAGCGATCAGTAAGGTCGGCATTAATACTAAAATAAAAGCGATAACGATTTTAGAGGTTTTGGTTGGTAAATCATATTGACTGACATACCATGCGATCATTATGGGTACGACCAATTTCATTATCTCTGAGGGCTGAAATTTAGTCACCCCAAGATCTAACCAGCGTTGAGCACCTTTACCAACGTGACCAAAAAGTAAAACAGCGGTTAACAACAACAAGCCTAAAATGAACACAGGCACCGCCCACTTGCGGTATGACAATGGTGGAATTTGTGCCACAAAAAACATCACAAAGAGCGCAACAGCAACGCGTTTAGCATGACGAATAACTACGGCGTTTTCTTGTCCACCGGCGCTATAAACAACAAACAAGCCTAGCGTCATCAAGGCTAAAATACCGCAGAGTAATGGCAAGTCGATATGTAATCGTTGCCATAGGGTGCGGTGTCTTTGTTGGTCTTGTCCGGTACTACGCACTAGTGATCACCTGCTGTATTTTTAATATTTTGATAATAAACATTGCGATGATGAGGATGTTTAAGTGGATCTTTGCTGATGATTTCACGATCGCCGAAATACTGGTCCATAATCTGACGGGCAACCGGCGCGGCGTTTGTACCACCGCCACCCTTAGCGACATTTTCAATGGCAACAGCAACCACTATTTCGGGGTTTTCATAAGGCGCAAAGGCGATAAACATGGCATTATCACGTCGATTTTCTTTTACTTTTTTCGCGTCATATTCTTCATCTTGCGCTATGTTGGCTGTTTGTGCTGAGCCAGTTTTACCGGCGGCGTCGTATGTACTGCCTTTAAAGGCATCATAACCGGTCGCACCAAGTTTTTGTACGGTGTTATGTAAGCCGTCTAAAACAATATCCCAACTTTTTTGATCTTTTAGGATAATTGGCGGCTTTTCATCGACCACATATTCAGTAACTATTGGCTCAGAGATTGAATTTTTACTGGTAGACACTACTTCACTCGTCGCTTTTAATAGATGAGGCACCTTAATCCGCCCCTTGTTGACCAAAATGGATATCGCTTGAGATAACTGCAGAGGCGTCACTGTCCAGTAACTTTGTCCGATACCTACAGATAGCGTTTCGCCGGTATACCAGCTTCTATTATAACGGGCTTTTTTCCATTCAATACTGGGCATAATCGCTCGGCTTTCTTCGTGCAGGTCGATGCCGGTATACTCCCCGAAGCCAAATTTTTCCATCATTTTGCTGATGCGGGTAATGCCGAGCTTATAAGCTAAGTCGTAATAATAGACATTACAAGATTGTTCTAACGACTTGGTTAAATTAACTTTGCCATGGCCCCATTTTTTCCAATCACGGCGCTTTGTTTCAATACCAGGAAGTTGATAGAAGCCTGGATCGTAAATTTCAGTTTCTGGCGTGATGATGCCAGCGTCTAAGCCGGTAAGTGCTAATAACGGCTTAATGGTTGAGGCGGGCGGATAACCTTGAATCGCGCGGTTTAATAACGGTTTGTTGTTTTTCGGGTCTAGTAGTTTTTTATATTTTTTACTGCTGATGCCATGGACAAACAAGTTACCATCAAAACTTGGGTTGGAATACATGGCGAGTACGCCGCCGTCTCTGGGATCAATGGCAACCACAGCACCACGCTTACCCGAAAGTGCACGTTTTGCGATCATTTGTAATTCAATATCTAACGTTAACGTCAGATCTTTACCTGGAATAGGCGGGGTAAAATCTAAGGTACGAATGACTCGACCTTGATTGTTAATTTCAACTTCTTGGTGGCCGATAGTGCCGTGTAAAATGTCTTGATAATATTTCTCTAAACCCAGTTTACCAATATTACGGGTAGCGGCGTAGTTTTCAGCTAAACCCTGCTTTTCCAGCGCATTAGAGTCTCGACGGTTAATGCGTGCTACATAACCGAGAGAATGCGTGGTTAAGTCCGCAAAAGGGTAATAGCGCTTTAAGCGTGCATCGATAAAAAAACCGGGATATTTATGCTGGTTGACGGAAAATAAAGACACCTGCTGTTCACTTAAACGCGAGTATAACTCTAGCGGTTTAAAGCGACGCTTACTTTTTAGGGCTTTGAGCAATTTATCTTGTTTTTCTTGGCTAATTTCTAACAGTTCACTGACTTCTGCTAAGCTTTTTCTGATGTCCGAGACTTGCTCAGGGATAACCTCTAAGCTGTAAACAGGGGTGTTGTCAGCCAGTAAAACACCATTTCTATCGTAAATTAAACCTCTGTTGGGGGCGACCGGTAAAATTTTAATACGATTGGAGTTTGAGCGTGTTTGGTATTTTTGATACGAGTTAACTTCAAGGTCATAAACATTACTGAATAAGACTAATAAAAGTATCAGTACCGCGATAAAGCTTATGAAGGTACGACGCGCAAATAAATTGGCTTCAGCGCTATAATTTCGAATGGCAACGCGTTTTTTCGGTGCCATTACTTATTCTCGATGATAAGGGTGGTTATTATTAATTGACCAAGCGCGATAAAGGCTTTCTGCGACAACAATTCGCACCATAGGATGGGGTAAGGTCAATGGTGATAACGACCACTTTTGCTCAGAAGCTTGAATGCAGGCAGGTGCTAATCCTTCCGGTCCACCAACAAGCAGAGCAACATCGCGGCTGTCAACATGCCAGCGTTCAAGTTGTTTAGCAAGCTCAGGGGTAGTCCAAGGTTTACCTTCTACTTCTAGGGTCACAATGCGATTACCTTTAGGTATCGCAGCTAACATCTGCTCACCTTCTTTTTCTAAAATACGGGCAATATCGGCATTTTTACCGCGTTTCCCCGGCGGAATTTCCACTAAGTGGAAACTCATATCACGCGGGAAGCGTCGACAATATTCGCTAAATCCTTGACTGACCCACGCTGGCATTTTATTACCAACGGCGTATAAGGTAATGCGCATTATACTTTAAACTATTGCCATAGTTGTTCTAGTTGATAACGATCGCGAGTTTCATCAGTCATCACGTGCACTACCACATCACCTAAATCGACTAAAGACCACTCACCGACATCATTTCCTTCAACACCTAAGGCTTCAATGCCAGCAGCACGACATTCAATGGTTAATGATTGTGCAATGGAAATAACGTGGCGTTTTGAGTTACCAGAGCAAACTAGCATGTAGTCAGCGAAACTCGATTTTGTAGAGATATCGATAACGACGATATCACGGCCTTTCATGTCTTCGATTTTTTCGGTAACAAAAGTAATTAGGTCTGAACTTTGCAAAGTGGGATCTCTATAATTAACAATAATCGGCGATAATAGCATTATTTTGTTTATCAGTTAACTACCTTATGCTACCAATAGCAGATTTTTTACCCGACAAGTGATTTATTTCGTGCTGGACCGCCAGATATCCCAATAATCGTGTTATCGATACAGTTGATGTTGCTCGATATAATTGTATACGGACTCAGGTAGATATTGGCTGTAACTTAATCCGGCTTTAATCTTTGCTCTGATTTTTGTCGAAGAAATATCTATGGGCGTAGTTTCATGCAGCAGAATTTTCCCGACTTGCTGTTGCTGTAATTGCACTGGAGAATAAACAAGGCGAGATTTTAACGCTGGGGCTAGGGTGCTTTCTAAAGCAAGGTGTGAGTAACCTGGGCGAATATTAACTGCTAGGTTGCATAAAGTGAGAATTTCTTGCCAGCCTCGCCATTGGGTAAAAGATAACAGCGAGTCCATGCCCATAATAAAATATATCCCTGCACATGGTTGCTCTGCTTTAATTTCTTTTAAGGTGTCAAGCGTGTATGAGTGGCTATGACGGTTGAGTTCGCGAGGGTCTAGGGTTAAATCATTATGTTCATCGCAGACTAAAGCCACCATCTTAGCCCGCTGTTTCGCCTCGGCATGAGTGCCAGTTTTATGGGGGGGAATATGAGCGGGAAGTAAATATAATTGCTCAACCCCTAACCACTTTGCGGTGGCTTGAGCGGGTAAAATATGACCGAGATGAATAGGGTCGAAGGTACCGCCAAGCAGTGCGATACGCTTGGTGACCTCTTGCTTAGTTATACTCATAATCTAAGCTGTAATTTTGACTTAACTGTTCATGAAATAGACTGATAAAAACGTCACTAAGTAGAATGTATTCGTTAAAGTCGCTACTGGTTTTACTGAGTAAGTCCACTTGTGCTAAGCGCGCTAAAGCTTGTTCGACACTGCTTAAGCTGATGTGGTTTAAGGCATATTGATATAAAGGTTTTTTCTTATCCCAAATGCGATACTTTTTAAAGATGTCATTAATACTACAGCCTTGTTCTATTTGTTCTAACATGGCATAAAGTTGGCTGAGCTCTTTATGCACAAACCAGACTAATTGACCAAATGCGCTACCATCATGCTGCATCTGCTCTAGCATAGCTAAGCATTTTTTAAGGTCGCCTATCAGTAAGGTATCAATGAGTTGAAACGGGTTAAATTTAGCTTGTTTAATCACCAATTTTTCCGCTTCTTCAAAGCTCACCGTTTGTTGTCCAAATAAGATAGAAAGCTTTTGTAATTCTTGCGCTAATGCGGGTAAGTTGCCTTCAAATAACTCAGTCATTAAGTCGATAACATCGCTAGGTAAATTTAACTGCAACTGTCGTGCTTGTGTGTTGAGCCATTGTTTTAACTGTTTCCCTTCAATATCATACAAAGGTAAGAAACAGCCGGCAGCTTCTAAAGATTTAAACCACTTACGTTTTTGACTCGCGACGTCGAGTTTAGGGCCATGAAAAATCAGCTGTACGTCTTGATGTAATAGGGTCAATAATTGCGTGATGGCTTTTGCGCCATTGTCACCAATTTTACCGGTGATAAATTCGACTTCCAGAATGCGCAATGAGGAAAATAAACTCATTGACTGGTACTCTTGAAAAAGCTCATCCCAATTAAATTTATCGTCGATGCTAAATCTTATGACTTCGTCAAAACCTTGTTTTTTCGCGCTGGCTTTAATTTTTTCTAAGGCGTCGTTTTTTTGCCATGGCTCATCACCGAACACTAACCATATTGGCTTAAAACCTTGGTTAAGGGTGTTGTCGAGTTGGTTATGGTAGATGCGCATTTGAGTCTATTTACAACCTAATACTGGCCATGTCACGTAAGATTTTATTGGCAGCTTCTTTGCGCATTTCTCTTAACATTAGTGATAATTCACGACTTTTTGCTAGCGCAATATCAGGGTCGTCTTGATAATCACGATTGAGTTCAAAACTAAAGTTTTGAACATCTTGTCCTGGGATTAAAATTTGATAACGTACGGTATAAATAAGCTCGTATTCTGCGACTTGACCATTAGGAAAAACAGAGAGTGTTCTGCGATCTAAGTTATCTTGTAGCATACGCATTTGCGGAATGGTTTTATTACTTTTCTGCACCAAATTAACATCATTAATCGTTAAGTGCTGTTTAACCAAACGGGTGAGTTCGCCAAATTGATCAACAGAGCTAAATTCAAGGGTTTGTAACTCAGGTGCTAATAAATAATTGCCGCGAAGCTGAAAGCCACAACCATTTAGCATCATCATGATAATGCTAAGGGATAAAAGTTTGCTGACTTGGCGAATTATTAATTGCTTCATAACGTGTTCACTTTAAATAGGGATAACATCCATCAGGGCATCACCAATGAGCTTGGTGCTCTGCACTCGCAAGCCGCTAAATCCTTATTTAATAAGTATTAGCGGCTTTATAAGTTGCTCAGAGATTAATTAGCAACAATGTTCAACAGCTTACCGGGGACATAAATCACTTTACGCACGGTTTTTCCGTCAATAAATTTGCTGACATTTTCATCATTAAAACCGATTTCTTCTACTGCGTCTTTAGTAGCGTCGGCAGCAACGGTAATTTTGGCGCGTAATTTACCATTAACTTGTACGATGATAAGTTTTTCATCTTCCACTAATGCACTGTCGTCAACGACAGGCCATGCGGTATTTTCAACCGGGTTGCCATCGCCAGCCATGTTCCACAAATGGTGACTTAAATGCGGTACGATAGGTGTTAACATAAGTACTAATGCGCGAATCGCTTCATGCATAACTACACGATCTTCAACGCTTTCAATACTGGCTTTACTTAAATGATTCATCAATTCCATGATGGCGGCAATGGCAGTATTGAAGGTGTTGCGACGGCCAATATCATCACTGACTTTAGTAATGGTTTTATGTAACTCACGACGCAGTGTTTTTTGCGCAGGGTTAAGTGTTAATCCAGCAAAGCTTGGCGCGGTTTTAGATACCTCTGCAGCTTGAGTGAAGTCATAAACCAACTTCCAAACACGTTTAAGAAATCGATGCGCACCCTCAACACCTGAATCAGACCACTCTAATGTTTGCTCTGGCGGGGAAGTAAACATAATAAATAAGCGTACGGTATCTGCGCCATAAAGCTCAATAACTTCTTGTGGGTCAATACCGTTATTTTTGGATTTTGACATTTTGCTCATGCCAGCAGAAATAACCGGTTGGCCGTCTAACTTACTGGTAGCCTTGGTGACTTGACCTTTTTCATTGCGCTCAACGTCAACATCAGTAGGTGAAATCCAATCTTGTGCACCATTTTCGGCTTCACGGTAATAAGTGTCGGCTAAAACCATGCCTTGACATAGTAAGCTTTTAAACGGTTCGTCAGACTCCACTAAACCGACATCACGCAATAATTTATGGAAAAAACGTGCGTAAAGTAGATGTAAAATCGCATGTTCGATACCGCCAATATATTGATCAACCGGTAACCAGTAATTGGCTTTTGCTGGGTCGAGCATTTGCGTGTCATCGTTCGGTGAACAATAACGAGCGTAATACCATGATGATTCCATAAAAGTGTCAAAGGTATCTGTTTCGCGAAATGCTTCTTGACCATTGTAGGTGGTTTTTGCCCATTCAGGGTTATCTTTAATTGGCGAGGTTACGCCATCCATCACCACATCTTCTGGCAATTCAACCGGTAATTGATCGGCCGGAACTGGCACAGATTCGCCATTAGCTAAATGCATCATTGGAATTGGCGTGCCCCAATAACGTTGACGAGAAACACCCCAGTCACGTAAGCGATAATTTACCGTTACTTTACCTTTGTTTTCACTGACCAATTTATCCGAAATGGCTTTAAAAGCCTTTTCAAAGTTTAAGCCATCGAATTCGCCTGAATTCATTAAGACATTTTTTTCAGTAATTGCAGCGACATTAATATCGTCATTTTCACTGCCGACAATAACTTGTTTAATCTCTAAACCATACTTAGTGGCGAATTCCCAATCTCGTTGGTCATGGCCCGGTACTGACATCACGGCGCCTGAGCCATAATCCATTAAGACAAAATTCGCTGCCCATACCGGTACAATTTCACCACTGATTGGGTGAATAGCTTTTAAGCCGGTATCAACGCCTTTTTTTTCCATGGTGGCCATATCGGCTTCAGTGGATTTATTGGTTTTGCACTCTTGAATAAATGCCGCTAAGTCAGGATTATTTTTAGCAGCAGCTAAAGCTAATGGATGTTGCGCTGCTAATGCTACGTAGGTGACGCCCATTAGCGTATCAGGGCGTGTGGTGTAAATATCGAAACTTTCTGGGGAGTCGGCAACTTGAAAGGTCATTTCCACGCCTTCTGAGCGGCCAATCCAGTTACGTTGCATGGTTTTAACTTGTTCAGGCCAATCGGTTAATTGGTCTAAATCGTTAATCAATTCTTCAGCATAGTCAGTAATTTTAATAAACCACTGTGGGATTTCTTTGCGCTCAACCATCGCGCCAGAGCGCCAACCACGACCATCAATCACTTGTTCATTGGCCAATACCGTTTGATCAACGGGATCCCAATTCACGGTGGCGTTTTTCTTATACACTAAGCCTTTTTCATAAAGCTGAGTGAAAAACCATTGTTCCCAACGATAATAGTCTTTTTTACAGGTTGCTAATTCGCGACTCCAGTCGTAACCAAAACCCAGTGATTTTAATTGGTTACGCATGTAATCAATGTTTTCATAG
>JBFJQB010000057.1:0-15087 GCA_041616855.1 Cognaticolwellia sp. | reverse complement strand
TCTGGCTGGATTGATGGCTATGTTCGACCTGAAGGTGACATTGTCCCCGTGGTACTTGACGATGAAGATGACTGGTCAAAATTCACCCCGCGCCTTGGTGTTGAATATCAAGCGAATAACGATTTAATGTTCTTTACCAGCTTTTCACAAGGCTTTAAATCCGGCACATTTAACCCTCGTGCATCTGGCCCAGAGCCAGCAGCTAACCCAGAAGATGTTGATTCGTTTGAAATTGGTATGAAGAGTGAGTGGCTAGAAAATCGTTTACGTGCCAATGTCACACTATTCTCACTTGATCATAAAAATCGTCAATATATATCATATCTTCCAAGTGAAGATGCGAGCGAGTTAACCGATAGACTCGGTAATATTGGTAGCTCAGACGCAACTGGACTTGAAGCGGAATTTACCTATTTAGCAACAGATGATCTTATGTTATCAGCAAGCTTTGGTTATATTGACAGTGACTTTAAAGAAGTCTTTGATACTGATCCAGATACAGGTTTAGAGTTCGATAAGTCAGATTCATTCTCAATTTCAAATACGCCAGAATATACTTTTAATTTAGGGGCAAATTACACCATTGCATCAAGTGTTGGTGACTTTATTGTAAACGCCAGCTACTACTACCGCGACGATTATGTTTTGTTTGAAGAAAACAGCCTACTCACACAAGAAGGCTATGGCTTAACCAATGTGAGCGTAGTTTGGTACAGTAATGACGGTAACTGGAATGCTGGTTTACATGTTAAGAACTTAACTGACGAAGAATATATGATTGGTGGTTACCAATTTGTCACGCCATTAGACGACGGAAGTTTCGCACCAGGCTTAGGTGGTGACAATACCTTGATAGGCTATTACGGTGACCCAAGAACCGTATCATTAACAGTCGGATATCAATTTTAATTGATTGTGTTATTGTTTTAACAATGAACTATAAAAAGAGCTGAATTATTCAGCTCTTTTTCATTAACTAAACTGAAGTTAAACTAAATAAGAGAGTTATTAATGTCTGCAGCAAAAGTAATCATCGCTGATGACCATCCATTATTTCGCACCGCCTTAAAGCAAGCGATTGTCGAGTGCATTGATGATGACGAAACATTAGAAGTAGATAATTTTCATGACTTGCTTAAAGAGGTTAGCAATAACAGTAGCTTAGAGCTGGTTTTTCTCGACTTGCATATGCCGGGCAATGACGGCTTTACTGGTTTAACACAACTGCAAAATCATTTTCCCGATATCGTGGTGATTATGGTTTCGTCAGATGACAACTCTGAAACCATGCAAAAAGCCATAAACTTTGGCGCGGCAGCATTTATTCCTAAATCCGCTGATTTAGCGACCATAGCCCAAGCAATTGATACGGTATTAGCAGGTGATATTTGGCTACCCAAACATATCGAGTTTAATGCAGATCAACAAAGTGATATCGCACACCAAAAGCTAGCCAAACAATTAAGTCAGCTCACACCACAACAATATATTGTATTGACGCGAATTGCAGATGGCCAATTAAACAAGCAAATAGCCTATGATCTCGACATTAAAGAAACCACGGTAAAAAAACATGTTTCGGCGATATTGTTAAAATTAGAAGTGAATAACCGCACGCTAGCTGGACTAGCTTATCAACAGCTAATGCTCAGCCCCTCACAGCACTTAAATGTCTCTTAGGGTGTCAACGCTATGCCCAACGGTTGTTAGCGCTTGCTGGCGGGGTTATCATTTATGTTCAGCTGAGGACTTTTTTTTACCAAAAATACCTAACCAAAAACTCATTTCTAAAGCCATTCCTAAAACAATAAACAGTAACAGTCCTTCTGAAAAGCCATAGCCATATGAAACCAATGCAGCGAGTAATAATAGGGTAAGAATAAGCCATTTTTTCAGCATTTTAATACACTCCTGTGAGCGAATACGTCGATAGATAGTTACGGTGAATAACTAACAATGTACGGCTAATGTTTTATTGTTACAAATAAAGCTTGTAAGAAATTATGAATTATTAGTCATGTTTTTAATATCAGCACGATTCATAGCTTGCCTATAGCGTTTGACAGTTTGTAAAACACTCCCTTCTGCTCGCGGATTTGAACTTAGGCAATCAGCTGCCGCATCATGCGTTTTAGCGCTAGTGACTTGACCGGTTTGCGTAAAAACAAAAATTCGGCGTCGCTAGTATGTTGCCTAACACTTTCTGACGGGTCGGCTGTGCATATTATCGCAGGCGGCTGCCATCGATGTGTTTTCATTAATGTTTGCACTAAATCAACGCCATTTTGGCCATTATCTAAATGGTAATCGCCAAAGATAATATCAGGCACAATATCGCCATTGACTAATACCTGCTGACAGGAAGCATGATCATGGGCGGTTAACACCCGACCCCCCCAATCTGAGAGTTGTGAAGCCAAGGCCGTTATCATTAATTCATCATTATCGATTAACAGCACCACGATCCCCTTAAACGGCAGCTCTGGCGAAGTTCCTGCCCATGCCTCGACACTGTTATTTAGCTTAAGCTGACTGCGCGCTGAATTTTCAATGCTATTCGCTAAAGCGACATCACTAGCGCCCACCCTCGGTATTTCTATACTAAAGCATGTCCCCTTGCCCACCGTTGACTTAACCGCAATCGATAAACCGAGAAGTTTGGCTATCCGCTCTGAGATCGCTAAACCTAAGCCTAAACCCGGTATTTCACGATTTTGCTCTAAGCGCTCAAATTCACGAAAAATAGCTTGTTGTTGGGCTAAGGCAATACCAGGACCGTTATCCCAAACTTCGACCCGGATCATGCTTTTGTTGCGCCTTATGCCTAATAGAATGCGATTAGCTAAGCCAGCCTTAATACCTTGTTTATCATTGCAATAATGCACCGCGTTGGATAGAAAGTTTTGTATTATGCGCCTAAGCAGGCGTTTATCCGAATAGACCAAACATTGACTGAGTTGATAGGAAAATTGAATACCGGCTTGTTCTGATAACGCAGCAAATTCATTGTTAAGTGGCGTTAATAAATCATCAAGAGCGAATTGGCTTTTTGCTATTTTTTCAGAGCTGTTATCTAAACGGGAAATTTCCACTAAATCTGACAACAAGGCTTCTACCACATTTAAAGAGTCGTCAATATGCTGGGCAAGCGCGGTTAGCTCTTCGCCTTGAACTTTCTTTTTTAACATTGAGGTAAATAGCGATAGGGCATTAAACGGTTGCATCAAATCGTGACTGGCCGCCGCTAAAAATCGGCTTTTACTGCTGTTGGCCGCTTCAGCTTCTGCTTTGGCATTTTCTAACTCTTGGGTACGGATCTCAACCCGTTTTTCCAGCGTTTCATTGGCTTGTTGTAAGGCTTTTTCAGCTTCTATATGCGCGGTGATATCAGAAAAAGTACTAACAAAACCGCCACCAGGCATTGATTGGCCGCGAATTTCCAACACCATACCGTTAGGCATTTTTCGTTGAAAATGATGGCTATCGCCATTTTTCATGTGGTCAATACGTTTGGCGATCATCTGCTCAGTATCACCGTTACCCGAGATAATGCCACGGACAATATTATGTTTTATTAGGGTTTCAACCGGTAAGCCCGCTTGTACAAAGCCATCGGGATAATCTAATAACTGAATATAGCGTTGATTCCATGCCACCAAGCGCATATCCGCATCAACTACGCTGATCCCTTGCTCGATATTTTCCACACCCGACTGCAACAACTCACGATTAAATTGAAACATTTGATTTGCTTCATCAACAATACTCACGATATCTTCAAACGGCATTTCTTCTGACGTTGACGCGGCTTTCATTACCATGCGGGTTGAAGCCGAGCCCAATACGCCGGAAAGTTGTAATCGGGTGTATTCCACCAAGTTAACCTGCTCTGCCTCTAGGTTAACTTGGTTGGACTTTGCAATGTGCATTAAACTATCGGCTGAATCTTTATTGATAAACCTCAGTAATAAACTGTAGAGGTCCTGTGTGCTTAGGTTGCGCTCAACCTTGCTTTGGCTTTTGCTGATAAAAATTTCAGCTTGTAATTTTTCACCGACACTACGGTGAGTTAATAAAGACACCAGCACAAAACACAGGCTATTACTGAGCAAGCTATAGAACACTCCATGACTGGTGAGGTCGAAAATATCTAGCCCGAACAGCGCAGTTGGCTTTAACCACGTCAGGCCAAAAATGCCCTGCTGTACCCAAGGTAAATTAGGGGCGATAATCGGCAAAAGTAAAGTATAAAACCATACGACACTACCGATAATTAACCCGGTTAGTGCGCCTTTGCCGTTTGCTTTTCGCCAATACAAGGCGCCGATAATCGCCGGCGCAAACTGCGATAACAAAACAAACGACAACAAACCAATACTGGCTAAATGACTTTGTTGATAAATGCTGCGTTCAAAGGCAAAAGCGAATAATAAAATGGCAGTAATTGCGAGTCGGCGCTGTTTTAAAAGTAACCCAGAGAACTGTGGCGCTCGGTCTTTAGTGAAGAGTTTAAATTTCAAGGTTAACGGCGTTAACACCTCAGTAGAGATCATAGTACTGAGCACAATAGCAGACACAATCACCATACTGGTTGCCGCGGCTAAACCGCCAATATAAACAATGACCCCTAACCACGCTTGATTAAAAAATAGCGGTAAAGTCAGTACATAAGTATCAGCATCAACACTGCCCCCAGGAAAGGTAATTAAGCCAGCAATGGCAATAGGTAAGACAAAAATGTTAATTAAGATAAAATACAGCGGAAACAACCAGCGAGCGGTTTTCAATTCATCTACATGGTGATTTTCTATCATCATCATGTGAAATTGTTGCGGCAAAACAAAAATGGTAATCGCGCCTAATATCGCCTGCGCTACTGCAAGGTAAACAGAATTATCGCCAGTAAATAACGCCTTACTTTCTTGTTGCGCGGCAAGGTCAGCAAAGCCATCGAATACAAAAAACGTTGCAAAAATACCCACCGCGGTTAACGCTAATAACTTAACTACTGAGCTAAAGGCTATCGCTAATACCAATCCTTGGTTTTGCTTACTGGCGGCAATTTGTCGCGTGCCAAATAAAATGCTGAACACAATCAATACTATGGTCACCACAAACGCGGTACTAATTCCCGATTGATAGGTGCCGGTAAGCAAATCAAAACTGGTGCTTATAGCGCGCAATTGCAAAGCAATGTATGGCACCGTACCGACTAGGGCAATCAGCGCGACGGTAATGGCTATTTTTGGCGAGCGGTCGTAACGAAAAGCAATAAAGTCAGCAATAGATGTTAGATTTTGCCGTTTGATAATGTTTAGCATTTTCAACAGCATTGGCCACGCCAGCACTAAGCAAAGCATTGAGCCTATATAAATGGGGGCGAGCCATGCGCCTGTCGTGGCCGCTTGCCCTACGGTGCCGTAAAAAGCCCAAGATGTACAACTTACCGCTAACGATAAACTATATACCCAAGGTTTACAGCGCCATTGCTCTGAAGATTGATTTTGACCTTTGTAAGCCACTAAAAACAGCAAACAAAGATAACCAATAGAGAGAATGGTGATTAACCACGTATCAATAGATAACCAAGCTAACAAATTTATTCCTTTATTTTAACTGCGCTATTGCTTTGTCTACGAAAGTTGGCGGCTCCAGACGCAGCATCGGCTGTTTTAATGTTGAGCATACCATGGCAGCTATTCGGTTGTAGTGCACTAAGGTAGTACTTATTTTTATAGCGTCCTAGGGTAGTCTAGCGATTCATTGTTTATCAGTTTGAAAGTTATCATAGATGAAAATTACTAACAAATATTTAGTCGAAGCTATTGTTTTTTTTAGTTATGTATTATTTGCTATGGCTTGGGTCGGTGGCACAGCGAGCATGCAGAGCATTATGTTATCGCTTGACGTTCATAGCTTAGCCTCAGCAAGTTTTATTAGCGGTGCGGTCACCTTAGCTAAAATTGTTGGGACGTTTATTGCCGCTTGGATCGCAATAAAACTCGGTATTAAATACGCCTTCTTTGTTTCCAGTTTATTAATCACCATTGGTCTCTTAACCCCTTATGCACCTAATTATGAATTATTGCTATTAAGCCGGTTTTTAATGGGGCTGGGCGGTGCATTTATGGTGGTGTATTTTAACCCTATCGTTTTACAGTTTTTTAAAGCTGAAGAGCGCTCGACCATTAATGGTTTAAACGCCGTCGCTTTTAATATTGGTACGGCTATAATTTTGTGGCAAATGGACAGCATTAACCAAGTCACGGGCAGTTGGCAAAACAGTTTGGCGCTTTTCTCTGTGCTCAGTTTACTGGTTGCACTGCTATGGCTTTGGGTTAAGTTTGAAGAACCCGCTATCCCAGCGGACAATGCTGTAATTCCCGTTGATTATAGCTATCGTCAAGGCTTGAAGGACCGCTTTAATTGGCTTTACGGCTTAGCCTATTCAGGCATATTAGCGTTTTATATCTGTTTGTTCACCTTTTACCCAAAAGCCGGCATTGTGCAAAGTAAATGGGTAATCGGTTTTGGTATTATCGGCACAATCTTCGGTATGATTTATAGTAAGAAAATCCCTGCGCGCCTTCCCGTTATCCGTTGGTCAGGTTTAGTGGTGGTGATCAGTACTGCCATATTCTCCTTCAGTGACTTGTACTGGTTACAAACCTTAGCTGCTATGGTTTTAGGCTTTTTTATCTTCTTACCCGTCACGGCATTAGTCTCCATTCCACATGAATTACCGAAAATGACTTCCGCACGTATCACCATAGTTTTCAGTATGTTCTATTCCATTAGTTACACCATATCAACACTGATTTTATGGATATTTGGCCGTTTAGTAGACATTAATCAAGGGGATTATACTTGGTCGTTTATCTTAATTATCGCATTAAGTTCAACACTATTTATTGGGAGCTATTTTTTACCGGAAACCGGCAATAAAAATAAAGTCCTAGCACCAGAACAAAACGAGGAAAGCTAACATGCGAGGTAACGTATCTGAAAAATTAACCCCATTACTTCAGCAAGTTAATGCTGCAATTGAGCAAGCAAAAGCCAACGGCCTAGCCTTTGAGCCGAGTGTGATTAGGCAAAACTTAGAAAATTTATCCGCTTATATGATCCCTGGCCCTGAAGTAGCGCTGGTAAAAAACGATGTTTTAAAAATAAAACCGCATAATATCGCGGTGAAAATTTATCACCCCGCGCCGGAAAAAGCGCTGCCGGTTTTACTGCACTTTCATGGCGGTGGCCATATGTGCGGCAGCGCTGAGTTATATGACCCGATCAGTCGAGAACTTGCCATTGCAGCCAATGCCATTGTGATTTGTCTTGATTATCGCCTCGCCCCCGAGCACCCTTATCCCTGTGGTTTAAATGATTGCCAATATTTGTTAGAGCATTACCCTAGCCTGCTTGAAGGCCTTCGCTATAGTGACCAGCTTTATATTGCGGGCGATAGTGCCGGTGGCGCCATTTGCACCAGTTTAGTCATGAATAATATGGACAATCCTGCCATTAATATTACTAAGCAGATATTGATCTATCCGAGTGTAGATTACACCATGAGCTGTCCGTCTATTGTTGAAAATGGCCATGGTTTCTTGTTAGAGGCCGACAAAATACGTTGGTACTTCGAGCAGTATTTTAACCTTGAAAATAGTGCCATGACGACAGATTCAACAACCTCCGCATTAATAACAAAGGCATCACCACTATTAGGTAGTTTTAAAAGCCAAATGCCTAACACCTTAGTGATTACTGCGGGTTGTGATCCATTAAGAGACGAGGGGATTTTATACGTTGAAAAAGCCAAGCAAGCCGGCGCTAATATTGAGCATTTTCAATTTGACGATTTAATTCATGCTTATATGTTGCTGTCAAAACTTGTCCCTGAGCAATACCAGCAAACGTATCAGCTCATTAAAAAGTTTGTTAAATACGATCAATCATGACTTGTCAGATAAGATGATAAGTCACTTGTTATAGGAGCCCTCTCAAGCTATTGAGAGAGCCCATAGCACAAAGTCAGGTTATTGTGCAGTCCAAGCGCCATCCATAGGTAAAGCAGAGCCCGTAATACTTCTAGCACTATCACCACAAAGAAAAAGGATAAACTCACCAATTTGCTCTGGCGCCATCATTTCAGGCAATGGCTGCTTCGCGGTAACTAGCTGATACTTCGCCTGTTCAAATGGGATATTTTTTTGCTTGGCGATTGCCGAGATTTGATCGTTAATCAGCGGTGTATCGACCCAACCTGGACAAATCGCATTAACGGTAATGCCCTGCTCAGCGCATTCTAATGCTAAAACTTTAGTTAAGCCCACTAAACCATGCTTGGCAGCGCAATAAGCGGACTTGTTCACTGAGCCAACAAGTCCGTGTACAGAAGCAACATTAATAATGCGTCCCCAACCTTTACTTTTCATATTCGGCAGCGAGTATTGTATGGCATGAAACGCCGCCGATAAATTAATGGCAATAATGGCGTTCCATTTATCAAGAGGAAAGTTTTCAGCGCTTTCGGTGTGTTGTATGCCGGCATTGTTGATCAAAATGTCAACACTGCCCATTTTGTCGATAGCATTAACGATTAAACGCTCGATATTCTCGACATTGCTCAAATCCGCATCATCGAATAAGGCTTTAATGCCGTATTTAGCTGAAAATTCATTTGCTAATTGCTCTCCTTCAGTCGGCGACATTAAACCATGTAAAACGAGATTGATTCCCTGAGCGGCCAGTACATGCGCCGTTGCTAGGCCAATACCGCTGGTTGAACCGGTAATTAAGGCTACTTTCTGGTTAAGCATAAGGATTCCTGATTATTTAAATTTATGCTCAAGGTTAGCGTATTTTAATCCGTGAATATTTGGCACCTTAGTACCATAGCGCAAAGGGGGCACTCGTAATAGCTAGAAATTAAAAATGACTGAATAGAGGTGGCATGATTTAAAAAGGAAAGCTGGCTAACGGAAAACGAGCAAATAGATAAGTAAGTTATAAGTCGTAAAAACCAGAACAAATAGTCCTAAATAGCCAACAATTCGCCGAAAGACATTACTGAAATTGACTTTACGTGGCAGTATTTCCGTAAATTCTTTTAACGAAACCACCACCAGCACCAAGCTAAAAAGTATCACGACAAAATATTGCAGCCAAAATACATTATCCATATAACCTCCTGCCCTTTCCTTGGAAAACAACTACTTTTGCCGTAACAATATTTTCTCGTTAGTAGACAATTGCCATAAACTAGTCATTAACAATTTTGTCTTGATAGTTTAACTGCTTCATCGAACTTACACAGCAACTAATCAGTGGCAGCATAATAATTTTTTATCATAAAAATCACACCGCCGTGCTTTAAAGCAGATGAAAAACAGTGCCTTGAATTAATAATAGTCGATTTAATTAATTTGACAACATAAGATCAAATACCGCATTAATTGTTGCAGAAAAAACAATATTTTCCTGTAAATAGCGTCCCGGCTTTGCCGTACTATCGGCCATTCTAATTTCATTGCCTGCACTATTAGCACCATAACGATGATAACTCTGATTAGAGCTGGCATTAATGCTGTAAATTGCCCCAAGATTAGCACCAAAAGCATTTGCCAGTGAGCGACCTTTGCTTTGGGCATTCTTCACTGCCAGCGCATTGACCTCTTGTTGTAACTGTTGCTCTTGAGAAGACTTCAATTCGATATTGCGTATCGCGTTAATTTTTACACTTAAAGCAAAATCCATCAATGCATTTAACTTTTCGAGCTTGTTGAGCGTTACTTTTAAGGTTCGCCGCGCAACATAGCCTTCAACTTCATTTCGCTCTCCACGATTATAGCCATAACGCACCTCAGTAGAAATATTAGACGCTGAAACATTTGCTTCATCAACACCAAAGTCTGCTAAACCATCAAGTAAGTTATTAACCCTTTCATCAACCTCTTTTTTTGCATCCAAACTAGTTTTTTCAATACTTTCAACAGTTAAATGCACCATAGCAATATCAGGCATTGCCATTATTTCTGCGCTCCCTGTTACCGCAATGTGGCGGTTAGCCGGCAAACTCGTATTAGCAAACGAGGCGTGGCTAAAGGTTAAAGTCGTCATAGCTAGTAGTACTACACCGGTAAGTGATTTCATATCTATTCCTATTTAAAAGCGGTTTAACATGCGCTGATTATAGATAACTATAAATGTACCTTACCTGAATAGAATTAGGTTTAGTTTTTTTAAAGTAAGTCAGCATTTGGCAAGCACACCATGAAAAAGATCATATTTCTCTCGATTTGTTTTGTAAAATCATCTACCTTGCACCTTTTCATTCTACCGACTAAAGCAAGTTCTTAGTCATTATCCGAGCAAAATATGATTGAGTCTTTCATAGCATCTGTTGTTGAAAATAAAACCTTAATTACGGTGCTATTAGCTGTCGCTATTATTACAGTCAAGTTAACGGTTACCCGTTTTATTAAACGCAGAGCAAAAAGGAAAAAAATAGATAAGCGCTTTACGGTTAATTTTTTGAATAATATTTTCAACTTTGCGCTTATTTTCATGATGTTTAATATTTGGTCAGTCGAGATTCAAAAATTTGCTTTCTCAATTGCCGCGTTTGTTGTGGCAATCGTGCTAGTTACAAGAGAATTTATTCAATGTTTTGTTGGCTTTATTTATGTGATATCCAATCGACCATTTCGCATTGGTGATTGGATTCAAGTCGGAAATAACTGCGGTGAAGTAAACTCGATTGATTGGATCAACTTAACTTTACTGGAAGTGAATACCAATAATTATCAATTTACTGGTAAAACCCTTTATATCCCGAATAATCAATTGGTGACTACAGCCATTAAGAACTTAAACTTTCTTAAACGTTATGCTGTGCATCACTTTACTATCACCCGGGACGGCAGTGTAAATCCATTTGAGTTTATTGAAGCGCTAAGAATAAACGCCAATAATTATTGTGCTGACTTTAATGACGTCGCTGTAAGGTATAATCAAGTTATTGAAAACAGACTGGATATTAATATTGCCGGACCTGAGCCTCATATTGAAGTCGCGACCTCAACTATTGGCGATACTCAGGTTATTTTTACGATTTTTTGCCCAACAGAGCGGGCAATGGAAATTGAAAATAAACTCACCGCTGACTTTATGAACTTTTGGTTTAACGCTAAAAGCCATAAATAATCGTAAGCTTTGTGATATCAAGCTCAACACTCAATTAGCCTTAGCACTAGCGAGTTAAATTTACTTTTTATTTGTCAATTAACTCGCTAGACTAAAGCGCTTTTTTTAACATGGTCAACAACATGCTTTTTCGCATTATCACGCTACTGCTCAGTTTATTTTCAACGTCAAGTCCCGACGCTATGGACCTAGATAACTTTAATAAAAAGCTATCGGCGAGTATTGCCAGTGAGTTAAAAAAATATAATATCCCAGGCGCCGCTTACGTCATGGTGAAAAACAATCAAATCATTGCCATGGAGAGTTTTGGTTATATTGATAAAGCGAAAAGCCAAAAAGTTAATAACCATACCGTGTTTCGTCTCGCTTCAGTCTCTAAGCCTTTTGCCGCAACGATAACGACTATGTTGGCACAAGAGCAGCAGCTTAAATTATCAGACCCAATCACTAAGTATGTGCCTAACTTTACGCTAGCCACCCAAGGCGCAGCCGATAAAATTCAATTAAAACACCTGCTCAGCCACTCAAGTGGCCTTATGCCCAATGCCTACGATAATTTACTGCATGAAAATTGGAGCATGGATAAAATAATTAACCGCTTTAACCGTGTTACCCCTATTTGCCCGCCGGCAAAATGTTACGGTTATCAAAATATTGCTTACGGTTTTTTACAGCCAGCTATCGAAGCAAGCCAAACTAAAAGCTACCCAACGTTGTTGCAGGAAAGAATCTTCAGCCCTTTAAAAATGAATAATGCCTCAGTGGGTATTGACGTATTTCTCCAACAGGAAAATACCGCCAAGCCTCATATTTTGAGAAAAAGAATTAAAACGGCTAAAAAGAATAGTGCTGGCAAAAATATTAGCCGCTATATTTGGCGTACAGTAGACGTTGAACCTGATTATTATAAGGTTGCGCCAGCAGCCGGCGTTAATGCTAGCATTACAGATTTAGCAAAATGGTTAATGGCTAATTTAGGGCAAAACCCTGAAGTGTTGTCTCCTGCTCTACTCGCCGAGCTCACCACGCCGCGCATCAAAACAAAAAAAGATTTACGTCGACGTTATTGGCGAGAGCATTTAACCGATGCACATTATGGTTACGGCTGGCGTATTTATCAATTCGACGGACAACCTATTATTTATCATTCAGGCTGGGTCGCCGGTTTTCGAGCTGATATTGGCTACTCGCCGGAGCTTGACCTTGGCTTTGCCGTGTTAATTAACGCTGAATCAAATGTTATTAACAAAATATCCAGTCAATTTTGGGCACAGGCTCATCAAGAATTTATAGATAATAAGTAAACTTTAATTTGAGGAACGATTATGTATTGGGTTTGGGTAGTATTAGGTACGATTATTCAATTGGCGTTATCTTGCGTTCTTTTTGTCTTGCCTATTTCAATCTTAATAATAGATGGAGGGGTTTCTTCGCTGCAAGAAACCTTAATTAACTATTTCATGTTTATTTTACCGGCAAGTTGCTTGATTTCTGCAGGAATCGTAATATACAAATACCATGATAAGGGTTCGCGCTATTGCTATTTGTGGTACTTTTTACCGATATTTTTGACTTTCATCTTCCTAGTTTTTTTTATGGCATAATTAATTTGGCCACCTAATTAGAGGTGTTATGATTCCTCTCTAATTAGGGGACAATATAGACATAAAAGAAAAGCTCAAACTTCACAGCAGAACTCAGACTTGACTGTGCTCAATTAGTCTTTGATAAAGTTTTTTGTAGTCGAAGCCCCTCAAGCAATGACTGTCGATAAATCATCGTTAAATAAGTGGGTTCGCCAGTTAAAAAATGAACGCAAACGCATCAATAACAGTGAACTTAAGCAGCACCTTCAAGTTCAATGGTTTGTGATGACCTTGCGCTGGCTTCACTGAGCATAAAGCCATGATGGCATTTTGATTTGATGACGCTTTGTAGATATTTATTCCAAAGCTTAACCGCATATAAATCACTTTCATTTTGAATTTTCATACCGGCAATAAAGGCTGACTCTTCTTCGTTGTCAGGTGCTAACGCTCCCGACAGTAATGCTTCAAAAGTTGCACCATATTCTTGTAGTTCTTCAGACTCTCGTTTATTAAAGTAGCCACTACGTGAAATACCATGTGAAAAAATAGCATCACCATAAAATGGCTTGTTACCTTTACGAATAGTCGTTTCCATTACGTTCACCCCTTTGAAATATTAAAAGTTTTTTGAATGGGTCGTTAGTACCAACCAACACCAACTGCCAGCAAAGTTAGCCTAAAAAAGTGATGAAGAAAAACAAAAAAAAATTGTCGTATTGATAAATATCTCCTACATTAGCGGTAATGAAATTTATTGATGTAACTTATGGACATTCGGGTATTTAAAACATTCATTCAAGTAGCGGAGACTCGGCACTTTGGTCACGCAGCAGAAAACCTGTATATAACGCAAGCAGCGGTAAGTGCCAGAATAAAACAACTTGAAGAGTTTTATGATTCTCAGTTATTTATCCGCGAGAAAAACAATTTAAAATTAACGCCAGCCGGCGAAACCTTGATTGCTCATGCCAATTTAATGATTGAACAAATGGAGCAATCCAAACAGTCGATTGCTTTAGCAAAGCAACAAAAAATTAAATTTGATATCGCTGCAACGCCCAATGTTTGGGATGCTTTTCTTAGCTCTCGGATCAATAAATCTATTGCGTTTTTTCAGCAGGTATCATTAGGTACGGAAATATCTGCTCGAGAAACTATTCAGCGAAAACTTGGCGAAAGAACCTTAGATATTGGTTTACTGACCGACCCCATCAAAGATCCCAATTTTAATAATGAACTTATTGGCTATTTTGAACTGGCTTTAGTTTCTACGTCTGAAGATTATCAGGATTTAATTGAACAGTATGTTTATGTCGATTGGGGCTTAACCTTTCAAAAGGAGCATGCTTTACATCACAAATTTCAACCGGCATTAAGAACCAGTACAGCCATGATCGCCCTAGAAGTGATGATGTCACAAGGAGGATTTGCCTACCTGCCCATCGAATTGATCGCGACACTGGTGGAGTCTAAAGCTCTATTTGTCATCGACAGTCCGCTATCCATTAAGCGCCCTATCTATTTAGTAACGCGAACCAACAATAACAATAATACACTGTTAGAGAACTACCGACATTTTCTACAAACCATGCAATAGTGCTCGCCTTAAGACGCTGGGCGGAAATTCAACAACACCGCTAATAGCCGATGGTTTTATCAACACACGGAGGAAGTTGTCCCGTTTGGCGATAATAAGCAATATTTTTTGCCACAATTTGACACGCTGTGTCGATAGTAGTGGGGGCAGAAATATGAGGCAGTATGGTGATATTAGGATGCTGCCACAGTTCACTGCTAGATAACAAAGGCTCTTGTTCAAACACATCGAGCACGGCATGGTTAATGTGCTCACAGTTCAAAGCATTAAGCAGATCTTCGGTGTTAACAATAGCGCCACGAGCAAAATTAATCAGTGAGCTGCCCTTTGGGAGTTGCTCGAGTAACGCTTTATTGATGAGCCCGTGTGTCGCAGCGGTTAACGGCAGTAAGCACACCAAAATATCACTTTGCGCGAGCATTTGCCTTAAACCCTGTTCACCACTGTAAGTGCTAATGCCTGCTAAGGTTTTAGCACTACGACTCCAGCCCATCACCTTAAAACCATGGTTTTGTAATTGCTTGGCGCTCTGTTGACCTAAAGCGCCTAGGCCGAGCACGCCAATACGTCGCTCGCTTGCTGATACATAGGGTAATTGCTGCCAGAGTTTATTTTGCTGCTGCTTCGCGTATTTCGGCATCTCTCGATGTAAATATAAACTCCACGCCAACACTGCCTCTGCCATGGTTTCACTTA
>JBFJQB010000056.1:0-15632 GCA_041616855.1 Cognaticolwellia sp. | reverse complement strand
CGGCTACTCAGTATTTGCTGGTGTAGGTGAGCGTACTCGTGAAGGTAACGATTTCTACCATGAAATGAACGATTCTAACGTACTTGATAAAGTATCGTTAGTTTACGGCCAAATGAACGAGCCTCCAGGAAACCGTTTACGTGTTGCCTTTACTGGTTTAACCATGGCTGAGAAGTTCCGTGACGAAGGTCGTGACGTTTTATTCTTCGTAGATAACATCTACCGTTATACACTTGCTGGTACTGAAGTATCTGCATTGTTAGGTCGTATGCCTTCAGCGGTTGGTTACCAACCAACACTTGCTGAAGAAATGGGTGTACTTCAAGAGCGTATTACGTCAACGAAGAAGGGTTCAATCACTTCAATCCAAGCGGTATACGTACCTGCAGATGATTTGACCGATCCATCTCCTGCTACAACCTTTGCTCACTTAGATGCAACTGTTGTACTTTCTCGTGATATTGCTTCGCAAGGTATTTACCCTGCAATTGACCCACTAGATTCTACTTCTCGTCAACTTGACCCATTAGTGGTTGGTACCGAGCATTATGAAACTGCCCGTGGTGTTCAATCAACATTACAACGTTACAAAGAACTTAAAGATATCATCGCCATCTTAGGTATGGACGAGTTATCTGAAGAAGATAAGTTAGCGGTGAATCGCGCACGTAAGATTCAACGTTTCTTATCTCAACCGTTCTTCGTTGCTGAAGTATTCACCGGTTCTCCTGGTAAGTATGTATCACTTAAAGACACTATCAGTGGCTTTAAAGGATTACTTGCAGGTGAGTTTGATGATTTACCTGAGCAAGCTTTCTACATGGTTGGTTCTATTGAAGAAGCAGCTGAAAAAGCGAAAAACATGTAATGAAGGCTGGTGACTACTTACTGAATCAGTAATTTAGTCACCAATTAGGAGGTCAAAATGGCAATACCAACTGTAAATCTTAATGTAGTAAGTGCTGAAGAAGCGTTGTTTTCTGGTAGCATTGAATCATTACAGATCACAGGTAGCGAAGGTGAATTAGGTATTATGCCTGGTCACGCACCTTTGCTGACCTCACTAAAACCTGGTATGGCAAGAATCGTTAAAAATGGTGGGAAAGAAGAAATCATCTACCTTTCTGGCGGTATGTTAGAAGTTCAACCTAATAACATCACAGTATTAGCGGATATCGCGGTACGTGGTGATGATTTAGATGAGCAAGCAGCTATGCAGGCTAAAGAACGTGCAGAAAAGCACATGAATGAACATGGCAATGATGTTGATTATGCTGAAGCTGCAGCTGAATTAGCTCGTGCTGTTGCACAATTACGTGTTATTCAAGCTTTGAGCAAAAATTAGCTAACACTAAGTTTTAGTGATCAAAAAAAGCGACTTTTACTTCGGTAAATAGTCGCTTTTTTATTACTTTATTTTTGGCTATAGACAATTATGACTTGAGGTTTGTCGATATAAGAAAACAGAGCTTGTTTGTCAAAATCACCGTAAGCGCTTTACTTTTGGCATAATTGACGTCAATGATTGTTCTCCCCCTACAACAATCTGGCTTAGCTATTTTCGATAAACACCATAAATTGCATGCAAGTGACTAGGTTTATAGCCATTGTGTCGCTAAACTAAATGTAACAATCCGGTTTGAGATGCAAAGTGATGAGCAAAAAATTGTTGTGGAAAAACAATCAGCAGCAATATGGCTTACTGAGTAAGTTATTACATTGGCTTTCGGCTTTAGCCGTTTTTGTGTTATTTGCTTCTGGCTATTGGATGGTAGAACTGGATTATTACAGCGAGTGGTACCAACTTGTGCCGCATTGGCATGAAAGCTTAGGTATTTTGCTATTAATAACAACCATATTCAGGTTGTTTTGGCGCCGTAATGCGGGTAAACCATCGGCAATCACTGGTCATAGTGTTTTAGAGACAAAAGCCTCCGCATTGATGACCTTTATTTTGTATTTAGCGTTGTTTAGTGTCTTGATCTCCGGTTATCTCATTAGCAGTGCTAACGGTAAAGCCGTTGCGGTATTTGATTGGTTTGATGTTACGCCCGTTGTGTTAGCAATCGAAAACCAAGCAGACATTGCAGGGCTGATGCATTATTACTTATCGTATGCTTTAATATTTTTCGTGCTACTGCATGCCATTGCTGCCTTGAAACATCACTTTATCGATAAAGATAGCACCCTAAAACGCATGTTTAAGTGAATTAACATCGCCAATTCAATATAAATGTAATTAAAGGAACGGATATGAACAAGCTGATATTTGCTAGTGCTTTACTAACGTCAAGTGGATTAATACCTGCGCTTGCCGCTGATTATGTTATCGATACCAAAGGCGCTCATGCTTCAATAAATTTTCAAGTTAGCCATTTAGGTTTTAGCATACTTTCAGGTCGCTTTAACGACTTTTCAGGTAGTTTTACTTATGATAAAGATAATATTGCTGCATCTAAAGTTAATGTAACCATAAATACTGCTAGCGTTGATTCAAATCATGCAAAACGTGATAAACATGTGCGCTCGGATGATTTTTTAGATGTCAGTAAATATGCACAAGCAACCTTCGTTAGTCATAAAGTGACAGATAAAGGTGATGGTAAGCTTAGCATCGTAGGTGATTTTACTTTGCACGGTGTTACCCAGCCTTTGGTCATTGATGCGGTTAAAATTGGTGAAGGAAAAGATCCGTGGGGTGGTTATCGTGCGGGGTTTAGTGGAACAACCAGTATCACTATGGCTGAATTTGGCTTTGAAAAAGATTATGGTAAAGTCGATTTAATTTTGCATATCGAAGGTATTCGCCAGTAAAACTGAAATAGTTTTAGACAAGCAGTAAAAAGGGAGCATTGCTCCCTTTTTATTATTCAGCGTGTCTAACGCATTAGTTACTCGGCAAAGTTAAACTCTTTCGGTGGTGTTAGCCCCATTAAGTGCTGAACGAAATAGTCCCAACGCTTGCGCATCATATATGACTCTCTAGCGAAGCCATGGCCGCGATTTGGTAGCATCAGCATATCGAAGTCCTTGTTGGCTGCAATTAACGCTTCAACCACCACTAAGGTGTTATATGGCGGTACATTGGTGTCTGTTGTGCCATGAGCAATAAGTAACTTGCCTTTTAGGTTATCTACAATGAGTTGATTCGCTTGGCTGTCATAATTCGTGCTGCCATCTTCGTTTTCAACTAATACACCATGATATTTTTCGCCCCACTCATCAGCATAGTTTCTGTTATCATGGTTACCCGCTTGTGACACTGCAACAGAATAGAAGTCTGGATAGGTTAGTAAAGCTCGCGTCGAAGCGAAGCCACCACCAGAATGTCCCCAAATACCGACTTTAGTACTATCAATCCAGCTATGTTGTTTCGCTAGTTGTTTAATGGCGGCCACTTGATCTGGAATGCCGCTATCGCCCATATTTTGATAGTAAAATTCATGAAAACTCTTTGAACGACCCGGTGTACCGAGTGCATCAATTTCAACCACAATAAAGCCAAGCTCAGCAATCGCTTGATTATCACCACGAGCCGTTCTGAAATGACGACCACGAATGCTGCCTACTTGTGGACCCGGATATAAGTAATTCACCACAGGGTAAGACTTAGTGGCATCAAAATCGCTAGGTTTATACATCAAACCATAGACATCATGCTCGTGATTACGGTCTTTAACGATAAACGGAGTCGGTGCTTGCCAACCCGTTGCCGTTAGTTTGCTAATATCCATTTGCTCGACCACAAAGCCTGATTTATTGCTCGTACTGCGAATAAAGCTAGTTTCGGCAGTATTTGGCGTGGAAACACGATCTAAGAAATAATCAGCATTTTTACTCAAAGAAATGCGATGATGTTTTTTCTCAGGGGTTAATAAGGTTAGATCTGAACCATCTTTGTTAATACTGTAGAGGTAATGAAAATAGGGATCGCCACCCTCTTTACCTGCGCCAGTAAAAATGAGCTTACCGGTGTCTTGATTAACATTGAGTAATTCTAATACCGTCCAATCACCTTGGGTTATTTGATTTTTAATTTTACCTGTAGCCGCATCAACTAAGTATAAATGTCCCCAGTTTGACCGCTGCGAGAACCAAATAAACTCATTGCTTTTATCTAGGTATTTCCAACTGATGCCACTAACACCCGACTCGAAAAAACTTTTGCTTGTTTCGGATAAAACCGTGCGCACTTTACCTGTAGTGGCATCCGCTAATTTTAGCGTTGCGCTTTGATGGTCGCGCGCTGATGATACAAAAGCGAAATGACTGCTATCACTTGACCAATCAATATCTAATAAACTGCCATCGCGTCCGGCAACGTGGTCAGTGATGGTAGAGCGGTGATCATCAGCAGGCATATCCAACATAACCATACTGGCTTGTTCAACATCAATTACCACACGATGAATTTTGAAGATATTATCATCACCAGGTAATGGGTATTTCCAAACGTCGATTTCTGGGTGGCCAACGGCGGTAGATACAATACCCATTTCGCCGACATTTCGTCCATCATGTTTAAAAGTGGTGAGTTTTGTTGAGTCAGGCGACCATTTTACTACTGGCTTTTCATCGCGAATCCAGCCCGCGTTGTTAGTTGCGTAAGCAAAATATTGTACACCATCAGTGGTTAATTGTTTTACCGTATTGGTAGTTAAGTCACGCAACCAGAGATTGTGGTTTTGAATATAAACCACTAGTTTACCATTAGGGGCTACTAATTCATTACTCTTGATAGCATTTTTATTTAGCTGACATAAATACTTTTCAATATTACATTGGTAAGACTTACCCGACACTGTTAGTGAAATTTGTTTTTCAGCAGTAAATTCAAATTGACTAAAAGGCAGTTTTTCTTGAGTTACTTCTTGATTGGTAATACGAGCTAATGCGCGGGCAAGTTTTTGATGATCGAACGCCAATTTCTTTTGTTTAGTGAGAGCATCAACAATGAAAAATTGATTGCCTTGCTCTGTATGGCTTCGATAGGTTAATTGAGTGTTATCAGCCCAGTTTGGGTAGTCTAGCGTGCCAACCACCAACTTACTGGTGTGTTTATTCAGCTGTTGCTCTGCATGTTGATATTTTTCAATGTTTAGCGACTTAGCGTTAACACTAGAAGTTAGGTTGGCCAAGCACGCTAACATTGCGCTTGAACAAAGGAGTTTTATTTTTGAAACCATGAATAACCTTGTATTTATCAGTTATAAAAATAGAATATTTTCAATATTCTATCATTTCTTTTAACGATACGGCTGCAATTATCGACCAATAGAGTACCTGTCACGATAATTAGCAACTTACTTGATGTACGGGATACGAGAGCAAACATTTTGTGATGAGCTCATTTATTATGTAATTGGCAAATATTTTGATCTTGCTTAAAAGTTAACTTGCGAGCAATGCTGCAGCAAAACCAACGAATATGCCGCCAGTGGTTTTACCTACCCAACGCTGGCTAATTGACGAGAGAAAATAATCACGAAAACGAAAGGCAACGACCACGTAGATAGAAGTAAAAATAAAGGCATTACATAAACTTGTTCCAGCAAGTAACAGAAATTGTGGCAATATTGCTTGTGCGGGGTCGATAAATTGTGGAAATAAAGCGGAGAAAAAAACTAGCGCTTTTGGGTTGCTTAATCCCAATATAAAGCTTTGTTTGAATAGTGCTCGTTTGGCAGGAGTTTGTTGTTTATTTTCAGCAAACGACCAAGCGCCTTTGCTGCGCCATATCGCGATACCGATATACACCAAGTAGCAGGCACCAAAGTATTTTATCACCGTAAAAGCAACGTCGGAGGCCATCAAAATAACCCCTAAACCTGAAGCCGATATCAGTGCTAATATCATCACGGCACTGACATGGCCTAAAACACCGGCCAATGCTCGTTTACGACCAAAATTTACGCCATTACTTGCAGCCAATATCACAGAAGGACCAATACTAATTGAGGCAAGTAGTGAAATACTAAAATAGAGGTAATAATTACTGAGTTCCATGATTTTCCAATGCTGACTAAGACAAGGTCTTGAAAGTCGGCTATGGTAACGAGTCATGCTAAATGTGCAAGTTAATGATGCTACTTAGCGCAACTTTTTTGGGAGCATACTTGTAGGCTAAATTTAAAAAACCGCAATAATGCGGCTTTTTAAATTATCTACTCTAGCGACTATTTTTTTAGTTTGGCAAAAGCATCTGCAAAAGCATTACCCATAGCGGCATTGTTAGCGGGGGTTGGAGCTTTCGATTTTGCTTGGTTTTTGCTCCGATGTTGAGGCTTTTTATCGTTATTTACTGCTTTACTGGTTTTTTCTGTCCTTTGATTGTTTGCTGGGGTAATCGCTTCATCTAAACGCATGGTTAAACTAATGCGTTTACGTTGTGGGTCGACTTCTACCACCTTAACTTTTACTACTTCACCCGCTTTAACGACTTCATGTGGGTCGCTAACAAATTTATTGGTCAGTGATGAAATATGCACTAGACCGTCTTGGTGCACACCAATATCAACAAAGGCTCCAAAGTTAGCCACATTAGAAATAACGCCTTCGAGTATCATGCCCACCTTCAGGTCGTTGATAGTATTAACGCCCTCTTGAAAAGTAGCCGTTTTAAATTCAGGACGTGGATCGCGTCCAGGTTTTTCTAACTCACTAATAACATCTTTAATCGTTACAGCACCAAAGTTATCACTAACGAGTGTCTCAATATTAATTTTTTCAAGCGCTGATTTATTACCAATTACTTCACTGAGCGGCGTATCGAGTTGCTGTGAAATTTGTTCCACTAAGTGGTAAGTCTCAGGGTGTACTGCTGAGTAATCTAACGGGTTGTTGCCATTACTGATGCGTAAAAAACCGGCCGCTTGTTCGAACGCTTTTGGCCCTAGGCGGGCGACTTTCTTTAACTCATTACGGTTGTTAAAACGCCCATTCTCATTACGAAAATTCACTACATTATTCGCCATGGTTTTATTTAAGCCTGAAACTCTTGATAACAAGGGAGCAGAAGCGCTATTTAAATCGACACCGACTGCATTAACACAGTCTTCAATAACATTATCTAAGGTTTGGCTGAGTTGACTTTGGCTGACATCATGTTGATATTGGCCAACTCCAATTGCTTTTGGATCCATTTTTACGAGTTCAGCTAAAGGGTCTTGCAAACGGCGAGCAATCGACACAGCACCACGAATGGATACGTCTAAATCAGGAAACTCTTTCGCGGCAAATTCCGACGCTGAATATACTGACGCGCCCGCTTCACTGACAATAACCTTAGTCGGTTTGTTTTTTTCTAATTTAGCAATAACCTCAGCAATAAGTTTGTCACTTTCACGTGAGCCTGTACCATTGCCTATCGCTATTAACTCGACTTTATGTTGCTGACATAAGTTGACTAAGGTACGTAGCGATTTTTCCCAATGGTTTTGTGGCGCGTGTGGAAAAATAGTGGCGGTTTGTAACAATTTTCCGGTGGCATCAACAATAGCTAATTTACAGCCGGTGCGCATACCCGGATCTAAACCTAAGGTGGTTTTGGCTCCCGCAGGGGCTGCCATCATTAAATCATGCAAATTACGTGAGAATACTTTAATGGCTTCAACTTCAGCCTGTTCTCGTAGTTTGCCTAATAACTCCGTTTCTAAGCTTTGGCTTAACTTAATTTTCCACGTAGATTGCACTACTTTGGTTAAAAACGCTGCCGCTGCTTGTCCGCTTAAGCGTAAGTTGAAGTGTTCGGTAATAAGTTGCTCGGCACTTGAAAAGCCACCTTCTTGTCCAGGGTCAACATCAATACGTAACGATAATAAGTTTTCATTACGGCCGCGCAACATGGCTAGCATGCGATGTGAAGGCACGTTTCTTAATAATTCTGAATGCTCAAAGTAATCGCGATATTTTGCTGCATCGTTTTCTTTGCCTTTAACAAGTTTGCTGCACAGGTGTGCTTGCTTAAGCAAGTGACGGCGTAATTTTTGGATTAAATTCGCGTCTTCGGCAAAGCGCTCAACCAAAATGAAATGTGCACCATCAAGCACGGATTTTTCGTCGCTAAAACCTTGTTCCTTATTGATATAAGCTGTTGCTTCTTGTTCAGGGTTGAGTTGCCAATTATTGTAAATCTTATCAGCTAAAGGCGCTAAACCAGCGTTAATCGCTATTTGTCCCTTGGTTTTTCTTTTCGGTTTAAAGGGTAAGTAGAGATCTTCTAAACGGGTTTTATTATCGGCATTCTTTAATTCATTGGCTAAAGCAGGCGTTAATTTACCTTGCTGTTCTATGTTGGCGATAATAACTTTTCGACGATCAGCCAAATCACGCAAATAACTTAACCTTTGCGCAAGGTGACGCAAATGATTGTCGTCAAGGCCTTGCGTGACTTCTTTGCGATAACGAGCAATAAAAGGTACCGTTGCACCTTCATCTAATAGGTTTATAGCCGCATTTATTTGGCTGGCTTTTACATCAAGTTCTTTGGCAATTTGTTCAGCGATGGGTGTCATTTATTTTAAGCCTTAATGCTTTTGTCTATCGAAATGTTTACAGAGTTAAAACGGGCACAGTATATACCCAAACCCTAGTGATATGCGATATCCCAGTCTTGGATCTTTTACTAGCAGGCTAGTTTTGGCGAAAATTGTTAATAGAATTTTAATAGTGTGAAAATTAAAAAAACGCTACAATGTTATCGTTAAATATCTACTTTTATAAAAATAATCGGAAAAATTATGGCTCTCTCTGTTGTTATCCTTGCTGCGGGTAAAGGTACTCGTATGCGCTCTGCTTTACCTAAAGTGTTACACCCTGTGGCTGAAAAGCCTATGGTGTCACATGTTATTGATGCTGCACGCCAAGTTGATAGCGAAAACATCTACCTAGTTTATGGTTTTGGCGGTGAAGTATTAAAAGCTAAAGTTACCGGTGATGATTTAACTTTTGTTGAGCAAAAAGAGCAACTAGGTACAGGCCATGCCGTTGATATGGCATCCCCCTTCTTATCTGATGATGAAGATGTATTAGTGCTTTACGGTGATGTGCCCTTAACGCAAGTGAGCACATTACAGCGCTTAATTGCCGCGAAGCCTGAGAATGGCATGGCACTGTTAACAGTACACTTAGCCAACCCTACAGGGTATGGTCGTATTATGCGAGATAGCTCAGGTTCAGTTGTGGGGATTGTTGAACAAAAAGATGCTAGCGCAGAACAACTTTTGGTTAATGAAGCGAACACCGGTATTTTATTGGCCAATGGCGGCGACTTAAAACGCTGGTTATCAAACCTTTCCAGTGACAATGCCCAAGGCGAATATTACTTAACGGATATTATTGCCGCTTGTCACCATGAAGGTAAACCCATCGCGACTGCACATCCTGACAGTGAAATTGAAGTTGAAGGCGCTAATAATCGTGTGCAACTTGCCGGCTTAGAGCGTGCATATCAAATCAGAAAAGCTGAAGAGTTAATGATTGCAGGCGCAAGCTTACGTGACCCAAGTCGTATTGATATTCGCGGCAATGTAACCGTTGGCCAAGAAGTGGTGATCGACATTAACTGTATTTTTGAAGGTAATGTTGATATTGCCGACAATGCGACTATTGGTGCAAACTGCATTTTGAAAAATTGCTCTATTGGTCAGGGTGCTGAAATTAAACCTAATAGTATGATTGAAGGTAGTATTATCGGTGAGTTAGCGTCAGTTGGCCCATTTGCCCGTATTCGCCCTGGTTCAGAGTTAAAGCGTGATGCTCACGTTGGTAATTTTGTTGAAATGAAAAAATCAACGCTTGGTGAAGGCGCAAAGGCTGGTCACTTAAGCTATTTAGGTGATGCAGAAATCGGCGCTAACGCTAATATTGGTGCTGGCACCATTACTTGTAACTACGACGGCGTAAATAAGTTTAAAACTGTGATTGGCGCGGGGGCCTTCATTGGTTCAAATGCTTCGTTAGTCGCGCCAGTTACCATTGGCGAAATGGCGACAACAGCAGCGGGTTCGGTTATTGTTAAAAATGTCGAAGATCATGACTTAAGTGTTGCACGCGGTAAACAACGCAACATTGCTGGTTGGAAACGTCCAAGTAAAAAATAACCTTTACAGAGTTTATTTTTATCAATGCACTAGTTTGACAACTAGTGCATTTTTAGTTTTTAGCCTTAAAAAACTTAGCTAATGTTCCGATTAAAACACAATTTCCTACTGGCAAAAGCCTAAGCATAATATCGAAGACATTTACCCTGCGCTAAAGTTACTGATAATTTAGTGAGTACTAGGGGGAAATTGGTGACCGATCTTTAGATAAATATTGTTTTTATTTTCAGCTTTTGTTCTAATAGCTAAGTTTTAAATCGAAACTTTTAAGAGTAAAACGAAAGCAATGTCAAAACGAAATACTCAGCAGCGCCGTCATACCATCATTGCAGAGTTAAGCAATGTCGGTGAAGTAAGCGTAGATAGCCTAGCGAAAATGTTTGATACCTCAGAAGTTACTATCCGTAAAGACTTAGCGGTATTGGAAAATAGTGGCTTATTACTGCGCAGATATGGTGGAGCAGTACCTTTACCTCATGAAATTATTGAGCCGAAAACGGAAAAAGTTTCGAAACGAAAGATCATGATTGCAAAAACGGCGGCATCGCTGATTCGTGATCACAATCGTATTATCTTAGATAGCGGTAGCACAACGTCAGCCTTGGTGCGTGAGTTAAGTGCAAAACAAGGTTTAGTAGTCATGACCAATTCGCTCGCCATCGCGTCTGATTTACATGCCTTAGAAAATGAACCGACATTATTGATGACCGGTGGTACTTGGGACCCACATTCGGAATCTTTTCAAGGGCAAGTCGCAGAAAGTGTTTTACGCTCTTATGATTTTGATCAGTTATTTATTGGCGCCGATGGCATTGATTTGGCGCGCGGTACAACAACCTTTAATGAACTGCTAGGTTTAAGTCGCGTAATGGCGGAAGTGTCTCGTGAAGTTATCGTAATGTTAGACTCAGAAAAGCTTAATCGAAAAATACCAAATTTAGAATTACCTTGGGAAAAAATTCACACGTTGATCACAGATGCAGATATGCCTGAAAACGTGCGAAATGAAATAACTAAACAAGGCGTTAACCTCGTTATCGCCAGTTAAAAGGATAAATAATATGTGTGGAATTGTTGGTGCTGTCGCACAACGTGATGTCGCAGACATTTTAGTAGAAGGCTTAAAGCGCTTAGAATATCGTGGTTATGACTCTGCAGGTATAGCAATTGTAAATGATGACAATCAACTTAATCGTGCGCGTCGTCTAGGTAAAGTGCAAGAGCTTGCCGATGCTTTACAAGCAAACCCGATATCGGGCGGTACAGGTATCGCACATACCCGTTGGGCAACACACGGCGCGCCAAGTGAAATTAATGCACACCCGCATATTTCTTCAGAAACTATTGCGGTAGTGCACAATGGTATTATCGAAAATCACGATGAACTGCGCACCCGTCTACAAGGTTTAGGCTATAGCTTTACGTCTGAAACCGATACTGAAGTTATTGCGCACTTAGTTCATCATGAATTAAAAACAGCGGGTAGTTTATTAAGTGCTGTGCAGATCACAGTTAAGCAACTTGAAGGTGCCTACGGAACTGTAGTTGTTGATACTCGCGATAAAGACCGTGTTGTGGTTGCCCGTTCTGGTAGCCCATTAGTGATAGGTTACGGGGTTGGCGAAAACTTTATTGCCTCAGACATGTTAGCGCTTTTGCCAGTGACCCGTAAATTTTCATTTTTAGAAGAAGGTGACGTTGCAGAGGTTACTCGTTTTGAAGTCAATATTTTTGATCTTGACGGTAAGCCGGTAATTCGTGAGGCAAAAGAGTCTGAAGTTAGTCACGATACAGGTGACAAAGGTGAATACCGTCACTACATGTTAAAAGAAACTTACGAGCAACCTACTGCCATACGTAACACTTTAGAAGGTCGTCTGTTGGGTAATGTCTTAGACATTCAAACGTTTGGCGAGGGCGCTGATGCTATCTTTCAAGAAATTGAACATGTACAAATTATCGCCTGTGGTACGAGTTACCATTCAGGTATGGTGGCGCGCTACTGGTTAGAGGCGTTAGCCGGCGTTTCTTGTAATATTGAAATTGCCAGTGAGTTTAGATATCGCCAATCACATGTACCGAAAAATGCCTTATTGGTTACTATTTCACAATCTGGTGAAACGGCGGATACCTTAGCCGCCTTGCGCTTAGCGAAAGAAATTGGTTATCGCGCAAGTTTAACGATTTGTAATGTTGCTGGCTCTTCATTAGTGCGTGAATCTGATCTTGCCTTTATGACTAAAGCGGGCGCAGAAATCGGCGTTGCGTCAACTAAAGCCTTTACTACTCAACTTGTTGGTTTGTTAATGATGACCTTAGCGATTGGTCAGCATCATGGTATGACACAAGAAAAACAAGATGAAATCGCAAAATCGTTAATGACTTTGCCAAATAAATTGGAAGAAGTATTAGCCTTAGCCAGTTCGATTGAAGACTTAGCTGAAGACTTTGCTGATAAACATCATGCATTATTCTTAGGCCGCGGCGATCAATACCCAATCGCAATGGAAGGCGCACTGAAGTTAAAAGAAATTTCTTACATTCATGCTGAAGCTTATGCCGCCGGTGAACTTAAACACGGGCCATTAGCTCTTATAGATGCTGAAATGCCGGTTATTGTTGTTGCACCTAAAAATGATTTAATTGAAAAATTAAAATCTAATGTTGAAGAAGTACGTGCTCGCGGAGGCTTAATGTACGTATTTGCCGATGCCAGTGCCAACTTCAGTAGCGATGACACGATGAAAGTCATCAATGTTCCGCATTGTGACGATATCATCGCACCAATCGTTTATACCTTACCGCTACAATTATTATCTTATTATGTGGCTATTATTAAAGGTACAGACGTTGATCAACCACGTAACTTAGCTAAATCAGTTACCGTGGAATAATTTTCGTAAAAAGTAGATAAAATCTTGGATTGCTAAATAAAGCCCTAACATTTTTATGTTAGGGCTTTTTAGTTGAAATCGCATAATGTAAAACAATTTCAAGCTTGTCAGGTAATATAAAAATAATCATTCGCAGGTTATAAATTGTTCGTGACTTTGCCTAAAGATCGATACTTGATAAAAAGTACTAAACTTAATATTAGTAAAGGTAAATTCATGAACCTTTTTTATGTCGATTTTAGGTTTTTTAAGCCAGAATGAATTTTAAGATTGTGTTAATACCAGCTAATAAATCACTCATTTCTTTTCAGCTTGCTTGACAAATCAAGGTGATTTTTAAATCAATAGAGGAGTGCAATATGCAGAATTTGATCCCTAATAGAGCTGTTGCCGGTCAAGAGCTTGCAGAAGTACTATCCTCTTATACAAACCATAAAAACGTTATTGTTTTGGCCTTGCCCAGAGGCGGTCTACCCGTCGCTTTTGAGATCTCTAAAAAGCTGCATGCTCCTCTGGATTTATTACTGGTCAGAAAATTAGGTACCCCTGGTTACTCTGAATTAGCTATGGGGGCAATCGCGAGTGGTGGTATTAAAGTTATCAATACAGACATAGTGCAAAGCTATGGTGTTAATCAAGCTGAGCAGAACATCGTTGAAAAAAAAGAGCTTTTGGAGTTGAATCGTCGCTCTGAAGTTTATCGAGGACAGCGGCCTTATCCAGATCTCAATCATAAGATTGTCATTTTAGTAGATGATGGCTTAGCCACAGGTGCGACTATGCATGCAGCAATTGATGCTGTAAAGCAACAAAGCCCAGAGAAAATAGTCGTGGCGATTCCAGTGGCACCAGCAGAGGGGGTCGGGGTCTTACGCCAAATGGTAGATGAAGTTATTTGTCCGCTACAACCCAGGCAACTTTCATCGATTGGCCAGTGGTATACAGACTTCTCTCAGGTCAGTGATGCAGAGGTTATCGATCTAGTTAATCAAGCTTGGTCAAATGGGCATTAAACTGGTCAACAAGTTGGAAGCCTTTTAATTTATAGTATTTAAATGTGAATTATTTATATGGTTGGTGAGTAAAAAATAATAATTGATACAAAACCTATAGATTATTCATCATTTTCCAACTGCCGTCAGCCTGTCGGCAAGCATATCCGTATAGTTGTTGAATTTTACCTGCTATTTGAGCATCAACAGTAAATTCACGGCAAGGACCCTCATTGGTTTGATAGGTAACCGTTGGCTGTACCTTATAATAATGCGTTGTGTCAGGATTGCGCCAAGATGAAATCTCATTGGTTTTGTTGTGCTCCAACACATAAGCAGTTCGACTACGATCGTGAGCATCCATATATTCACCGATAGTTCTGCCTAATTCACTGCCAATAATAGCACCGAAGAATATGGCTAAAGCACGTCCACTGCCTTTACCAACACTCGAACCAACGGCGGCACCAGTCACAGCGCCGGCCAATGTACCAGCTTCTTTTTGACTAGCACAGCCTTGAAATAATAACGCTAAAATTAAAATGGTAAGTATTTTCGAAGGCATTTTCATTCGTAGCTCCGTATTATAAAGTAGCTCATAAATAGGCTGATTAATTACAGAAAAAATCAGTGTGATGCAAACCGTATAGTAATAATAGCCCTAAATTATAGGGTAAACTTACACCAAAAAATTTACATATCACTGATATAAATCAGCTAATGTAAAAGTCATTAGGTGCCACTGAAATAAATTATTAGGTTACAGAAAAATTTTTATCCTAATCACCTTTAGCCAATAACGGTATTAGCAGTTTTAGAGTACTGATGAGGGCTTTTTCATGAAGCATGTGATCTAATTTTCGAATAACATCTATGTTGTAAATATCTTATTGAAGATAGCTAGGTATAGATTTTCTCGTTGCCCATCTGCTCGGTTGCTCAAGGTTTGCGACTTATTTGTGCCTAGGGAAGTCTGGAGATTCATTATTAAGTCGCGGTAGTATAAATAGCGTGCTATGAATGTAGATTTATTAATGAAGGAATAAAAAAAATCGCAGACATAAATTAATATCACTGCGATTTTTCGTTATTGGCTAACTTGTTAGCCAATATAATTTAGTAAAACTAAATTAGATGCAAACGATGTTTTCAGCTTGCGGGCCTTTTTGGCCATCAGTAACAGTAAACTGTACACGTTGACCTTCAGCTAAAGTTTTGAAACCGTCGCTAGAAATGGCACTAAAGTGAGCAAAAACGTCTGGGCCAGACTCTTGCTCGATAAAACCAAAACCTTTTGCTTCGTTGAACCATTTAACTGAACCAGTTGTTGTATTAGACATAATAGATAATCCTATAAATTAATAAAAGTGTGCCTGAAAGTAGGCAATTGAGCTGGAAAAAAACAAGTATTTAACTGAGGATTACGCGAAGTATTATCACTAAAACGACGTGGAACGTACAAATAAACAGAACTTTCTTTCAAACTAGTATTCATTAACGGGCTAATTAAAGCCCATTAATTAAAAAATTTAGATGCAAACGATGTTTTCAGCTTGCGGGCCTTTTTGGCCATCAGTAACAGTAAACTGTACACGTTGACCTTCAGCTAAAGTTTTGAAACCGTCGCTAGAAATGGCGCTAAAGTG
>JBFJQB010000055.1:0-15732 GCA_041616855.1 Cognaticolwellia sp. | reverse complement strand
TGAAGCTTTAACACTAACAGGGATTCTAGCTGTTGGGTGTGCACCTGATGTCATAACAACATGGCCAAATGCCCATGCGTCGCTTTCTGCAGCAATAGCATCAACATTGATTGCTATAGTTTGACTCTCACCTGCAGCAAGTGTAAATGTTGCTGGTGTAGCGGTGATAATTAAACCATCAGAAATTGAAGCACCTTCTACTGTCCAAGTACCCGCCGTTGTAGCGGTTAAAGTACGAGTCCAATCACACAAGCCAACACAGTTTGCATTCGAAACTGAAGGAATGTTTAAGGTTTTAGGATCACCACCTTCGGCAGGGTTAGCAGCAGTATAATTCGCTGCAGTCTCGTTCATAACGAGGCCAGTTTGATGTGCTAAATTAACACGTATACTACCTGAACCCATATCAAAAACGTCTGCTGGCGTTGTGCCATCTTCTTTACGCACATCATTCGTAGCGGTTAACATTAATGCTGAACGAATGTTATCAGGTGTCCATGTTGGATGCGCTGATTTTAATACTGCAGCGGCACCAGCAACATGAGGTGCTGACATTGACGTACCTTGCAAGAAAGCAAAATCACTAGGCGCAGGAGAGTTTTCATCATGACCAAATTGTTGATCTGCATATGCAGCGTATATTGATACACCCGGTGCTGTAACCGATGGTGTCATAATATCCACTACTGGGCCGTTAGGTCCACGAGAAGAGAAACCAGCCATATCATCAGCCTGGCCTATCTGTAATTCGCCAACAGCAGCAGTAATTGTTGCCGTATGGCCTTCACCACTCGCTAACCAAGCGCGTAAAGCATCAGCATTTGTCTGGTCGAGATGAATACCAGGAATCACGTATACATCGTTATTAACGGTGCCAGCAGAAACATTGCCTAGGACATAACCACCAGCGCCACCATCAGCAACGTTGATTGCTTTTTGTACACGAGCAATTGCGCCACGGTCACAAACAACGATTTCACCATCAAATGTGCCTTCAGGGAAAGGTTGTAAACATTGTGCTGGATCGCCATCAGGATCATTTGAGTTAGTGTAATCACCCGCCCATACGATACTTGCGGTAATCGCACCAGAAGCACTCTTACCATCCATCGCAGCAAGTTCACTATCACCACCAGTGAATTCACCAATCTGCTTATCAAAAGCTACTTCACGACCATGTGTAGATGCGCCTACAACGGTATACCAAGGAGCACTTTTGTCAGTCGTATATGCGTCTGGACCATCGTTACCAGCAGAAACTGCAGAGAAAATCCCCGCTTCTTGCGCTGCTAAGAATGCTTGTTCAGTATTGCTTGCCCACGGATCGCCACCACCACTAATCGAGTAGTTTATGACATCAACACCGTCTTTTACCGCATCGTCTAATGCGGCAATAATTGCAGCACCGGGACAGCCAGAATAGGTATCACCAGAATCACCAGGATTACAAATTTGATAAGCAACAATGTTGGCATGCGGAGCAACACCAGAAATTTGACCAAATTCAAATCCCGTTGTGTTTACACCATCACCTTCAAGCTCACCAACCTCAGCATCTAACATAGGAACATTAAGTAAAATATTACCGCCTGATGTACCTGCAGTGTGAGAACCATGACCGTTGTAATCTTCACCATTTTTAGCTGGTGGAGTATCAAAGAATACTTCGGTATCGTCATAGTTATCAACTACAGAGGCATATGAACGAACACCAATTAATTTATCGTTACACATTGCGGCATAATCGCCGGCACAATCACCCACGTAAACACCTGAGCCCCATGGGTTAGTATGGTCGTAGCCATCGCCGCCAATATCAGCAAAAGATGGGTGGTCTGAGTTAATACCGGTATCTAATACACCGATAATAACACCTTCACCCATGTTTACAGCACTTTGACCTTCGCCATCCCAAACTTGGGGTGCGCCGATATGGATAGGACCAGTATCTGTATCTAAACGCTCCATACGTTCGCGTTCGACATAAGCAACATCAGCCAAAGTTGCTAAGGTTTGCGCTTCGTCTTGCGTCAGACGAACAGCCATACCATTGAAGGCATTTTTGTATTTGTAAACTACATCTAAATTATTTCCTAACTTACTTAATGCTTTGCTAAGGAAATTTTGTTGCTTACTTTCTAGGTAACTAGCATAAGCTACTACTTCAGGAGCATTTAAATTTAGACGAAGCTCTTTTCTAATCTCTTGTGAACTTTTAGTACTTTTTACTAGAGATTTGAATAATGATTTTTTAGCTATCTGTGGGTTTGTAGCGTCTAAACCAGCAATTGATCCGTCGTAAGTTGCGACAGGTTGATCTTTAAGGCGAACAATATAAGTGTACGTACCCTCAGCTAAATCTTTTTCGACACGAAATTTTTTCACTTGCTTTTTGTTTAAAGTGCCGCCTTTGTTGATTGAAAGTGCTGCAACTGACTTTAATGCTGCAGCTGAAAATTGTGTGGGTACTGTGCTAGCAGATGTCTGCATAGTAGCCATTGTTAATAGCGCTGTAGAAACAGCAATTGTTACTTTGTTATTCACAAAGAACCTCCCTTAATGCACAACCATTGTGCTAATAATTACTTCTATAATGAGCAAAGTCGCGTTAATTGCAAATTTACTGATTTTTATTACGAAAAACGCACAAATGCGATGTTTCAACATATCACATTGCGACGCTTCAACATATCACATGTAAAACAAATGTAAATATCTTGTTTCTTTAGTGTTCCTGAAGTTTGTGCTAGGATTAAAGGTTAGATTGCGGTATAGCGAGCGGTGACTTATATTTCTATCGATAGCACTAGGTTGAATTTTATTGTGAAATAGTGATGCTATAAATTTAGATAATCTAAATTTCGCCGACAATTTTCACTGTTTAACAAAGCGCGATAAGATGTTCATTGATAGGGTGGGTAATAAGCCGATATTTGAAAGGCTTGGCTTGAGGTAAACCTGCAAGCCAATAATTAAGGGAGTTTAATGCGTTGTACCATCAATAAATTGCGCTAATTGTGGGCGCTTAAATTGGTAAGTTGTCATGCAGTAATCACAAGTCATTGAAACACTACCTTGCTCGGCAATAATGCTTTCAAGCTCGCTTGGTTCAATTTGAGATATGGTACTTAAACACTTTTCTTCTGAGCAGCTGCACTTATAGCAAACGGCTTGAGGTTCAAATAATCTCACGTCTTCTTGATGATATAAACGGTAAAGTAGTTCTTGGCTATCTAAGGAAAAGATCTCTTCAGGTTTAATGGTATTGGTTAATTGGCATAAGTGTTCAAAATCGGCTTGTTGTTTTTCTTTATCGCCGCTGTCAGGCAATAATTGAATTAACGTACCGGCAATTTGTGAGGTTGCTTCATCACTGTATAACCAAATCTTAGTTGGAATTTGCTCTGAAACTTCAAAGTAGTGCGCCAAACATTCAGCCAAGGTGTCTTTATCAAGAGCGACCACGCCTTGGTAAGGTTCTCCGTTCGCTGGACGAATAGTGATAACCATATTACCTTTGCCGATAAGGTCTTTTAGCGCAGTCGCATCGGTTTCATAAGCCATGCGAGCAATACCGCGCATTTCTTGGTGATTGTTGCCATTAACGGCCAAGTAACCCACGGGACCGTCTCCTTGCAGTTGCACGGCTATCTCACCCTCAAACTTTAGCGTTGCCGTTAGCAAGCAGGTCGCTGCGACCAATTCACCTAATAATTGCTTTACGCCCTGTGGGTAGTTATGTGCAGCAACAATGTCTTGGAAGGTTTGGCTTAAATTAACCAATTCGCCTCGAGCATGCAGGTTGTCGAATAAATAACGATGTAAGATGTCTTTTTGCACGGTCACTGTTTATATCCTTTCTTTTAAATGTCGAATTTGTCGACGCTGTTTCTTATCGGGTTTGGTATCGCTAGCAGGGCTAAGCAAAATACCCTGCTGTCGCGCTAAGTTGTTTTTTTCTCGCGTTTCAATGCTTTCTTTAGTTTCTTGGTAAAGTGTTTGAGCAAAATTTGCATCACGGCGTCTATCTGCTAGGGCAATAACAATGACCTGCTTTTCTTCAAAACCTTGCCTAACAGTAATGCGGTCGCCTATAGCTACGGCTTTACCTGATTTACTACGTTGACCATTATAAAAGACTTTACCGCCATCAATCATCTGTTTTGCAATTGCACGCGTTTTATAAAAACGTGCCGCCCAGAGCCACTTGTCTAAGCGGGTTGACTGATTATTTTCAGTATCACTAACGTTAGCTTTAGCCATTGTTTTGCCTATGTTCTGGACGGTATTATCAAAATTGCGCAAGTTATCATAGCTGCAAGCTATATACTAGCCGGAAAAATTTGTTTACTAATAATTATTAAAAAATAATATGACGTCTTGTTGCCAAGCGTCCTGTAAAGTATCATCAAAGTGAATTGAAATTTCCAGATAATATAAAAACTATAAAAATGTCATTATCGAATAACCTATCAAGCGTGTTTGAGCAGCTATCTAAGCTCCCCCAACGAAAAATTACGCAAGTAATTATTCTGGTGTTACTGAGTTATGTTGCCTATTTATGCGCGCAACTTACTTGGCTTGGATTAGCAGAGTCAAAACATAATGGCAATTTACAGCGCAATGGCACATCGCAAGTCTCCGTTGCCCCCCCAAAAAAAATAAGTGTAAAAGCCATTCAGGCGCTTAATCTCTTTGGCGATTTTTCTTCGCAACAAGGGCAAAAAGTCGAAGAGGTAGTGATCGAAGATGCACCAGAAACGCGGCTAAAATTGGTTTTAAGTGGTGTGGTTGCTAGTAGTGATAAAGCGACCGCTGCAGCGATTATAGAAAGTGCAGGTAAGCAAGAAACCTACAGTATTGGTGAGAAAGTTACCGGAACGCGAGCCGTGTTAGAAAATGTCTTTAGTGACCGCGTACTGTTAAAAGTATCAGGCAAGTTAGAAACATTAATGTTTGATGGTTTGATTTTTGATAAAAATGTTAAACCAATTAGGCCTAGTAGCAAAAAATCAAGACCACAAGCTAGGAAACAAAAATTTTCATCACCTAAGATTATCGACCAAAGAAATAACAAAGCGTTAACGAGCACCACCCAATCGTTGCGAAAAAAATTGGACAGTGACCCCGGTAAAATTACCGATTATTTAAAAATTTCACCGAAACGAGAAGATGGCAAAATTGCCGGATATCGATTAATGCCTGGAAAAGATCCCGCTTTCTTTGAAAGTTCTGGTCTGAAATCAGGAGATGTTGCGGTTCAAATGAATGGATACGACTTAACGGCGCCAAGAGAGGCGGCACAGGCTCTACAGTCTTTAAAAGAACAACGCGAAGTTTCACTGCTACTTGATCGTAATGGTGACATGACAGAAATACTTTTCAGTATAGATAATTAGAATAAAAGGAAAAATACATGCGCAAATTATTAAGCGCACCTTGGTGTAAGCGTAGTTTTACCGGGGTTGTTACAGCAGTTTTACTTAATAGTGTTTTGCTTTCTACCAAAATAAATGCCGCCGATTATTCGCCTAATTTCAAAGGCACAGAAATTGCGGAATTTATCAATATTGTCGGTAAAAACCTAAGAAAAACCATGATCGTTGACCCCAACGTGCGTGGCAAAGTGAATGTTCGCAGTTATGACTTGTTAACTGAAAAACAATATTATCAATTTTTTCTAAATGTGTTGGAAGTCTATGGTTTTTCCGCGGTAGAAATGGAAAACAATGTTGTGAAAATCATTCGCAACAAAGACGCTAAAACCTCATCTATACCGGTTGTGGGCAACGAAAATCCTGGCGCGGGGGATGAAATGGTCACTCGCGTTGTTGAAGTTAAAAATGTCACGGTGCGTGAGCTAACACCGTTGCTGCGCCAATTATCAGACCAAGCGGGTGGTGGTAATGTCGTGAACTATGACCCTGCTAACGTTATTATGCTGACCGGCACTGCGGCCGTCGTCAATCGCTTAGTACAAATTATTGAGCGAGTGGATAAGGCTGGCGACCAAGATGTACAGATCATTAGTTTGAAATATGCGTCCGCTGGCGAAATGGTTCGTATTATTGAAGCAATGAATAAATCTGGCCAAGGCAAGAGCGCTGGTACACCAACCTTTTTAATTCCAACGATTGTTGCAGATGAGCGCACCAATAGCGTTATTGTCAGCGGTGAAGTTAAAGCGCGTGAGCGTGTTGCAAGGTTGGTTTCTCGTCTGGATAGCGAACTGGAAACCAATGGCAATACCCGTGTTTATCATTTGAAATATGCCAAATCAGAAGATATGGTCAAAGTACTGCAAGGCGTTAGTGAGTCTATTGAAGCGGACTCAGCGGGAGCAACTGCCACATCCAGAAAGAACAAAAGCCGTAATGTCAGTATTGATGCTCACGAAGATACTAATACCTTAGTCATTACCGCACAACCTGACATGTTGCGCTCACTTGAAGCGGTGATTCGTCAATTAGATATTCGTCGTGCCCAAGTGCTGATAGAGGCGATTATTGTCGAAGTATTTGAAGGTGACGGGATTAACTTAGGGGTACAATGGTATCATGAGCAGGGTGCTGTTACACAGTTTAACAATGGTATAGCACCTATCGGCGCTGTTGCCGCGGCTGCAGAATCAGCTCGCCCAACACCGGGGACCAAAGGCTCTACGGTAACTTCAGAAAATGGCGCTGTTACGGTCAACCCTGATCAACCAGATACTAAAGGGGATTATAGTTTGCTAGCCCAAGTATTGGGCTCGGTGAGTGGCACTATGTTTGGTATTGTTAAAAATGATTGGGGCGCAATCTTACAAGCGGTAAGTTCAGACACCAATTCCAACTTATTATCAACACCAAGTATCACTACGCTTGATAATGAAGAAGCCTATTTTATCGTCGGTCAAGAAGTGCCTATTATTACTGGCTCTCAAACCGGCAGTAATAACAGTAATCCGTTCCAAACTGTTGATCGTCAAGAAATCGGTATTAAATTAAAAGTCACACCGCAGATTAACGAAGGTAGCGGTGTACAGTTAACCATTGAGCAAGAAGTTTCATCAGTTAGTGGCGCCACCGGCGTTGATATTTCAATTAACAAACGTGAAATTAAAACGACGGTAATGGCTGACGATGGTGCTACGGTGATCTTAGGCGGATTAATTGATGAAGACGTACAAGAAAGTGTGCAAAAAGTGCCTGTATTAGGTGATATTCCATTTATTGGTCATTTATTTAAATCAACGAATAACACAAAACGTAAGCGTAATTTGATGGTGTTTTTACGTCCAACGATTGTCCGCGATGGCAAGTTGATGAATGACTTGAGTAAAGAAAAATACAATTACATTCGTGCGCTAGAAATTAGCAAGCAGGAAGCTGGGCTTGAGTTAATGTCTGACGATAAGTTACCTATTTTGCCGAAATGGAATGACCAATTATCATTGCCACCGTCTTTTGATGAATATATGAAAAAGCGTGATGAAGCAAAACCGTCGGATGAAAAGTAATAGTTATGAGTGATATTGACCCACAAACACAAGCTTTTGTTGCGGCAAGCGAAGAAACGGCTGTGAGTGATGAATCTTTAGCACTGTTAGAGGCTGGCGCATTGTATGACGAAAACGTGCGTTACCGCTTGCCTTTTGGTTTTGCTAAACGCCATAGCGTGCTTGTTGAAAATAATGATGGTGCATTAAGCTTAGTCTGCACCGAGTCACTCAGCGCCGACATTTTATTAGAAGTGCGTCGCGTACTTAAAGCACCGTTTAGCCTCGTGGTAAAAAGTGCAGAAGAGTTTGAGCAACATTTAACTATTGCCTACCAACGCGATTCTTCAGAAGCACAGCAAATGATGGAAGACATTGGCAATGAGGTCGACTTATATTCCCTTGCCGATGAAATGACTGAAACGGAAGACTTGTTAGAAAACGAAGACGATGCACCGATTATTAAGTTAATCAACGCTATGTTAAGTGAAGCGATTAAAGAAAACGCCTCTGATATTCACATTGAAACTTTCGAGCAAGCACTGCAAATTCGTTTTCGAGTCGATGGTGTTTTGCGTGAAGTATTAAAACCTAATCGAAAACTCGCCTCGCTACTGGTGTCTCGTATTAAAGTAATGGCCAAGCTTGATATTGCGGAAAAACGTATTCCGCAAGATGGTCGTATTTCTTTAAGAATAGCGGGCCGCGCTGTTGATGTGCGGGTATCGACCATGCCTACAGGACACGGTGAACGAGTCGTTTTACGTTTATTAGATAAGAACTCAACTCGATTAGACCTACAAGACTTAGGCATGACCGACGGAAACCGTGCACGTTTTTCTGAATTAATCGAAAAACCACATGGCATTATCCTTGTCACCGGACCAACAGGCTCAGGTAAAAGTACGACCTTGTATGCTGGTTTAAGCCAAATTGATAGTAAAGAGCGTAATATCCTCACGGTTGAAGATCCTATCGAGTACGCGATTGAAGGTATCGGACAAACTCAAGTTAATACCAAGGTGGATATGACTTTTGCTCGGGGATTACGCGCCATTCTTCGTCAAGACCCTGATGTGGTGATGGTCGGTGAAATACGAGATTTAGAAACCGCTCAAATTGGCGTGCAAGCAAGTTTGACCGGTCACCTAGTGTTATCGACCCTACACACCAATACCGCAGCCGGCGCTATTACGCGTATGGAAGATATGGGCGTTGAACCGTTCTTGCTATCTTCAAGTTTATTGGGCGTACTGGCGCAGCGACTTGTGCGAACCTTATGTCCGCATTGTCGTGAGTGTTGTCAGCCCTCGGCAGAAGAGCGTAAATTATTGCAGCTAAGTGATGACAGCCAAGCCCCCATCTTTAGAGCAATAGGTTGTGAGGAATGTAACTTTAAAGGTTATCGCGGCCGAACGGGTATTCATGAATTGATTGTTGTTGATGAAAAAGTGCGTGAATTGATCCACAACGGTAAAGGCGAGCAAGTGATTGAAAAGTTTATTCGTAAATCTACGCCAAGTATTCGTCGTGACGGCTTTGATAAAGTGATGCTCGGCGAAACCACCATTGAAGAAGTTTTACGTGTTACGCGAGAAGACTAACAGCGTGCAAAACTAGGGTTAGATTAAGTTGTAAATTATGGCAGCATTTGACTATCAGGCAGTAGACAGCCGAGGAAAAACAAAAAAAGGTGTTATCGAAGGCGATACACCTAGGCATGTACGTAATTTACTGCGTGAACAAGGCTTAATGCCGATTGAGGTTGCACCTTGTCTACAAAAAAGGCAGCAAAAAAATAAAAAATCACTGTTTAGTGCCGGTAAAAAAATATCGGCATCAGAGCTAGCACTGATCACCCGACAGCTTTCCACTCTAGTTGAATCAGGGTTACCGATAGAAGAATCTTTGATGGCGGTGGGTGAGCAATGTGATAAAAACTCATTAAAGAGTATGGTCATGGCAGTGCGCACTAAAGTAACCGAAGGTTATGGTTTAGCTGAAAGTATGGCTGAGTTTCCGCAAGTGTTTAATCGGCTATTTCGCGCTATGGTCGCGGCCGGTGAAAAGTCAGGTCATCTTGATAAAGTATTGGACAGGCTTGCTGATTACACAGAGCAAAGGCAGCAATTGAGATCGCAATTGATCCAAGCTTTGGTATACCCAATTATCATGACGGTTGTTGCAACTGGGGTAATTGCCATCTTGTTGACCGCCGTGGTGCCAAAAATTGTCGGTCAGTTTGAACATATGGGCGCAAATTTACCTGCAACCACTAAGTTCCTGATTGCCAGTAGTGACTTTTTACGGGATTATGGTTTAGCTATCGTGATGATTTTTGCCGCGTTAATGTTACTTTGGTCGCAATTGTTGAAAAAAGACAGTTTTAAATTTGCTTACCATCAACGGTTCTTAGCAATACCGGGTATTGGTAAGGTGGCTAAAAGTGTTAATACCGCAAGATTTGCGCGCACGTTGAGCATTTTAACCGCCAGTGCTGTACCACTGTTAGAGAGTATGAAAATATCAGGTGAAGTACTCGATAACCTTTACATTAAAAAAAGTGTGAAAGAGGCGGCTGATAAAGTCAGAGAAGGGGCAAGTTTACGGGTATCTTTAGAGCAAACTAAGCTGTTTCCTCCGATGATGCTGCATATGATTGCCAGTGGTGAAAAAAGTGGTCAACTTGAGCATATGCTAGGCCGAGCCGCTGATAATCAAGATCGCGAGTTCGAGGCGGTAGTGAACATATCATTAAAAGCATTTGAACCGGCATTAATGGTGGTAATGGCCGGCATTGTATTATTTATCGTGATGGCTATTTTACAGCCAATTCTTCAGTTAAATACGTTAATAGGAACTTAGAAATGAAAGCAGTAAAAAATACGCAAGGTTTTACCTTGTTAGAAGTGATGGTGGTTATTGTTATTTTAGGTATTTTAGCCAGTATGGTAGTGCCTAACCTAATGGGCAGCCAAGAACGGGCAAATATGCAAAAAGCCGTATCAGATATTAACGCCCTAGAAACGTCGCTTAGTATGTATAAAATGGATAACTATAAGTACCCGAGCACAGAACAAGGCTTAGAGGCTCTCGTTACTGAAACCGATATTGAACCTATGCCGCGCCGTTTTCCAGAAGGTGGCTACGTCAAGCGTTTACCTAAAGATCCTTGGGGCAATGAATATCAACTTTTAAATCCAGGCGAGCATAGTGCTATGGATGTGTTTTCGATGGGGCCAGATGGAGAAGCAGGCACTGAAGACGATATCGGTAACTGGAATTTAGGCGATTATCAATAATCATAACCATTGATTATTTGCCCTCTATGAAGTTGATGACTGGCCATATGCGAAAACAACAAAGCTCGCAGCAAGGTTTTACTTTAATCGAAGTAATGCTAGTAATTGTGCTAATCGGCGTAATGATTTCTGCAGTGCAATTTACTTTTTCCAGTAGTAAACCTGAGCAAATATTACAACAAAACAGTGCCCGCTTTGCGGGCATTTTTGACGTCGCCGCTGAATACGGGCTGTTGAATAACGTTGAGTTAGGTTTGTTTATTGACGAAAACAGTTATCAATTTCTTGGTTATGATGGTGTGCGCTGGACGCCTATTGCCGATAATCCTTTATTTGAAGTCTTTACCTTACCTGAAGGTGTCGAGATCACTTTACAACTCGATGATTTACCTATTGATGAGCCACTGTTATTCGACTCATCGTTATTAATCAATGAAGATGAAGAAGACTTTACTGAAGAAGAAGAGAAGAAGCTGATACCGCAAGTGTATATTCTCTCCGGTGGAGATATCACGCCGTTTAGTTTAACGTTTTCACTAGCAGAGTTTGCCTTTGACGGTGAGGACAATGTCAGCTTTAAAGTCTCAGGTGTATATAGCACGCCATTAACGATAGAAGGGCCAATAGTTAATGCTCACTCTCGCTAAGTCAACTATTCAAAAAGGCTTTACCTTAATTGAGGTCATGCTAGCGATGGCGGTATTTTCTATCGCAGGTATCGCAATTTTAGGCACGGCAGATACTAATGCACGAAATTTAGGTTATCTAGAAAGTAAAATTATCGCTAATTGGGTTGCATCGAATCAGTTAGTGGAAGCGACATTAGATAGCTCATGGCCGCCGAAAAATAATAAAAAAGGTAAAGTTGAGTTAGCTGGGCAGGAATGGTTATGGCAACAAAAAGTCATTAAAACCACTGACAAAGACCTGCGCGCAATTGTAATGGAGGTGCGGCTCGATGAAAAAAATCCAGCAGCACTCACCAGCTTAATGACGTATATTTCGAAACAAAATCAATGAACACGAATAACATCAACGCCCTTATTACTAAAAGCCCAACTCGTACTAGCTTAGGCTTCACTTTACTTGAGGTGCTGATCGCCATTGCAATTTTTTCAGTGATCAGTATGGCAAGCTTTAGTATTTTTGAAACCGTACTAAATAGTGACACAGTAACGAAAGAGCGAACCGATCGCATTAATGAATTACAGCGGGGGTTTTTAATCATTGAGCGTGACATTTTGCAAATAGCAAGGCGCAGTGTGCGCTTAAATGGTGAAGCTCCTCAAGAAGCTTTTTTACATATCGACAATGAGAGTTTCTCTAGCAATGAACAAGCACTTGGCTTTGTCAGGCATGGTTGGACAAATCCAGGTTTATTGTTACCACGCAGTGATATGCAATCGGTGGCTTATCAATTAAACGACAATGTGCTTGAGCGAGTTCACTTTAACTTTGTTGATGCCGTGTTAGGTGAAGAGCCAAAAGTGCGCGCCTTAATTTCACAAGTAGAAACACTAGACTTTGAATTTTATGATGGTAAAAAGTGGCAGAAAAAGCTACAAGAAAATACCTTGCCGATGGCGATTGCCATTGAATTAGACACCAGCGACTATGGCATTATTCGTCGCCAATTTCTCGTGGCCGGTGATAGCGCGCAAGATAAGGATCAACTGAGTGACTAGAGCAGCTAAGCAAACTGGCGTTGCATTAATCACGGTTATGCTGATTGTTGCTTTGATTGCTATTCTCGCCACGCAAATGACCGCACGTTTGCAATTACAAATGCAACGCACGGCTAATATTACGACAAACCAGCAAGCCTATTGGTATGCAATGGGAGCTGAAGCATTTGCAAAAAGTGTGTTAAAGCAATCGTTTGAAGATAATAGCGAGAATACTCATTTAGGCCAAGTGTGGGCACAGGGAGAAACAAGTTTTCCTGTCGACTTTGGGCAAATAACCGGTGAAATAACTGATTTACATAGTTGCTTTAACCTAAACGCGCTTCGCACTGAAGACGATGATGCGAACAATAGCGTAAAAAAATCGCCGATAAGAAGGGCTTTTGAAGAATTGTTAATCGCGCTCAATATTGAAGATGTGGGTAGCTTTGAAGCGGAGTATATGGCTGATGCATTAACCGATTGGCTCGATCCGAATAGTAGTATCTCAAGCTCCGGTGGTGCTGAAGATAATGATTACGCGGCGAAAGAATTTCCTTACTTAGCGGCCAATAACTTCCTTGTTAGTTTAAGTGAATTAAGGGTTATAGAGCATTTCACGGTAAATGTGATAGAGAAATTAAAAGACTACGCTTGTGTGTTACCAAATACCAATATGAATAAGATAAACCTGAATACGATTGCGCAAGATAAACCTGAAATACTTGTAGCCCTGCTAGGGATAAGTCAGAATGAAGCATCGGAAGCATTATCTGCCCGCGGTGAAGAAGGCTTTAAAACCGTAGAGGAATTTTTTAGTTTGAGCGAGTTAAGCAAAGCTAAAATAGCCCCAGAACAAAAACAACAATTTGCCGTGACCAGCGAATACTTTAAGCTAAAAGCAACGGCCAGTTTTAATAATAGTTACTTTGCTTTAAATACCATTATGAAAGTAGATAACAAAAATAATATACGTGTGATCAGTCGCATCATAGGACGAGAGTAATGGGTGAAACCTTATTTATCCGTTTAGGCAGCCAAGTTGAAAATAAAATTCACTGGCTGATCAAAACCGACGGACAAGAAGAAATAATCGCAAGTGGTGAGTTACCTAACGCTAACGAGCTCAGTCAATTAACTGAAAAATCAGTTTCACGAGACGTGGTCGTGTTTGTACCCGCAAGTGATATCGCTATCAAGCGTTTAAAAGTACCGGGCTCATCGCAACGCGCGATTCGTTTAGCAGCACCCTACATGCTAGAAGAAGAGTTAGCACAAGATGTCGAACAACTGTTCTTTGCTTATAGCGAAATCAAACATGATGAACAGGGAAATAATTGCTTTTTAGCGGCACTTGAACGCAATCAATTAGTGCTCTGGAAACAGTGGTTAGCAGATGCGGGCATATTCTGTAAATTTATCATGCCCGATGCCTTAGCATTACCCACTGAGCACGAAAATAGCAGTGCAGTAATGCTTGGCGAGCAAGTGTTAATTAAGCTTGGTGCATGGCAAGTGATGTCGTTTGAAGCCAGTGCTTGGCCTATTATTGCTCAGCACTTCAATACAGCAGGTGAGAATGAAAAAGCCATTATGGCCTATTCAGCATTATCACAAGTACCGGCGGAGTTAAACGTTGAGTATTTACCTGAAGAACTGCCCTTAGCTATTTTAGCGAATCATCACTCGCGTAAATTCAACTTACTGCAAGGCGAATTTCAAGTTAAAGAAAAACGCTCAGCTGCCAGTAAAAACTGGTTGTGGGTTGCTGGTATTGCGTGTTTTGCGCTTGTGCTTAATTTCACCCTTAAAGGGCTTGAATTATATCAACTCTCTAGCCAGCAATCGGCGATTGAAGAAGAGATTATCTCGCAGTATAAGGCGGCATTTCCGCAGACTAAACGTGTGAGAATTTCCACAGTCAGATCACAACTCAGACAAAAAATGGCTGAGGTAGGGAATGGTGGCGAAGCAGCAGGCTTCTTGCCGTTATTAATCAAGTTAGAGCCGGCATTAGCAAGCGTGCCGGAAATTAAGCCACAGACATTAAAGTTTGACGGTAAACGTCAAGAAGTTCGCATGCAAACTATTGCCAAAGATTACCAATATTTTGAGAAGTTGAAAGTTGCGCTTGAAGAAGTCGGTTTGACGGTGACTTTAGGTGCACAAAATAATCAGGGTGAGCAAATATCTGGCTCGTTCAGTATTACGGATTCATCATCTAAGGGGCGCTCATGAAAACCTGGTGGCAGCAGTTAAATATTCGTGAGCAACGTTTGGTGCTAGCGATGTCAGTGGTTATTTCGGTATTTGTTTTATATGGTCTTATTTGGCAGCCACTAAATGAAAAAATAGCTAGCACTCAGGTAAAAGTTGAGCGTCAGCAAGCCTTGTTAGCTTGGGTAGAAGAGAATACTCAACGCTATCAACAAACTAAGCGTAATGGCGCTAACAATAGCGGTGCAAGTTTATCGAGTATCGTCAACCGGACATCGCGAAGTAATAATATAACGATCACCCGCATGCAGCCTCAAGGCGATGATTTGCAGGTCTGGATTGATGAAATATCGTTTAATCAGTTACTCAGTTGGCTAGAGCAACTGGCCAGCAGAGAAAACCTACAAGTTAAAAATATAGATTTGAGTTTAGCGGACCAACAAGGTGTGGTGCGTGTTCGTCGCTTACAGTTAGGAAAGAGTTAATGAAAAAGCAGTTTGCTTATACAGCAATATTTTTCAGCGTGTACAGTATTTTTGTTTTAGCGCTAATGCCGGCAAATTGGCTTATATCGCAAATTAAATTGCCTAATAATGTCTCAGTTTCCGCAGTAGAGGGCACTATTTGGCGTGCTAATGCTGCACAAGTGATGGTTGATGACGTGGTGATCAGTCAAGTACAAAGCTCTTTGTCGCTTATCTCAGTGTTAATGTTTGACCCTAGGCTGGATATTACCTTTGGCAATGCTTTAGTTAACGGCCCTGAAGGCAGTCTGACTATTACCGGCTTAATGTCTGATATGGTGATAAAAGACGCCAAAATAATGCTGGCCGCAAATACTGTAACCACACGACTTAATTTGCCGGTTGATATTATTGCCCATGAGCAACTGCAACTCGATATTGCCCGCTTTGTTATTGGCGCGCCGGTTTGTCGTGAATTAGAAGGGCAGTTACAGTGGCCTAACGCGGCTTTAACCGCATTTGAGGAAAAAGTTATGCTTGGCGGCTTGTCAGCAAAATTGACTTGCGATAAAGGTGAGCTTATTGCAGAGATCGACCCCAACAAT
>JBFJQB010000054.1:0-16661 GCA_041616855.1 Cognaticolwellia sp. | reverse complement strand
GGTAGTTTTTATTATCAACACCATCATGCCGCTATCAATAGTATTTACTATGGTCAACTCAGCTATAAAGATTATTTCGAGCCAAAGCGTTTTGATTATCAACACAAAGAAATCAAGCAAAAACTTAACGCTGGCGCGTTATATTTGGCTATGCGTCCCGAGCACGATAAGTTGCTTGGACAACGTGTCAGCCCTGAGCAAAGAACCTTTCGCACTAACGCCTTTATACAAGGGAGAAAGGAAAATATTCGTGGCGAAGCATTTTTAAATGAACTGCACAGTGAAACTAACTTAAAAGAAGCATTTGAGTTATTTACCCAATCAGCAAACTATAATTATGCTCAAGGGCAATTAAACCTTGCCGAAATGTATATCAATGGCCAGCATATCGACAAAGATCTTAACAAAGCCCTTTACTGGCTCAATCAAGCGTCATTGCAAAGTAATAAAACCGCTATTTTAAAATATGAAATAATTTGCCAGCAAGTACCTAAATGCCAGCTTTACGATTTCTTCAAAAATTTAAAAGCCAATGGTGTGGATGTGAAAGTGCGAAAGTTGTCAACTAAGCTTACCTTGCAATAATCAATTGCGATTAAGCCAACATCCGTTGTAACCAACAGAAACGGCGTTAATTATAACGCCGTTTTTATTTTTGCCCCTTATTCACGATACAATATGGCGCCCTATTATTTAAGACTTACCCCAATCATCAAGTATCTGTTTAGCATGGTTTTTGTCAGAAAATTCTACATTACTGTTTACCACTTCTCGCAACAAATTAAACGCTTCCCTTTCTTGCCCTATTGCTTTCAAGGTCATTGCCATATGATATTTAATCTCGACATTAGAATAATCAATCGCTAAGGCTTTACGCAGTAAAGGCAAGGCTTGCTCATAGTCTTTGGTTAAATAATATATCCAGCCCAAGGTATCGAGCGAATCTGGAGCGGTATCCACTAATGCCACTGACCTGAGCGCATATGCTTTGGCTTGCTCAAACTTCGCTTGTGACATTGCAATATAAGCGGCATTATTAAGCCACATAGCTTGATTTTCATCCAAAGCAAGTAATTGAGTATAAATTGCCTCTGCTTTAAGCCATTGTTTATCTTTGATATAAATTTCAGCTAATGTACTGAGTAACAATAGGTTATTAGCGTTTGTTGTTAACGACTTTTCAATTAATGCAATGGCTTTTTTCTGCTGATTAATCGCTTGATAAACCAAGGCTAAACCAGAAACGGTATTTACGCTTTCTGACTGTTTAATTTTTAAATAAGTTTGTTCGGCTTTATTATAGTTTTTGTTCAGAAAATAAGTATGTGCGAGTACACTATAAAATCGATCTGAGGTCTTCGCTGCCCCATCAAACGCGAGTAACACCTCAATAGCATCGTTATAACGTGACTCTTGATTCAAATAATTTGCCAGTGTTAACACTGGCCCTAAGGAGGTCGGTGCCCAAGCAATTGATTTTTGATAGGCCGCGAGCGCATCGGAAAACTTTCTGTCAGCTCGATATGCTTTTGCAATAAAGTAATACACTTGCGATTTATCGACATCAAATTTAAGTGCATCACGATAACTATCTATCGCTAAATTCAGCTGTTTTGTCTTGGCATATAAATGCCCTAACAATAAGTAAATTTGCTCGGTTTTGTTCTGCGTGCGTATAAAAGCCTTAATCAACTCAATTGCGTCACTGTAATTGCCTTGACGCGCCAAATTCGAGGCAAAATTAATCACCAGCTCTTCGTTGCCAGGTTGCTGTTTCAACGCTTTTTCATAAATAAGCGTAGCATCGCTGTTTTGCCCCATGCGCTCAAAATGATTAGCCAGTGCTTTTAAAAGCTCAACATCGTTGGGCAATTTGACTAATGCATTTTGTAATTGCGCTAACCCTTGCTCTGGTTGCCCCATGCTACTGGTAACTTGCGCTAAGCTAATAATCGACTTAACGTGCTGCTCATTCAGGGCTAATGCCTGTTGAAATTGTGCTTTTGCTTGTTCAAAATCACCGACCGTTTGAAAAACAAAACCTAAATGGTGTTTAAACTCTGGGTTTTCTGGTGCTAACAACGTTAACTTTTGTGCCACTTTTATCGCCAAATCGGCTTTGCGCTCTTTAAGGTAAGCTTTAACCAGCAAAAAGCTGGCAAGTACTTGTTGTTGCTCATTAAAGTCACCTTCCGTTAACAGCGCTATCGCCGTGGAGCTTTGATTGAGTGATAGATAGGTTTTAGCCAATTGCAGATCAACCCTTGCTGAGGCTTGCAGGCTTTTAACTTGCAGGAAATACGTTAAAGCGGTTTCGTATTGCTTTAATTCAAGGTAAGTAACGCCGAGTAAAGTCAATAGTTGAGCATTATCACCGTGTTGAATTTGTGCTTTAACTAACTGGTTTTTGGCCTCTTCAAACTCCCCTTGCTGCATTGAAATGCGCGCCATTAATAATTTTGCATTAACATTATAGTTATCTATTTCAAGGTATTGACTGAAATAATCTTTAGCGAGTTCATATTGATTTTGTTGATAAAAAATAACCCCCGCTAGATATAAGTAAGACGGATTTGAGCGTAAACCAGCTTTTGATATTTTGGCTAACGTTTGCGCAATTTCTTCGATTAACGTATTGCTGCTGGCAATATCGTTATCTTGTAGCGCAATTGCTGCGAGAATAAATTTAGCGCGCGGTTCATTGGGCACTTCTTCTAATATCAGTAAGGCATCACTTTTTGCGGCGCTATAGTTTTTCAACTCAAATAATAGCGTTGCTCGAAGAATAAGACCGTCAACATGCTCGGGAGCATCCAACAACAATTTATTAACACTGGCCAAAGCATCATCATAGTTACCTAAGCTTTGTTCTATACTGGCCTTTAAAAGCCATGCGTTTGCGGGTGGAAACGGTGTAGTTATCACCTGCTCAACTAAGACATTAGCTTCATGATATTGAAATCGACTTACTTTCAGCTGAGCCAAGCCCAGCGTGGCTTCTAGGTTGCTCGGATTTAACTTTAAGGCTTGATTAAATGCCGCTTCTGCAATAGTCAGTTGCCTTAGCCCTATGTGGGCCATGCCTTTTAAAACATACATTTTAGCGGCAAAAATTTGATCAATATAATTATCATCAAACAGGCTGAGTATTTCATTGTATTTATTTTGCATCAACAACGCGTTACTGCGTTGCAAGGTAATTTGTTGGTGATCTCCGCCTAAGCCTGCAATTATATTTAACTCTATTTCTGCTAACGACGCTTGTCCGGTTGCCAGTAAAATATCAACCATTAAAAAACGTGCGGGAATATTACTGGGCTGCTCTTTAAGCAGGTTTTTTAGATGTATTTTTGCTTCAGCGTATTGATGGTCGTTAAACTTTTTATTGGCTAGTTCAAACAACTCAGCAGCGCTGACGGTAAAAAGCGTAAAGGTAAAAAATAAAAAAATAAAATGTTTAGCTAGTTTTGTCATATCACTTTCAATTGAACGAATATATCATTACATTATCCTCATTAATAACGGTAAAATGCAACGTAAAAACACATTGCAACCTATAGAGAATTATAAAAGTGTCAGCTTACTTTACAATTACTGTTCAAGCCAACAAAAAAAAACAAGCAACCATTTGTTTTTGCTTAAGAAAAAACAAAAGGCACAATTTTTGCTTTATATGATAGAATATAACGACTTTTGTAATCTGTATTACAATGTACAAACAAGGACATGCCAGTGAACATTAATATAAACCTCAAAAAATTGACCAACGCTTTTCTCGCGACAGTTTTCGTATTAGCGGCATTCCCAAGTATGGCGACATTGACTCCGACCTATACTCTAGTTAGCGCCACTATCACCGGCGACAACGATTGTTCTGGCTATTTCACCACAGGTTCTGGATTTGATTCGTGTAAGATCATTGAAGGTGGTCAGCATTTCGCGGACGTCATTGCTAAATTCCAAACTGATGGGCTTTATTTCCAAAAAAACACAGATTATTCTGGCCCTACTATAGAAAGTAGCCATTGGACGTTTAATAACGACTATGAAACTGATGGTAGCTTTACTGGCTCTGGAAGCGCCACAGTAACGGAGGACTACAAAACTGCTAGTTGGAACTATATTAACGGAACTGATGCCAGTAATCCTAGAATAAAGTATTGGGCAGCGAAAGGAAAAAATAATTTTAAGCTTTTTTGGTTAATAGATTCAAATGACGCAAACGCGGGTACTTGTAATGGCACCACTGATACTCAAGTAATCGGAGACATGACAAACTTCAATGCTACTTGCCTAGGCTTAGCACAAACGGTCACCAGTGGCAGTTTTTCAACGCCAGTTAAATTTCAGAATGGTGCTTTTCAGTCGAATAGAGGTTTATCACACCTAACCTTCTATGGTGGCGGCGATGGCGGAGGCTGTACCGAGAATTGTGGCCCGACAACAACAGTGCCAGAGCCACAAACCATCATGCTATTGGGTTTAGCCATGTTAGGCTTAGTGGCTCGCCAGAAGCGTTCAACGGTAAAACAATCTTAATCTGATTATATTTTTGTAACAAACAATGGCCCTAGGAATTGCTCAATTCCTAGGGCTTTTTTTGATCTGTCAAAGTGTCATTTTTACTCTACTTCAAGAACCAACTTACCGACATTGTCATTATTGACCATCACTTGATGGGCTTTTTCAGCGTCATGCCATGCATACTGTTGATGGATAACCGGTTTTAGCAAACCTTGCGTAAGTTGTTGATAAAAATCAGCAGTAAAGGCGTTAATTAATGCGGTTTTGTAATCATTGCTACGACTGCGCAATGTGGTAGCATGAATATTAACCCGCTTAGCCAGCATTTTAGCAACGTCGATATTTTCAGCAAACCGTCCGCCCAGCATAGACAGCATCACGATATGGCCATCTAACGCGCAAATGCTGATATTCTTATTAACATAATCACCGGCAACTACATCTACAATCACGTCAAATTGCTGTTTATTTTCTTTTGCCCAAGTAGCAAAATCGCATTGATGATAATTTATCGCCTCATCAGCACCAATAGCTTTACAAGCCGTGGCTTTTTCATCACTACCCACCGTAACGCTGACATGGCAGTTAAGCTGTTTTGCCAATTGTATGGCGGCAGTACCGACGCCACTAGCCCCAGCATGAATCAGGACTTTAGCGTTAGGTGTTAAATGAGCAATACTAAATAAACATTGGTAGGCGGTTAAGAACACTTCAGCAATAGCCGCGCCTTGTACATAACTAAAGTTTGCGGGCAGTTTTATTAAGTGCGCGCTTTTAACTTTAACAAACTCTGCATAAGCGCCGCCAGGCACTATGGCAAACACTTTATCGCCCACTTTAAAGTTGTGTTCGTGCCGCTTAATGTCTGAGCTTTCATACCTCCCTATAGCAACAATATCACCACAAGCCTCAATCCCTAAGATGGTGGACTCACCCGGCGGTGGTGGGTATTTACCTTGTTTTTGCAAAATATCAGCGCGATTAACGCCAATAGCCCGCACGTTAATTAAGCATTCATCATCGGCTATTATCGGTTGTTCTATTTCATCAAAATACAACGGTTGTTGTTCATTTATGGCTAGATAACGCAAGGTAAATCCTATAGTGACTGAACTTGTTTAACGTTGTATTCTGCCTGAACGCATCACTAAACCCAATAGTTGAGTACTAGCTAATCGCGAAGAAGTGATGTTCTTGCCATGGCACTTGTTTCGCCTCAACATTATCGACCTCGGCTTGAGGCGGACCTTGAGCAAGCCACTTAAGCATTTTATCGACGTTAGCTTGCTCACCACACATTAGCACTTCAACATCACCGTCGCTTAAATTGCGTGCATAGCCACTTAAACCATGTTCAATCGCCACTTGCTGAGAAGAGGCGCGAAAATACACACCTTGCACCTTGCCGCTTACATGCGCCATGTAACTTACATTCATTATCGTCCACCTTAGAATCAGCGTATTGCTATTATTATTTTTGACTTTCAATCTCAACCAATCGGTGAAATGAAAAATAGTTAAAATAGAACATTGCGCCCACGTCATGCATTGACTAAACTCGCGCAATTATTATCATTATTTACAAGTATAGGCATATGTCAGCAAGAATTTATTTAAAAGTTGCGCGTGAGAAATCTTTACGTCGAAAACATCCGTGGATTTTTTCTCAAGCTATCAACAAAATCAAAGGCAATCCTTTACTTGGTGACACGGTTGATGTCTTTGACAGCAAGGGAAATTGGCTAGCTAAGGGCGCATATTCTCCTGAATCACAAATCAGAATTCGTGTTTGGAGTTATGATATTGACGAAGAAATTGATAGCAGTTTTTTTCGTAAGAAATTGTTAAGTGCGCAAAAAAGACGTGATTGGTTTATCGAACAAGGCGCTTTAACCGGTTATCGATTGATTGCTGGTGAGTCTGATGGCTTACCTGGCATTACCATAGATAAATACGACAACTTTCTTGTTTGCCAATTGCTCAGCGCCGGCGCAGACTTTCATCGCTATACCTTAGTTGAATGCCTTAAAGAGCTCTATCCGGATTGTCATATTTATGAGCGCTCTGATGTTGATGTACGTAAGAAAGAAGGTTTAGAGCCTGTTACAGGCTGGTTAACAGAGCCTCAAGACTCAACTGAGTGCATCATTGAAGAGCACGGCATAAAAATTCACGTTGATGTTGCTCAAGGCCACAAAACGGGCTTTTATTTAGATCAACGGGACTCTCGCCTTGCTGCAGGAAAATATGCCAAAAATAAAAGCGTATTAAACTGTTTTTCTTATACCGGCACCTTCTCTCTGCATTGTGCGGCTAATGGTGCAAAAGAAGTGATTAATGTTGATGTTTCAGATACCGCATTAGATTTAGCCAAACACAATGTCGAGCTCAATCAGTTAACGGATAAAAACATCTCATTTGTTAAAGCCGATGTATTTAAATTATTGCGTCAATACCGTGAAGAAAAACGCACTTTCGATATGATCATTCTCGACCCACCTAAGTTTGTTGAATCAAAAGCACAACTAACCGGTGCGTGTCGCGGCTACAAAGATATCAACATGTTAGCTATGCAACTGCTTAAGCCCAATGGTACTTTATTAACGTTTTCATGCTCTGGCTTAATGGAATCAAATTTATTTCAAAAAGTCGTTGCCGATGCGGCATTAGATGCGAACAGAAATGTATATTTTGTTGATAGACTGCACCAAGCAGCCGATCATCCGGTGGCGTCATATTACCCTGAAGGATACTACCTTAAAGGTTTAGTGTGCCAAGTTGAGTAATATTGCTTAGCAGCATAGCCGTAGCTAAGTGATTTTCACGCTACGGCTGACAGGGTTAATCTATTTCAGAAATATTAATACCTATTAAGTAACAGTTAGCGCTTTCTTCCTTTACTCGCACCACTTTGCCTTTAGCGTCTAATGGCTGCACCGAACTATTCGCCGATTGAACACTAATGCGTACCTCAGTGTTCATTTCTAAAGGGTGCTCCATTTCAATCGCTATGCCCGTGGCGCTTAAATCACGACAAGTTGCTAAAATTTTACTGTTAGCTTCATCATCAATAATGGTCAAGGTTACTTCACTGTTTACCATCATCCGATAAAAATTGCGTTTATCATCGTAATTAACCATTACTACTCCAAGGTGTTTTTATAGTTATATAGCTTTATTTATACTCACCGTAACCACCACTGTCAAATCATTACGTGTATTCTTTGATGTAGTTCAATATCCGCTTTGTTGAAATTGGAAACGGTGTTTTTAAATTTTGCGCGAATAGCGATACCCGCAACTCTTCTATCATCCAGTAACCTTGCGCCAACTCTGGGCTTAATGGTTGCCCTTTAGGCTGCTTCGCTACCACACTTTCGAGGGCTTTTTGCACTTTTTCAACCTCTAACATTTTCAAGCGATCTTGATTAGGGTCGATATTGAGTTTTTCTACGCGGCGCTGCATTGCCGTTAAGTATCGAGCAATATCATCTAAACGCTGATACCCTGCTTTTGTCACGAAGCCCTTAAACACCATGGCTTCTAATTGGCTTTTAATATCACCATGTGATTGCACAACAGTTAACGACATTTTACCTTTCATTTTTTTGCGGACATCATGCGCCAAACTTAACACCCGCTCGACCTTTATCGCTGCGTTTAACACACAATCGGCGATTTCAGCGCGGACATGCTCTTTACAAGCATCAAACTCAGCTTGCGAACGTGGTAAGTCGCCATAGTCGTTGACTAAGAACTGACAACCGGCCACGATGCAATCATCTAATAAATCATTGATCGAGCCAAACGGATTAAAATACAGGCCTAACTTTGATTTATTCGGTAGTTTTTCCTGAAGATATTTTATCGGCGAAGGAATATTCAGTAAAATCAAGCGACTTACGCCATCTAACATCGCTTGCTCTGCTAAGCTTTCATGTTCAAATAACTCGATAGCCACCGACTTATTTTTATCTACCAAAGCCGGAAACGCTTTAATGGTAATATTAGCAACTTTCTTTTCATAACTTTTTGGCAGGTTGTTAAAGTCCCATTGCGATATATCACTGCGCTCAATACCTTTGTCAGCCACTTTTTTGATCGACGCTTGTACCTTTCCTTGTAAACTGTCTTTTAATTCATCAAGGTTACGGCCTTGTTTGAGCAACTTGCCATGCTCATTCACAATTTTAAAATTCATCATTAAATGCGGCACTAGCTCAACGCCTTGCCAAGCATCTTCTGGTAAACGTACACCGGTCATTCTTAACAGCTGCTTTTCAAGCGCTGCGGTTAATGTGCTATCAGCCTCAGGAATTGCCGCTAAACAGGCTTCGGCGTAATTTGGCGCGGGGACAAAGTTTCGTCTCAAGGACTTTGGTAAACCGCGAATTAACGCGGTAATAAGCTCAAGCCTTAAAGCGGGAATGAGCCAGTCAAAACCAACATTGTCTATTTGATTTAAAATGCCAACCGGTATCATAACGCTAATGCCGTCATCAGCATCACCTGGGCTAAAATGGTAACTGAGCGGTAAAGTTAAACTGCCCTGCTGCCACGTTTCTGGATATTCATTGGTGGACAATTTTACTGCACTTTCTTTTAACAAAAAGGCTTTGGTGAAATTTAGTAGCTTGGCGTCAGATTGTTTTTGCTTTTTCCACCACGCGAGAAAGCTACGCTGACAAATAACACTTTCAGGTAACTTTTCAGTGTAGAAATCAAACAATTGTTGTTCTTCAATCAAAAAGTCTTTGCGCCGAGCTTTTTGCTCTAGGACTTCAATTTCATCAACCAGCTGTCGGTTTTCTTTTAAAAACGCCTCTTTAATCGTGCTGTCACCATTCACTAAAGCTTCACGAATAAAAATTTCACGACAAGTTACCGGTTCAATTTTATTAAAATTAACTTTGCGCTTATTAACAATCATCAAGCCATAAAGTGAGACTTGTTCAAACGCCATCACGGCGCCTTGCTTCTTCTCCCAGTGTGGCTCACTGTAGCTGCGCTTAACTAAATGCTCAGCAAGAGGTTCAAGCCACAATGGGTCAATTTTTGCTGCCATGCGAGCAAATAGCCGACTGGTTTCAACTAGCTCTGCCGCCATTAACCATTTTGGTGATTTTTTTGCTAATGCAGAGCCTGGAAAAATAAAGAACTTGCTACCTCGCGCGCCTTTATATTCTCGATTCTCATCTTGCTGGCCAATATGGCTTAATAACCCTGACAATATCGCTTGATGAACCACATCTAGTTTGGTGTTTGTGGCATTTTTGTCTTCTTCATCAGATAGGTCGACATCAAGTCGACTCATCGGAATTTTTAACTCTCGCAATGCATGAGTCAACTGGCTATAAATATCTTGCCACTCACGAATACGCACATAAGATAAAAACTCTTTTTGGCACAAGCGACGAAATTGATTATTGGTTAACTGCTTTTGCTGTTCTTCAACGTAAGTCCATAGCTTTAATAAGCTGACAAAATCAGACTGTTTATTTTTAAAACGGCCATGTTTTTCATCCGCCGCTTGTTGCTTTTCATGCGGTCGTTCGCGCGGGTCTTGAATGCTTAATGCACTGACAATAATAAATATTTGTTCGATACAGCCTAACTCGGCTGCGGTTAAGATCATTTTCGCCAAACGCGGATCAATCGGGAATTTCGATAATGAGCGACCTATTGGCGTTAACTTCACCCGATTAGCACTAGCATCTATCGCGGCAAGCTCTTCTAATAAACGCACGCCATCACTAATATTGCGGTTATCGGGCGGCTGAACAAATGGAAAGTCAGCAATTTCACCTAAGTCTAGCGACAGCATTTGTAATATTACCGTGGCTAAATTGGTGCGCAATATTTCAGGGTCGGTAAATTCTGGGCGATTTAAAAAGTCTTCTTCTGAATACAGGCGAATACAAACACCAGAGGAAACACGACCACAACGCCCCGCACGCTGATTAGCACTGGCTTGAGAAATAGGCTCAATTGGTAAACGCTGTACTTTCGTGCGATAGCTATAGCGTGAAATTCTTGCCGTGCCGGGGTCAATCACATATTTAATGCCCGGCACCGTTAAACTGGTTTCTGCAACGTTGGTCGCTAAAACAATATTTCGGCCACTGTGGGGCTTAAAAATTAAGTTTTGCTCAGCAACGGTTAAGCGCGAATACAAAGGTAAAACATTGGTATGTTTTAAGTTTGCTTTCTCTAACGCCCGCGCAGTGTCGCGAATCTCTCGCTCACCATTTAGAAACACTAAGATATCACCGCCACTATCGACGCCTCGACTCTCAGCGCCTAGCTCATCAACGGCATTAAGAATGCCCGAAATAATGTCGCCATCACCGTCCCCCCCTTCAGTTAACTCGTTCAGCGGACGATAACGCACCTCTACGGGATAAGTACGGCCCGACACTTCAATAATCGGCGCAGGTTTTCCATCATCACTGGCAAAGTGTTGTGCAAATTTTTCTGGGTCAATGGTGGCTGAAGTAATAATGACTTTTAAATCAGGACGTTTGGGGAGAATTTGACGTAAATAGCCAAGGATAAAATCGATATTTAAACTACGTTCATGCGCTTCATCAATGATCAGGGTATCGTATTGGCGTAACAATCGATCTTTTTGCATCTCGGCCAATAAAATACCGTCAGTCATTAACTTAATATAACTTTGCTCGCCAACTTGGTCATTAAAGCGCACTTTATAACCCACAGCATCGCCTAACTTGCTTTCAAGTTCATCTGCAATACGGTTTGCTACCGTTCTTGCAGCAATACGGCGCGGCTGAGTATGACCAATAATGCCATCTATACCACGGCCTAATTGTAAACATATCTTTGGAATTTGCGTGGTTTTACCTGAGCCCGTTTCCCCTGCAATAATTACCACTTGGTTTTCTGTTATCGCTTTGGCAATTACATCAACATTTTCTGAAACTGGCAAACCGTCTGGATAACTTACTTTAGGTAAGCTAGCTAAGCGCAATTGTTTGTTGGTAATTGATTGTTCTATGGCCACCGCGATTTGTTGTAAGGCTTTATCTTGCTTGGCTGTATTGGTGATTTTTTTTACGCCTAACAAGCGTTTTCTAATGCGCGCTTTATCCGATAACTTAACCCGCTCTAACAGCGTAAAGAGTAATTTGAGCGTTACTTTCTCTGGCGAAGGTTTATTGTTGTTTTCAGACGTAGAAGAATTTTCGGGAATAACAGTGGACAAAACAGACTCAAAACGGATAGTAAAAAAGCCAGTTTAACAGGTAAATAATTGCAATTGAATATTTATAGCCACTAAAACACCAACAAATAAGGCGTTAACAAATGCTAACGCCTTACCTGATACTTCAGATCATTTCTTGCCTTTGTAACCTGACCGTAAATGTAAGTCGATGGCACGGAGGACATCGTTACGCGATATCGTGCCTAATAAGTTCTCATCATCATCCACAACCGGATACACCTTAGGTTTATTTTTTAACATTTGCTGACCGAGTTCGATAACACTGTCATAAGGTTTAACCGTTAGTACATCTTTGCGCATCAAATCATTTACATCAGCAAAATGTTCATTGTAATAAATAGTTTCGATCATTTTAGCTAAGACATCGCTTTCAGATAAAAAGCCAATTAAACGATTACTTTTGTCGATAACTGGCCCACCTATTTGCTTGGTTTTTAAAAACCGGAGTGCGGCTTCTTCAATCACCATCTCTGGCGTGAAAGTTACTGGATAATGGTCCATATAGTCTTTTACTTGTAATGATTCCATAGCGGATCCCTAAAATTATAATAACAGCCTAATACTGAGCACAAATAAGCTTAAGTTATTTGTCTACATATCATTAACTGTAGACGCATTTGCAAATAAATCATCCATTTACCGATTTTTTTTAAATATTTTTATCTTTAACCGACCAACGCTAATAATGCCGGCTGAGTAGTGGTTGAAAGTGATTGCTCAATGCTTTTATATGCGTTAGTAAAGTCTTTTTTCAAATGTGCTTTTAAATGACCTTTAACATCTTTCATTGGCTGTTTCTTCAATACACAAAACAGTGCTAATGCATAGATGGTTTCAGGCTCAGTTAGCGCTGCTTGACGATTTAAACTGGCATTATTGCAAGATCCACAACCGCCTCGAAATTGATAAGCTGTATTAGCAAAAATAACCCCAAAGCCCATAAAACATGCGACTAGGTCTATCGCTTGCGGTAAATATTCTTTTCCTCCTGGCGGTAGAGCCTTATTTGAAATCACCAAAATACTGGCAAGTGCTTGGCTAATGCCCGCAATTAAGTCTTGCGGTTGATTCACTTGATTCGCGTTATAACCTAACATCAAGGGCTCACTGGCAAAGTTTAGCGCAACATCTGCTTGCTCCCCTCGCATGATCGCCCCTACCCTTAAATCTTCAATGGCAGTCTGTGCTATCGGTGGATTTGACGTAAGTTGTATCGGCCAATTTTGCATGCCAGCATATATTTTCGTATTAACAAACATCGCTTGCGCCATTTCATCAATACTGCTGACGGTGCCGGGATAGAATTCATTGGTGGGCAGCACCAAACGGCTATCATTTTTAAGGACATTGATATCAAAATTTTCAATTGCCCAAGCAAAGGTATCAAATATCCAATTTTGCGTGTTTTGATCAATAATTTCTTTCGGGCTAAATAGTTTTGCCAACATAATTTTCTACTTCTTAGTGCAATTGCGTGGTTAATTTTTGATGTTTTGCGCCAATGCCCATTGCCAAGCTTGGGTATTGTATAACGGCACCGTTGAGAGTGAGTGATGATGACTACCCGACGACTCTTTAGTTGAATATGATAAGTAAATCAGCGTTTTATTTTCCGCATCATAGATGCGTCTGACTTTTAAATTTTTCAGTAAAATGCTTTTAGATTCTTTAAAAATCACTTCACCATTTTTAGAACGATCAATTTTCGCTAGCGCCTCTGCAGTTATTTCGCCGGTTTGCCTGCAGGCAATGCTCATATCTGAGGGATCAGAAAAATCTAAATCCGCTTCAATATGACTAATATGACATGTCACGCCGCTAATAATCGGATCTTGCTTGGCTTTAATCACTACATCTTTCGTGGTAAATAAGCCCAAACTGACTTTACCGACATCGTCTGAGCATGCGCTAAGTGCTAGCAGCAAGGTTAGCCCTAAGCTCTTTTTTATATGAGCAGTGCTCGATAAATTACCTAATCTTTTTGTATTAATAGTTTTTTTAATCATCTTTAAATATCCCGACAAATTCTTCACCGTTAGACGATTTACTCGCGCGATACATGCCCGTGCTATTAAATGGCATAGTAATATTGCCCGCCGTATCAATAGCAATAATGCCGCCAGAGCCACCTGCAGCAACTAAAACATCATTAATCACCACATCTGCAGCTTTTTCTAGGCTAATACCTTGATACTGCATACGTGCGCAAATATCTGCCGCGACATGGTAGCGAATAAAGTATTCTCCATGTCCTGTTGCCGAAACGGCGCAACTGTCATTATTAGCATAAGTACCTGCACCAATAATCGGCGCATCTCCAATACGGCCAAAGCGTTTAGCGGTCATGCCCCCCGTACTTGTACCTGCCGTTATGGTGCCTGACTTATCAAGCGCGACAGCGCCAACTGTGCCATATTTATATTCATTGCTCAGGGCTTGATGAGCGGCTTGAAAGTCTTTTAATTCTTTTTCTTTTGCGGCTAATTTCTTTTTCGCTTTTAATAAAGATTGGTATCTGGCATCGGTGTCAAAATAACTATTTTCAACACTTGCTAAACCTTGTTGTTTAGCAAAAGTTTCCGCACCTTCGCCGCTAAGCATGACGTGCACGGATTTTTCCATTACGGTTTCAGCCAATGCAATCGGACTTTTTACGGTTTTAACACCCGATACTGCGCCAGCTTTTAAGGTTTTGCCGTTCATAATTGAAGCATCAAGTTCATGCTCACCATCAAAAGTGTAAACCGCGCCCTTGCCAGCATTAAACAATGGTGAGTTTTCTAATATTTGAATTGCCGCTATAACCGCTGCTTGGCTAGACTTGCCATCAGCCAACATAGCATAACCCGTATCACGTGCTTGCTTAAGCGCTGACTTATAAGCGAGTCGTTTTTCAGCGGTCATCTTACTTTTGTCTATTGTGCCTGCGCCGCCATGAATTGCGATAGCGAAAGTCGGCTCCGCTTTGGCTTGTGCAACATCAGCAGTAAAGAACTGCACACTCGCGAGGGTTAGAATAGCGGTTAAAAGTTGTTTGTTTGTCATGTAATTGCACCACAGATAATTGCTTGATAAAAACTATACTGACAATGTGCGATAAATTCTTGTTATTTACAAGCTTTCAACTTAACGAAGCCTGACTCATCTAGACATTAATTAACGCTTTCGCTATGGTGCTGGTCATACCATCAAATTATTGCATTATTTTATTGTAAGCAATTTGCTTATGTAGCCAGGAAATTCCATGACTGAGCCAAGAGTAACGATAGAAATCACCAACAACATCGCCAACGTTAAGTTAAACCGTGCAGACAAGCTGAACGCGTTAGATATGGCGATGTTTATCGCTATTCGTAAGACGATTAAAATTTTGCGCAAAAATCGAGATGTCCGGGCGATTATAATCTCAGGTAATGGTGATGACTTTTGCTCGGGCTTAGATGTTAAATCAATCATGAAATCACCGATGAGCGTGATAAAACTGCTGTTTAAAGCCCTGCCTTGGCGAGCCAATTTAGCGCAAGTGGTTTCAACAGGTTGGCAAGATATTCCTGTGCCTGTTATTTGCGCGATTCATGGACGTTGCTGGGGTGGCGGCCTACAAATTGCGTTAGGTGCCGACTTTAGGTTTACCACGCCAGACAGTTCTCTTGCCATTATGGAAGGAAAATGGGGCTTAATACCTGATATGGGCGGCACAATCGCATTACGCGAGCTTATGCCAGTAGACCAAGCAAAGAAATTAGCAATGACCGCCGAGGAATTTAGCGGCCAACAAGCATTAGCGTTAAATTTAGTCACACAAGTGACAGCAACACCTTTAGCTGACGCCCAAGCATTAGCACAATCGTTAATCAAACAATCACCCGACGCACTGGCGGCAACAAAAAAACTCTATAACAACAGTTGGAGTGGCAGCAAAGGCTGGGCCTTGTTACGCGAGTCGTATTATCAAATAAGAATTTTAATGGGCAAAAATGTCCACCGTAAAATTTATAACCAAACCCATGACACCGAGCAACACAAAGCATTTAAACCACGTAAAAAGTGGTAATTTTTAATATCAAAGATTTGACGACTGAAGTCGCACTACGAAAGAAGAAAAACTGTGATAAAGCCGCCTCACGTTATTACCTTTTCTCAACAATCTCTGTTTTATTACCCGTGAATTCATCGTATAGCTTTTGATGAGCGGTTTTTGAAAACGTATCGTCACGGATTTCGTATTGCGCTATCCAGTCAATTAACATGGTTAAGTTCGCATCTTGTTCCGCTTTGCTTTTATACTTATGAGGTTCCCACGGGCGCTTTTTCGCGTTTGCAATGCAGTCTTCAATCGATAAGTTTAGAAAAATCACTTCACTACACAGACCAAGAGTATGACTGAGTAGGTCACTGTAACAGCCTTCGATCACCCAGGCTGGGTGTTGAGCGATAAAGCGCTCTATTTCAGCAACACTTATCGCAATACCTTGACGCTGTGGCGGTGAAGTTGCAGGAAGCCAAGCTAAAGTGTCTAAATCTAAATGCGCAAGTTGATATTGCTTAGCGAGTTTTTTCGCTAAAGTAGACTTTCCTGATGCGGAATTACCAAAAATAACAATTTTTGTGGCTGGCTTAATATTATCTTTCATCTAAATCACTTAGCTTTATTCACCGTCATTTTTGCTCATAGAAGTAGCTTTTATAAACCGTTAATTTTCTACTTTTGCCTCAGAGGTATTTTCTGAAGCACCGCCTTCAGCCGCCGCTTCAGCTGCTTTTGCGGCAATAGCAGCACGTTCAGCCTTAGAGATATATTTAGGCTTATTAGATTTTTGTTGCTTGGCATTCATTTTCTTAACCTTGGCTTTCAAGGTTTGATTGATTTTCTTTTTACGATTCATAGTGC
>JBFJQB010000053.1:0-16739 GCA_041616855.1 Cognaticolwellia sp. | reverse complement strand
TTTCAACCTTATGTTGAAGAGGTGGCCAATGATTTAATTTTTTGGCAAAAAACTTCAGATCAACAAACACTGATCGATATCGTGAAAAAAATCGAGCAATTATTCACGGTGTTAGCTAAGTTTGAACAAAGCTAAATTAAGCTAAAAAATGACGACTCAGCTACTACTCCTTAGCTAAAACAAAAAAACGCAGCTTTCGCTGCGTTTTTTTCATATTTCATAAATAACAACTGCACCCGTATAACTGAGCACTGAAAATTTTTCGTGATATAAGCTCAACTACTTCACTATCTCATTCGCAAATGTTTTCTTAAACCAATTATCAAACATCTCTTTCTCATAACCGAATGACTTGCTTCGATATTTTAGGCCGTTATGCATTAAGAACCCCATATCTTTGAGGGAAACCTCTGCACTTTTCACTACGCTATTATCAGCGTTTAGCAACTGATAACTGAAATCCATTCGTGGAAAAAATATATCTTTTACAATGCGAATGCGCTTCATACCGCCGTGATTAACATCGCCCGCTAAATCTACATCGGTAATATCAAGCACAAGTTTTTGATTTTCAGGTAGCGATGCAGCCATGCTGGCAAAGTGTTCCTCAAAAGACTTAAAAAGCCTTGCTTTAAAGTGCTTGCGATGCTCTTCACCGGCATCGATATCCCGATATTTTTCAGTGTTTGACCACTTAACCTCAACTTCTGCTGCCTGTACTAAAGCACCTTGTACTAGCAAAGCAATAAGACTTAATAAACAACCAATAAATTTAATCATCATTTCTTCCTCTTTATTACTGTCAGTATAGTAGACCCGATTAAATGAAAAAAGTGTATATAAAACGGGGAAGCCTTTGTAACTTACTACAACTACTCTAATTAGTTAAATTTATTCTTATCGCCAAATTACTCATCTCTCCTTAAAATACAAAAACTCAGTTTACTCATACACATGAGTTTAAAATACAAAAAACCTGCCGCAGCAGGTTTTTTAAATTTTAAAGCGTTAAGTAGCTAATGCTAATTATGCGCCGAGTAAATTGTTTAATTCAAGGCGCTTTCATTACGACGTTTAGTGTTTCTTAAACGAGTAATAAAGCAACGATGAAGTGAACGATTTAATCCAGCAAAAATTACATCATGCCGCCCATTCCGCCCATACCACCCATGCCGCCCATATCAGGCATAGCACTTGCGCCAGAGTCTTTAACTGGTGCGTCGGTGATCATGGCTTCTGTGGTTAGCATTAAGCCAGCAACTGAGGCAGCAAACTGTAATGCACTACGCGTTACTTTAGTTGGGTCAAGAATACCCATTTCTAACATGTCGCCGTAAGTGCTGTTACCTGCGTTGTAACCGTAATTACCTGTACCGCCGTTACGTACTTCGTTTAACACTACAGAGGCTTCGTCACCTGAGTTTGTTGCGATTTGACGTAAAGGCGCAGACATAGCGCGAATTGCAACGTTAATGCCGTGCGTTTGGTCTTCATTGATGCCTTCTAAATCTTTAATAGCGTCTGCTACACGAACTAATGCAACACCACCACCGGCAACAACACCTTCTTCAACCGCAGCACGAGTTGCATGTAAGGCATCTTCAACGCGCGCTTTTTTCTCTTTCATTTCCATTTCTGTTGCTGCGCCAATTTTGATAACGGCAACACCGCCAGCTAGTTTAGCTAAGCGTTCTTGTAGTTTTTCTTTATCGTAATCAGAAGAAGACTCTTCAATTTGACCGCGAATTTGTGCAACACGTGCTTGGATTTCAGCTTCTTCACCAATACCATCGATGATAGTGGTATTATCTTTAGAGATAACAACACGTTTTGCTTGACCTAAGTCTTCTAATGTTGCTTTTTCAAGCTCCATGCCGATTTCTTCAGAAATTACCGTTGCTTTAGTTAACGTTGCGATGTCTTGTAACATAGCTTTGCGACGGTCACCGAAGCCTGGTGCTTTAACAGCAGCCACTTTCACGATACCACGCATGTTGTTAACAACAAGAGTAGCAAGTGCTTCGCCTTCAACGTCTTCAGCAATAATAAGTAATGGTTTACCTGCTTTAGCAACACCTTCTAGTGTGGTTAATAATTCACGGATATTAGAGATTTTTTTATCAACTAATAAGATGAATGGATTTTCTAGTTCAACACTGCCACTTTCTTGGTTGTTGATGAAGTATGGTGATAGGTAACCGCGGTCAAACTGCATACCTTCAACTACGTCAAGCTCGTCAGTTAATGCTTGACCTTCTTCAACCGTAATAACACCTTCAGTACCAACTTTGTCCATGGCTGTTGCAATGATTTTACCAACAGTTTCATCTGAGTTTGCAGAAATAGTACCTACTTGCTCAATGGCTTTGTTGTCGCTACATTCTTGTGATAAACCTTTTAGTGCTTCAACAGCAGCAATAACGGCTTTGTCGATACCACGTTTAAGATCCATAGGGTTCATGCCAGCGGCAATTGATTTTAAACCTTCGTTTACAATCGCTTGTGCTAAAACAGTCGCGGTAGTTGTACCGTCACCCGCTTCATCATTGGCTTTAGACGCAACTTCTTTCACCATTTGTGCGCCCATGTTTTCGAATTTGTCTTCTAATTCGATTTCTTTTGCAACTGATACACCATCTTTAGTGATCGTTGGGCCGCCAAATGATTTGTCTAACACTACGTTACGGCCTTTAGGACCTAAAGTAACTTTTACCGCATCTGCAAGTACGTTAACGCCTTTAAGCATTTTTACGCGTGCATCATTACCAAATAAAACGTCTTTTGCTGCCATTTTCATGACTCCTTATAAACTGTATTTGTACCAAGCTTAATCAGTACAATAAAATGAGAGGAAAAATTATTAATTATTCAACGATAGCTAGAATGTCAGACTCTGACAAAATTAGAACTTCTTCACCGTCAATTTTTTCAGTTTTCACGCCATAACCTTCACTAAAGATCACTTGGTCGCCAATTTTTACATCTAACGGACGTACTTCACCGTTTTCTAGCATTCTGCCTTTACCTACAGCAACAACTTCACCGCGTGTCGATTTTTCAGCAGCACTACCTGTTAATACAATACCGCCAGCAGACTTTGACTCTACTTCTTTACGCTTAATGATCACACGATCGTGTAATGGACGAATACTCATTTTTTTCTCCTGAGATGTTCAATTTAATAAAAAATTAAGGATTTTAATTTTGTTGATTCAGAGATGGGGATTAAATAAAACTTCACAAGCCCATTAGATGATTTTTTTTCGGGCTTGCTGCACTTTTTTGCTTATATTTACAGCAATTAATTCGCCTATATTTTTAATAATAGCCTCTACCATTAAGAAAAGTTAACACACAACAGTGGTTAGTCTTTGCGTTCAAATTCACCATCTAAGGTTTTACCTTTATGTGGTGACTGTATATGTTCTTGAAATGGATGTTCTTGCTGGTCAGTAAAGTCATTTGCATGATGCTCATGGCTGTGAAATTGAAAGCTTTGCTGACGGGCACTGTTGTTGGTCATATGAGCTTTAACACTACCCACAATGGCATGTCGAACAGTGGGCAGCAATAAACTTAAGCCAAAAAAATCAGTAACAAAACCAGGGGTAACTAACAGCACACCAGCAACTAATAACATTAACCCCGTAACAATTTCATCAGACGGCATTTGCCCTTGCGCCATTTTTGTTTGCACCGAGTTTAAGGTTGCCAACCCTTGTTGACGAACATATTTCGCGCCTAACCATGCGGTGAATATAACGATTGCAATGGTTGGCCAAATCCCCAAAATCGCCCCTACCTGCATCAAAACAGCGATTTCAATAATCGGAATAATAATAAAAAGCACAAACAACAGGCGAAACATGACCGCTCCTAAAAATCTTTAATGAAACTAATATGGGGGTTAACGGGTCTTTTTCAACCGAGCTAGCTTTTTAGGGGCATAAAATACATTATTTAGCTTCAATAACTGTGCTGTTGCGCATAGTAGCTTAATGTTTTCTCAAGGAAATTATTAGCGTAAACTAGCTTAGGCATCAACTGATTTTATTAAGGCTATTTCGATAATGTATCAAGTTATTTTATGTACCTGTCCGACTACCAAAATAGCACAAGAGATTGCTGAGCACTTGGTCACTGAAAAATTAGCGGCTTGTGTCAATATTTTACCGAGTATTATTTCGGTATACCGCTGGCAAGAAAACGTGGTGAGTGAAACAGAAGTGCAACTATTGATAAAAACCAACGCAGCCAATTTTGCGCAGCTTAATGATAGAGTTAAGCAATTACACCCGTATGACACTCCTGAAGTTATCGCTTTGAACATCCAGCAAGGCGATCATCAATATTTAAACTGGATCAATGAGTCTTTAAAATAACGGTTATGAAAAAAACTATTGTTGTTGTTTGGTTAATCTTTACCAGCTTATTTTTGTCTATATCGCCTTTCACACAGGCACAAGAGTCTATTTTTAATACTCCGGCATCGCTATTTAGTAATGATAATGAGTTTTTAAAAGTTGATGATGCCTTCATTTTTGATTTTCATCAGCAAGGCAATAAACTCCAAGTTAGCTTCAACATTGCAGAGGGTTATTATCTCTACCGTCATCAATTTAAGTTTACGAGTGCAAACGCCACGATAGTACCGGTCAACTTACCCGTAGGTGAGCACTATGAAGATGAATTTTTTGGTGTTCAACAAATATTTACTGACCAATTAGCCTTTACTATCGATATCACTCAAGCAAGTAGTGATGCGAGTATCACCATTCGCTATCAAGGTTGTGCTAAGAAAGGCCTATGTTATCCACCCACCAAGAAAACCATTGATTTAAATAAAGTCGCTTTAACGACTAGCGATGCTGCAAATGTTTTATCAGCTTTAGCGCCAAACAATTCATCACTTACCACTGACAATACAAACAGCACATTAAAGAATAAAACCAACAGTAGCGAACAACATCAATTAGTAGACATGTTAAAAAGTGACAATGTCTGGCTAACGCTCGCTGCCTTCTTTATTGGTGGTTTACTGTTATCGTTTACGCCATGTGTCTTTCCAATGTACCCCATTCTAACCGGCATAATTGTTGGTCAAGGTGACAAACTTTCCACGAAACGTGCCTTCGCCCTATCTTTTGCTTATGTACAAGGCATGGCGGTTACTTACACCTTATTGGGTATTGTTGTTGCCATTGCCGGTGCGCAATTTCAAGCGATGTTTCAACACCCCATCGTACTTATCGTTTTAAGTGTATTATTTATTTTCTTGGCACTTTCTATGTTTGGCCTCTTTAATTTAGCCTTACCTAGCAGTTGGCAGAATAAATTGAATCAGCTCAGTAGCAATCAAAAAGGCGGCTCTTATCTGGGTGTGTTGGTGATGGGCGCTATTTCAGGTTTAGTCGCTTCTCCATGCACTACTGCGCCATTAACGGGTGCCCTGTTATATATTTCCCAGTCGGGCGATATTGTACTCGGTGCGACAGCGTTATATGCTTTAAGTTTAGGTATGGGTTTACCCTTACTGCTACTCGGTAGTTCAGGTGGTAAACTTCTGCCTAAAGCGGGTAACTGGATGAACGTCATTAAAAATGTATTCGGTTTATTACTACTTGCCGTTCCTATTTTCTTATTAGAGCGCTTCTTACCGGTCATCATTATTGACATTCTTTGGGTAGCCCTTATTTTAGCGACTGCTGGTTACTTTTATACCGTCAACCATGATTCGGCAAAAACTTTTGGTTTTGGCGTGCGCAGCATATTCATATTTTTAATTTTCTTCATTGGCGCTAATAAAGCTTATCAGTTGCTTTATCCTGTGACGAACAGCTCGGCGGTACAACAAACCGAAAAGCATGCTTTTGAGCAGGTAAAAAACTTAACAGAAATGAATCAAGCTATTGCTCAAGCCAATGCACAAGGCAAAACTGTGATGGTTGACCTATATGCTGATTGGTGCGTCGCTTGTAAAGAATTTGAAGAATACACATTCTTTGAAGCCAACGTTCAAGATGCACTTGCAGGCTCAGTATTACTACAAATAGATTTGACCGATACCGGCTCACAAGACAGTGTTGAACTTATGTCACACTTTGAAATTTTTGGTTTACCCTCGATTTTATTCTTTGATTTACAAGGTCAAGAATTACCATTACGTCGAGTCACGGGATTTATGGCTGCGGATGAATTTTCCGCGCATGTCAACGAAACCTTTGAGCAATAGTACTGCTAATATCAAGCCATAAAAAAGCCATATGCGCTTTTTTATGGCTTGATGCTATTCGCTAAATTAATTGACAATCGTGTCTGAATTTACCGCCACCCGCCAGTTGCCATCGACAATTTCACGATTAATAAAATCAAACAATTCCACTTCAGGAATAGGCCTTGAGAAGTAATAGCCTTGAATTAAGTCACAGTCATTTTCGGTTAAGCTGCGCAGCTGGGCTTGAGTTTCAACGCCCTCAGCAATCACCGTCAGTCCTAAGTTCTTCACCATGGCTATCGTTGACATAATAATTTGAAAGTCTGCATGATTTTCTAACATGCCAAAGACAAAACTTTTATCAATTTTAATCACATCAACTGGCATACGTTTTAAATAGGCAAGTGAAGAGTATCCGGTACCAAAATCATCAATGGCAAAAGTAAAACCTAATTGACGCAACTTATCCATAGTCACTATCGCTTTATCTATGTCCTTAACCAAGGTTTGCTCAGTCAATTCCAACTCAAAGTTTTCAGCTTTTAAGTCAAATTCTTTAAGTAAATCTTTTAGATAATCAAGGAGGTTTACATCAGCAAATTGCGCTGCCGATAAATTAATCGCGATGACTATGTCACTCAGACCGGTGTTTCGTATTTCTGTATATAATTGAAAACAGCGACGTATAATCCAATAACCCAACGTGATCATATGCTCAGAATTTTCTAAAATGGGAATAAAATCATCCGGTGACACCATACCTCGCTCTGGGTGCTGCCAACGCAGTAAGGCTTCAAAACCATGCACTTTATTGGTTTTAGCTGCCAATTGCGGCTGTAAGCTTAAGCTAAACTGCCCCTTGGCCAGTGCTTGCTTTACTTCTCCCTCCATCATCACTCGATGGGCTACACGTTGGTACATATCACCATGATAGATAAAATACTGGTCACCACCATTATCTTTTGCCTCATACATGGCAATATCAGCATGGCTAACTAATTCACTCGACAACATAATATGATCATCAGTCATCGCGATACCAATACTACAAGTCACATAAAACAAAGCTGAATTAACTTTAATGGGCTGTTGAAAACTTTTTAAAATTGCTCCTGCTAACGCTTCAGCTACAGCTATCGAAGTATTTTCATTTAATAAAATAACAAATTCGTCACCACCAAAGCGGCATACCATCCCAGTATTACCTACACTCACTTTAATTCGATTAGACGCCTCAACTAATAACTTATCGCCTTCGCCATGACCATGACTATCATTAACTTTTTTAAAGTCATCCAAATCAAGAAATAAAATGCCAACATTACTACTCGCACGCGTTGAATTTTTTAACTGCTTACGTAACTGATAGTTCAACATGTTGCGATTGGCCAAGCCTGTTAACAGGTCATACATGGCAATATTTTCTAATTCTTTGGTCTTTTGAGTCACTTCAAGGTTCAATTGCTCCAACTCAAAACTTAATTCTCGAGTTGCATTAATCAAGACGTCTACTTCATCTGGAAAGAATTTTGATTGCGTTATTTTAACTGCACGGAATTGATCAAACTGTTTACGCGCAAGCAAAGGTAACAAACTTGAAAGTATCAATAGTCTTTTGGTAAAAGGGCCCGCAACAAAGTGTACTAGCAGCGCTAAACTGACAAAAATGGCTAACGCTGACAAAATGAACTGCATGCGATAAATTTGATATTTTCCGGTAAAAGAGCTGACATTATCAACCTGCGCCATATAAAAGTCTTGTGAGGTTGATGACGCTAACGGCAAGATATTAATCAAATAACTACTTTTTAAATACTCAATTTGCAAGCCGTTTTTCTTCACATTAGATAATAAATCTGAAGCGTCATTTTGGCTAAACAATGCCTGCATAAGTTGTGTGTCAGACGAGGTAATAATTTCTGCTTGCGCTAATGTTGGTTTTTGTGACTTATCAAAGGCAACAATAGCCACTTGGTTTTCTAATGCCTGATTAATCGCATAGATAACATCAACCAAAGAAAGTGCCATAGTAACAATGGCCATTTCTCCGTGCGCATTTAATATTGGGATCGAGACTAACTGTTGGCATTGTTGCTGGCAATTTAAGTAATCATCAGGGGCATAACTTTCACTCACTCGGTTCATGCTTGCCAGCACTTGCTTAGACAGCGGCATTGATTGATACAGAGGTTTAAGATCACTAGATACTAGCCACAAGGCTTCAACATTATGGTTGATCTGTAGGGCATCAAATTGTTGCTCTAAAGCACTAGCAGCCTGCTCAAAAGTCAGTTGCTCTTTCAGTTGAATAAGATCGGTAAATGACTCTATCCAAATACGCGCTTGTTCCCTAACGATTCGACTTTGCATAACAAATTGTGCGTTACCTTGGCGCAATTTGTTATGTTGATATTGGTTAAATTCTTGCTCTAATCGAGAAACAGACAACATCGAAATCGACAGGCTCAATAACAATAAAGCACTGACTACTAACACAAAAAATTTAGCCGAAACGCTGACAAATTTTGCTTTCATAATTAAAACCAGTACATAAACTGAACAGCCCAAACCTGCCAATTTTTATTGGCATTAGCAATGGGATCAGATTGTACAATAGGGGACAGTCTCGCTGTGCCTTGCATCCAGTGATACTCCGCATTAATACGAAAATTACTTGAAAAATCATAGGATAGACCAAGCATATTGTCATTCTGAAAACCAAAATGTGACAGCGCACTCCCCCCTGAGATTTCAGCAAGTTCACTACCATTTTTATCGTCTTTATTGGCATAAAAGCGTTCATGGCGAGTTAATACCGATAAATTCTTTGTCACTTTATAACTTGCTTGCAAATAATAGCCTTGGGCAATATTATCTCGATGAAATTCTGGAAAATAAAAACCATCAGTAACATAGCGCTGCTGCGCAATCTCAGCACTCAGCTGCCAGAACTCCCCTTCATAAAGTGCATTTACAGTATAAAATTGAAATTCAAACTCACTATCAAAATAGTTATCGACCTGCGCCCGATCATAGGCAAAGCTTGAATCTAGCGCTGAAAACCCAAAACGCCATTGTGAAAATGTTGGACGCCAATATACACTGGCTTGCATATCAAGGTCGTGATCTAAATTTCCTAAAGCAAACTTGCCAATAACAACTTCAGACTGCTCATCCGAAATAGCACTTTTACCACGACTAAAATTAAAATCTATTTCACCAAAATCATCATCACTATAACTAATTTTAATCGCACCACCATCCCCACCCATTCCAAGATCACGGAAGCCATCCAAGTAAATTGACTGTGGCAAAATAATCGTCGGGCGCGCAAAAGGAATATCGCGAGTAGCTGAATATAACCAATGATTGTTTTTAACACGGCCTAAATAAAAACTTGCGCGCCATGCCTCATTATGAAATGCATCCCACTCTAAAAGTAAGTAATCGATGCGTGGGCCTGCATGGTATCGGTTACCACCATTAAGATAAACTGCTTGACCCGCAAGGCGAAAATCTTCATTGAGTTGGTACGAGGCATTAATGCCAACTTCGGTCAATTCTAGCGATAGGCTTTCATCAGCGTTAATATAATTACTGTTATGAGCATTCACAACGCCTTGCGCGATAAAACCGTGAACTTGTAATGCTTCACTATTTTCTTCATTACTGCTCTCAGCAGCATTAAGACTACAAGCTATACATAAGGAGCATAGGGTACCGACAATATAATTTGATAACGTAGACGGCCTAATTATCAATTTTAATGATGTTAACATCGCTTGCCTCCGATAGATTTTCCATATATCCAATTGCACCTTTCGTTGATTTAACCGCTTCAATAAGCGCTTGTTGAGTTGCAACTTCAATGGGGGCAACGCCGTAGCCCGAAAATGTTAACTTGTGCCAAATACGATCTAGTTGATAGGGAAATAAACGTAACTGCTGTTTACAGAACTTTTGATGAAGTGGATTTTTACTCGCCAACACATAAACCACAATAGGGCTACCGTTTTTCCAATGAACTTGTCGCATAGAATAAATACGACGCAATTGAGCAACCGACAAAGATTTTGTCTCAGCCGTAATATTTGAAATTACATGAATTGCATATACTTGAGGGGGGAATAGCAACAAGAATAGGACTGCAATTTTAAATAAAATGGTTTTAATAATTTCATCCTTGTAATTAACATAAGACGATATGACAACATTCAACCAACGACATATATCTGACAATCGGTTAAATCAATGAATTAATTAAAATTCCTACAGAATTTAGTTTAGTCAAAATCTATTAACTTACCTACAAATATTTTATCATTTTTCGCCTCCAAGTGATTAGACCAGTATTTTGCTGCTATATTCTGCGAAAACACTATAATAATCGGCAAATAAGATTAATATTGGCATTTAAGCTAATTTTAATTCAATCACACAGTTAAGTATGACATGATGTCAGCATAATTTAATAATCAAGGTGTTTTTACCGAAGATGGCTACAAAGTTTAACATTTTAGTGCTCAATGGTCCCAACTTGAATATGTTGGGCAAGCGTGAACCTTCAATATATGGCTCACAATCATTAACTGAAATTATGACAAATTTAGCCAACATTGCTAGCGAGGCTAACGTGCTGGTCAGTCATAAACAGTCGAATGCTGAACATACCTTGATTGATGAAATTCATGCCTGCTATGAAAAAGTAGACTTTATTATCATAAACCCCGCAGCATTTACCCATACCAGTGTTGCGATTAGGGATGCATTATTATCAGTTAACGTGCCCTTTATTGAAGTCCATTTATCAAATGTTCATGCGCGAGAAAAATTTAGACAACATTCATATTTATCAGATATTGCTGTCGGTGTTATTAGTGGCTTAGGAGCAAAAGGTTATGAATATGCCCTTGCTGCCGCCCAACAATGGTTAAAAGAAAATCAATAAGCACTTAAGTGACAATAGCCACTTAAGGTTTCACACACATAAATTTAATAATGATCAAAAAAGGTATTCAAATGGATATTCGTAAAATTAAAAAATTAATTGAATTGGTTGAAGAGTCAGGTATCAACGAATTAGAAATTTCTGAAGGCGAAGAGTCGGTACGTATTAGCCGTGGTGGCACAGTGATGCAAGCAGCGCCAATGATGCATGCAGCACCAGCCCCTGCGGCTCCAGCAGCTGCCGCACCAGTAGTTGCTACTGAAGCAGCACCTGTGGAAACTGGTCATATTGTTCGTTCTCCTATGGTAGGTACGTTCTATGCAGCCGGTTCACCTGATGCACCAGCATTTGTTGAAGTGGGTCAGCACGTTAATGCTGGCGATACGCTTTGTATTCTTGAAGCCATGAAAATGATGAACCAAATCGAAGCCGACAAATCAGGTGTAATCAAACAAATTTTAGCGCAAAACGAAGACGCTATTGAATTTGATCAACCGCTATTCATCATTGAATAAGCCCAACCAATAAGGGTATTTTCATGTTAGAGAAAGTTGTTATCGCCAATCGCGGCGAAATTGCCTTAAGAATTTTGCGCGCTTGTAAAGAGCTTGGCATTAAAACGGTTGCTGTGCATTCAACAGCCGATAAAAACCTTAAGCACGTATTATTAGCTGACGAAACCATTTGTATTGGTAAACCTTCGGCGATGGATAGTTACTTAAACATTCCAGCCATTATCACTGCCGCAGAAGTTACTGATGCTGTTGCGATCCACCCTGGTTATGGCTTCCTTGCTGAGAATGCAGATTTTGCTGAGCAAGTAGAAAAATCAGGCTTTGCATTTATTGGCCCTAAAGCGGAAAGTATCCGTTTGATGGGTGATAAAGTTTCAGCAATCAAAGCCATGAAAGCGGCTGGTGTACCTTGTGTACCTGGCTCTGATGGCCCATTGACTGATGATGATGAAGCTAACTTAGCACATGGTAAACGTATTGGTTATCCAGTAATCATCAAAGCCTCTGGTGGCGGTGGTGGTCGTGGCATGCGTGTTGTGCGCAGTGAAGAAGATCTTATTGAAGCCATTCAGTTAACCAAGTCTGAAGCACGTTCAACCTTCAATAATGATATGGTTTACATGGAGAAATTCCTTGAAAACCCACGCCATGTTGAAGTTCAAATCATGGCTGACGGCCAAGGCGCTGCCATCCATTTAGGTGAGCGTGACTGTTCAATGCAGCGTCGTCACCAAAAAGTAGTTGAAGAAGCCCCTGCACCAGGCATCACGCCAGAAATGCGCGCTAAAATTGGTGAGCGTTGCTGTAATGCTTGTATCGAAATCAACTATCGTGGCGCGGGTACTTTTGAATTCTTATACGAAAACGGTGAGTTCTATTTCATTGAAATGAACACCCGTATTCAAGTAGAGCACCCAGTTACTGAAATGGTTACCGGTGTTGACTTAATTAAAGAGCAACTTCGTGTTGCTGCAGGTCAACCGCTATCGTATACCCAAGATGACATAAAAGTATCGGGCCATTCTATTGAATGTCGAATTAACGCGGAAGATCCTCGTTCATTCATTCCATCGCCAGGGAAGATCACGCGTTTTCACCCGCCAGGTGGCTTAGGTGTACGTTGGGACTCTCACATTTACGCAGATTACTCTGTGCCGCCACATTATGACTCTATGATCGGAAAATTGATCACTTGGGGCGATAATCGTGATGTCGCTATTGCACGTATGCGTAATGCCTTGAACGAATTGGTTATTGACGGTATTAAAACTAACATTGCCTTACATCAAGACATATTAAATGACCAAGGTTTTGTTAATGGTGGTGCTAACATTCATTACCTAGAAAAGAAACTTTCAGAATTTGAATAAGATCGAAGGTTTTTAACTTGTGATAAAAAGCTCTGCGTGCAGAGCTTTTTTTATGTTCAGAATGAACGCTATATCGTGGTATCATGGCCAACTAACAATGACTTATTAGCGATAATTTTGATTAAAAACAATGACTAAATTACTAGAAAAGCCTTTACCTCCAGCCGACGATGACTGTTGCGGTGGTGGCGCATGCAACCCTTGCGTGTGGGATCATTATTACGCAGAACGGAAAAAGTGGCGCTTGCAACAAGTAGAGCTAAAAGCTGCGGAAGAAAAAAAGAATTCGCCCGCAAAAGATTAGTGCAAACACAGCACTTAGTTGATTATATATCGCTAACGATTATTAATCTGCCAGCTTAAGCACTTTTGCCACCAACTTGTTAATACCACTTGCCGCCTCAATTAACGAAGTTGCCAGCATATAGGCCGGTGTTGAAACCAGTTTGCGACGGGCATCGACCACAATATCATCAACCGCACAATCTCGATGCGCTAAGCCGACATCCATTAAGGCCTGAGCAATTCCAACATCATGACCGATAGTTGCTTGGGCGTTTTCACCATAAATTAATGGGATCATCGCGGGTGCAATACACATATAACCTGCTGGCTTATTGGCTTTAGCGAATGTTTGGCAAACAGTCAGCACTTGCTCATTCACGGAAAATTCTTCAGCGTTAATAGCAAAGTCAGATAAATTTTTCGCCGCACCAAAGCCACCCGGCACGATCAAAGCATCAAACTCTTCAAGATAAAATTCGCTTAAATCTTCAACATCCCCGCGGGCAATACGTGCAGACTCTACCAAGACATTACGCTGCTCACCTGCCATTACTTCACCGGTTAAATGGTTAATCACATGATGCTGATTAATATTGGGTGCAAAACAACGATATTTCGCTCCTGCTTGTTCAATAGCGAGTAGCGTTAATACCGCCTCATGAATTTCAGTGCCGTCATAAACACCACAACCAGATAAAATTACCGCTATATTTTTCACACACCCTCCGTCGATAGACTTATTTTATTTCGGATTAATTGGCAAATTATAACAAGATAAATAGCGGATGCCATCAAGAGCGCAAATGGTAACGCACTGCCGTCATAGCAAAGTGCTAAAATCGGTCCAGCTAACGAACCAACACCAAAGCGTAAAGTGCCATTGACTGCCGTTACTGTGCCTGCATGCTCAGTAAACTCATGTAAAATTAGGGCATCGGCATTAACTGAAATCATCGATAAACTGCCCATTAACGGCAATATCATCAACACATGATAAAGTAACTCTAAGGCGAGTATATTTGCGAGCAACAAACTCGTAGATGCAACAAACGCAAGCGCGACACCAAAACGCAGCATGTTACGAGAACCTATTCTGCCGACAATACGCGTATTAATAAAATGTGCGGTCATCAGCGCCAATACATTCAGTGCAAATAACAAACTAAACTCAAATGCAGTAACTTTAAATACGGTCAAATAGACAAATGGTATCGCGGTGATATAACCGAAAAAAGCCAAAGACACCAACATAGCACTTAATAAGTCAAAACGGGCAAGACGATTGCTAAAGACAATTTTATAGCGTTGCAGCACACTAAATTTTACGGTCGATTTAATTTTACTCACTGCTGGTAAATGCAAAAAACTACCGAGAAAAACAATACAGGCATAAGCACCCAGCAGATAAAATATCATCTGCCAGCTGTGTTGAAGTAAAACACTACCAATACTTGGCGCTATCATGGGCGCCATCATCATGATCATACTGACATAAGACAGCCCTTTCGCCGTGTCTTTACCGTAAAGTTGTCGAATGATACCAGGCACAACCACAGTCGCCGCGCTACTGATAAAGGCTTGAAAGAAACGTAAAGCAATAAATTGTTCAATACTGTCAACTACCGTTAACGCCAGGGTGGCGATTAAGAAACCGACTAATCCCACCATCACTAACATTTGAGGAGAATACTTATCTGCCAACGGACCAAACACTAGCAGACCAACGGCATAGCCTAATAAATAAATACTCAAGCTATTTTGCACCAAGGGCATGGTTGTTGAAAAGTACTCAGCAAGTTCAGGCATAGCAGGCAAATACATATCAATAGCAAGCGGAGAGACAGCAATAATCGACGCTAATAAAGGTAGCAGCAGTTTCATTGATACTTTGGCGGTTGAAGCTGTCACGAGTGTTGTTTCCTAGTTTTAAGGCTAAGGACAAGCATCAACTCGCTTGCCCTAAGTGTGCAACGCATCTGCCCATATTGTTCATGGGCAAGTGCGCTGTTAAAGCACTAAGGGTTGAGAGCACGCTTAAATAGCAGCTATCGCTTTATTAATTTTAATAAGCACCTATCGGTGACCCCGGCGGTAGTTTTATCTTCGATGAAGGTGTTACTGACTTGTCATGCGCTAAGCTGTAATTAATTTGTTTTGCTAACAGCTGAAAGTGGGCACGAGAGCCTTTATATTGTCGAATACTTCGCTTATTCGTTAGCCATTGTGATAAATCAGCTAAAGTAACATACACTTCTGCTCGCACTTCAGGCACCACATCTGTGCTGTGCCACAGCGCAATTAAATGCTCAACCAATTGTTGATTTACCCGTTGTTGCACTAAAAGCTCAGTGGCTTTTTTCGGCGCTGATTTCAATGTGCTATTAAGCAACTTATTCAGTACATACGCCACTGACGGTACATCACTGTCTTGCATAGTTTGCTGCTGTAACCTAGCTAATCGTTCTGCATTAAGTAATTGCGAGAGAGTGTGTTTTGCACTTGCCTCAGCAGCACTAATAGGGTCAAACGTTAACCCCGTATGGCTGATAAAGCTTTCTCTATTACGCGAGTAACCATAAGCCTTCGGCGGGATCAAAGCCGTTATTTTTTCTGGTAAAGTTAAAGTGCTTGCTGAAAGTGTTGTTAATAATCCTTCAAGAGCTGCATGTTGAGATTTACCCGCAACTATTTTTTGTTGATTGGTGAATTTTTCACTACGCACTTGGTAACCATAATCGACACCGGCAATAAGCTTAGCTGCTGCTTGTACCTGAAAACGGTGAAAGTTATAAATGGGTACCAATACTTGCTCAAGTTCCGACATCGGCGTGCCAACAGGAATACTGTCTACACCAAAGTTTGCTAGCGCTAACGCCCTAACTTTTAACACACGCATCAATTCTTCAGCGGCGTTTGTGCCATTGTCCCACAAGTGGCCTGTAGCATGTGCACCCGATTGCGGCCTCGCGTCAGGGTCTGAAACATATTCCAGCCCTTGCTGCTGAGTTTTAGCAATCAAATCAGCTAAATATTGAGCTTCTTGTGCTTTATCGATGTCAGCATAACCATAAGCAACAACAAATTTATCCCAAGCACCAATATCTTTTGCATATGCTTCCTCTAAACTGATTTGCTCATTTTTAATGGTAATTAACGGGTGTGGATAATCCATAACCGAGGCTCGGTTATTAACACTGGCGGCAAAGTTATGTGCGATGCCTAAAGTATGCCCCACTTCATGGGCTGATAATTGACGAATACGCGCTAAAGCCATTTCTTTCATGGCACTCGTATCAGTATCAGCTTGTTTAAATGGTGAAGTTAACCCTAATGCAATTAAGTAGTCTTGGCGAACCCTTAAAGAGCCTAATGTCACATGACCTTTGATAATTTCACCGGTACGAGGA
>JBFJQB010000052.1:0-17002 GCA_041616855.1 Cognaticolwellia sp. | reverse complement strand
TAGCGATAATAAGTTACTTCCAACTGAACCAACATTTATTTGATGTTGCGAAAGCATTTTATGGTGCACCGGCGCAATATTTAAATGTTATTGGTATTACCGGCACTAATGGTAAAACCAGTACCAGCCAAATTATTGCTAATTTACTCGATTTTTGTCATAAAAATTGCGCAGTGATTGGCACTAATGGTGCTGGTAAACTGGCAAGTTTACAAACCATTGAAAATACGACGCCAGGGGCCACGCAGTTGCAGCAACTACTGAGCTTATTTGCTCAGCAAAATATCACTGACGTTGCGATGGAAGTTTCATCACATGCGTTAGCGCAAAAGCGCGTTAGTGCGAGATTATTCAATACGGCCGTGTTTACTAATTTATCGCGTGATCATCTTGACTATCATCACACTATGTCAGCCTATGCTGAAGCGAAACAACAAATATTTACCGGCGATAAACAGCAAGTTGCGGTGTTAAATGGTGATGACTCACAAGCGCAACAATGGTTAGAAAACTGGCCAAAAGCGCAAACGGTAGTGGTTTATGGACGCAGTAAAAAAATCGCAGGTTATGCCCGCTTTGCCCAAGCGTTAGATGTTCAACATCATGCAAACGGCGTTAGTTTTCAACTCATAACCGAACAAGGTCAATGTCAAATTCACAGCCAGTTGCTTGGTGATTTTAATATTGAAAACCTGCTGGCTGCGATTGCCGTACTGATGGTTGAAAACATCAAATTATCCACTATTGCTAATGCGATTAAGCACCTTGTGCCTATTATTGGCCGAATGGAGGCGTTTACAGGGGAAGGTAAACCGACCGCTGTTGTAGATTATGCCCATACACCTGACGCATTGGCGAGTGCTTTAGATGCGTGTCGCTTACATTGCCACGGTAAATTATGGTTGGTATTTGGCTGTGGTGGCGATCGTGATGCTGGCAAGCGAGCACTGATGGCGCAAGTGGCTGAACAAAAAGCGGATCACATTATTATCACCAATGATAATCCGCGCAGTGAAGACCCAGAGGCCATTGCTGAGGCGATTATCGCCGGAATTTCAAACACAATGAGCTTTGAAAAAATATTAGATAGAAAAACGGCGGTGTTAACCGCCTTAGCGCAGGCGCAAATTGATGACGTGATTTTGTGTGCTGGAAAGGGGCATGAAGACTACATTATTTTTGGTAATGAAAAACGTCATTATGATGAACGCGCTGTAGTCAGTGCATTTTATTCAACAGAGGTGACGTTATGATCTCATTAACGTTAACTGAGCTTTCACAGGCAATTAATGGCCAATTAATTGGGGACAACCTCACGATTAATGCCATTAGTACCGACAGTCGAGCTTTAAATGCAGGTGATGTGTTCTTAGCATTGAAAGGGCCAAACTTCGATGGTCATAAATTTTTAACGCAAGCAAGCGAGCTGGGATGTAGCGCGGTCATTGTCCAACACTGTCAACCGGATCTCGATATTGCCCAAATTGTGGTTAATGATACACACCAAGCATTAGGCGCTATTGCCGCTTATGTCAAAGCTAAAGTTGCCCCTAAAACCGTGGCGATTACCGGTAGTAGTGGCAAAACCACGGTAAAAGAAATGGTCGCCGCAATTTTAAAGCGATTAGGTCATGTCTTGGCCACTAAAGGCAATTTTAATAATGACATCGGTGTACCACTGACGTTATTACGTTTAGAAGAAAAACACGCCTTTGCAGTAGTGGAATTAGGCGCAAACCATATTGGTGAAATTGCTTATACCTCCGCATTAGTAAAACCTGATGTTGCCATTATCAACAATATAGCAGCGGCTCATTTAGAAGGTTTTGGGGACTTATGCGGGGTCGCCCGAGCTAAAGGCGAAATTTTTTCTGGCTTAGCGGCCGGTGGTGTTGCGATATTCGATCAAAATAGCCAATGGACTGATAAATGGCAATGGCGTTTAACCGATAAAGCAATTCGCCGTTTTTCCTGTCAAGGACCTGCGGATTGTTACAGCCATCAGGAAGTGTTAGATGATAATGGCTGTGCCAGTTTCAAATTAACCACGCCAAAGGGTAGCACTTATATAGAATTGACCGTGCCTGGTCATCATAACGTTTGTAACGCGGTGGCGGCTGCCACTATTGCCTTGGAGTTTGGCGCCAGTTTAGATGATATTCGTTTGGGCTTGGCGGAAATGAAGGCCGCACAAGGGCGTTTGAATTTGCATCAATTAGGCAGTAAAACCAAGTTAATTGACGATACCTACAACGCCAATGTGGAATCCATTAACGCCGCGTCAGATTTATTGGCGAGCTATCCTGGACGCAGAGTGCTTATTTTGGGTGATATGGGTGAGTTAGGCAGTGATGCACGTCGTTATCATCAAGAAGTAGGCGAGCATGCAAAAAATAATAAGATTGATGATTTGTTGACCTTAGGTGTATTAAGTCAGAACGCTTCCGATGCTTTCTATCAAGGTCAGCCTGATAAAGCACAACATTTTGGTGATAAAGAAAAATTAATCTCACGTTTACAACAGTTGCTTCAAGGTGAAGAACAGCAAGTGACAATTTTAGTTAAAGGTTCACGCAGTGCTCATATGGAATACGTAGTGGCTGATATTATTCAATGGCATAACAATCTAACACTGCAGGAGCAGGCATAATGTTACTTTGGTTAGGTGAGTATCTCACTCAATACTATTCGTTTTTTAATGTTTTTTCTTATTTAACCTTTAGGGCAATTGTCTCAACGCTGACCGCGTTGGTTATCTCGTTATATTTTGGTCCTAAATTGATCCGTGGTTTGCAAAAGATGCAAATTGGCCAAACAGTGCGAGATGACGGCCCTGAAAGTCATTTATCAAAATCAGGTACCCCAACCATGGGCGGACTGTTAATTTTGGCCTCAATCGTTGCCAGTGTCTTACTGTGGGCGGACTTAACCAACACCTATGTTTGGGTGGTGCTGTTTGTGTTGGTGAGCTTCGGCATTATTGGCTTTGTTGATGATTATCGTAAAGTTATTCGTAAAGACGCTAATGGCTTAATTGCCCGTTGGAAATACTTTTGGCAAACCATAGCAGGCCTAGCTACGGCGATATTTTTATATCAGTTTGCCCAAAGCCCTGAAGAAACCACGTTATTGATCCCGTTTATTAAAGATGTCTTGCCGCAATTAGGTTTACTTTATATTGCTTTAGTTTATTTCGTTATTGTCGGTACCAGCAACGCGGTTAACTTAACCGATGGGCTTGATGGCCTCGCCATCGTGCCGACAATTATGGTGGCTGGTGCTTTCGGAGTGTTTGCTTACATGACAGGTCATGCCAATTTCTCTGAATATTTACATATTCCTCATATTGCATTAGCGAGTGAACTGGTGGTGGTTTGTACCGCTATTGTTGGCGCGGGTTTAGGGTTCTTATGGTTTAACACCTACCCAGCACAAGTCTTTATGGGCGATGTGGGCTCACTTGCTTTAGGCGCTTCGCTTGGCGTTATTGCTGTACTCGTTAGGCAAGAGTTGGTGTTATTTATCATGGGCGGTGTTTTCGTAATGGAAACGGTTTCGGTAATTCTACAAGTGGGTTCTTATAAATTGCGAGGACAACGCATTTTTCGTATGGCGCCAATTCATCACCACTATGAGTTAAAAGGTTGGCCGGAGCCAAGAGTGATTGTGCGCTTTTGGATCATCTCTTTAGTCTTAGTACTGGTTGGATTAGCAACCTTGAAATTGAGGTAAACGTAGTCGCGTGAATAGACAATTGCAACAGTCGGTAACGACGCAATTAGCAAATAAACGTATTGTGATATTAGGTATTGGTATCACAGGGTTGTCGTGCGCGCGCTTTTTACATCGTCATCAAATCTCCTTTGCTGTAAATGACAGTCGCGACATGCCAATTTCACCGGGTGATTTCAAACATCAATTTGACGATAACAGGTTAGTACTTGGGAAATGGGATCAAGACTTGATAGCGCAAGCCGAGATTTTAATCGTCAGCCCAGGCATTAACACTTCAGCGCCGGAAATTCGTCGTGCCATAGCAAAAAATTGCGATGTTATTGGCGATATCGAATTGTTTTGCCGATTAAGTGATACGCCAATATTAGCGGTTACAGGCTCAAACGGGAAATCTACCGTGGTGTCGATGTTAAATTATGTCGGAAATGCCATAGGATACCGTGTGCAATTGGGTGGTAATATTGGTTTGCCGGTACTCGATCAAATTGATAAAGGCAGTGCCGACTTTATGGTGTTAGAGCTTTCAAGCTTCCAGCTTGAAACCATTAATAGCATGAAAGCACTCGCGGCAACGGTATTAAATCTAAGCGATGATCACCTTGATCGTCATAAAACTATTGAAAATTATAGTGAAATCAAACAGAAAATTTATCAAAACAGTACTTTTTCCCTGTATAACCGTGATGATAAAGCAACTATCCCACGCGCTTGCTATGGCGAAAGCCAGCAGTTAAGTTTTGCAAGTGACCAACCACAAATAGGTGATTTTGGCCTTACGGATATCAATGGTGCTCGCCACTTAATGTGGGGAGAAACGCCATTATGTGCACTGGCTGATTTACCGCTACAAGGCAGCCATAATGCACTAAATTATTTAGCGGTGTTGGCTTTAGGACAATGCGCGGGTTGGGATATAAACGCCATGCTCGCTAGTTTGAAAAACTTTACAGGGCTAGCGCATCGCTGTGAAGTGATTGAAACGAATGACGGTATTCGCTGGATTAATGACTCTAAAGCAACCAATGTCGGGGCTACGCTAGCGGCGATAGAAGGTTTATCCTCTACTTTAGGCGATAATAAGTTGTTTTTAATTGCCGGTGGTGATGGCAAAGGGGCTGACTTCTCGCCGCTTACGCAAGCGTTAAGAACACAAGTTGAATATTTGATCACCTTAGGAAAAGACGGACAAGCCATTGCCTCCTTGCGTTTGCCATCTCAAGCCGATAAAACCGTACATGTTGATTCACTCGCTGCTGGGGTGGCACTTGCTAGAACACAAGCCAGCACTGGCGATATGGTGTTATTATCGCCCGCTTGTGCCAGCTTAGATATGTTTGCTAATTATGTTGAACGTGGTGTGGTGTTTATCAAGTGCGTGTTAATGCAAAAGGAGCGCAGCTAATGTCGTTATCCTTAGCCAATATATCTCAATGGACGTTACCCTCGTGGTTACAGGTTGAGTCAAGAAGCGTTTCAACCTTTGATCGCAGCTATGTCTTACTAGCGCTGTGCATGTATACAATAGGCTTAATTATGGTGGCAAGTTCATCTATGCCAGTTGCTGAGCGCTTATTTGATAATCCATTTCACTTTATCATTCGCCATATGATTTACATTGGCTTAAGCCTAGGAATTGCAGGTTTTGCGTTACTGATTCCAATGAGTCGCTGGCATCAATACAGCGGCAACTTATTGCTGTTGGGTATTGTTTTACTCGTCGTCGTGTTAATTATTGGCCGCAACGTTAATGGCTCTACGCGCTGGATTGCTATTGGCCCGATAACGATTCAAGCGGCAGAGCCGGCCAAACTGTTTTTTTTCTGTTACTTATCTGCTTATTTAGTACGGCGCCGTGATGAAGTTATGGAAAATATCAAAGGCTTTGCTAAACCGTTGATCGTTTTTGGTGTATTAGGTGGATTGTTATTAATGCAGCCTGATTTAGGCACCATTATCGTGATGTTTGTCACTACCTTTGGTTTATTATTTTTAGCCGGCGCTAAGTTATGGCAGTTTATTGCTATCGCAGGCGTAGGTGTCAGTTTGTTGTCAATGCTCGCGTATTTTTCGCCATATCGTTGGGCACGTGTTACTGGCTTTCTCGACCCGTGGAAAGACCCTTTTGGGAGTGGCTATCAGTTAACGCAATCATTAATGGCTTATGGTCGCGGTGAAACCTTCGGCCAAGGGCTGGGTAATAGTGTACAAAAATTGGAATATTTGCCTGAAGCACATACCGATTTTGTTATGGCGGTACTGGCTGAAGAATTTGGCTTTATCGGTATTAGCGTTATTTTGTTACTTAGCATGACACTGGTTTTTAAAGCGTTATTACTGGGTCGAAAAGCGGTCAAACAAGAAAAGTACTTTGAAGGATTTTTTGCTTACGCCATCGGTATTTGGTTTTGTTTTCAAGCAGCGGTTAATATCGGCGCCAGTGCTGGTATTGTACCAACTAAAGGCTTAACTATGCCATTGATTAGTTATGGTGGCAGTTCGATGATCATCATGACAATCGCCGTGGTTATTCTGATCCGTATCGATCACGAAATTAGATTACAAAGTATTCAAGCAACCAGTCGCACCAGTGGTGCTAATAAAAACGCGAAAAAGAAACGAAGTAAAGTGAAGAAAACAGAACTTATCGAGGGTGAAAATGACTGAACAAACAAGTCATGAAGTGAAGCGCCCGACATTGTTGGTCATGGCAGGCGGTACGGGAGGACATATCTTCCCGGGTATTGCGGTGGCTGAAGCATTAGTACAACAAGGCTGGAAAATACACTGGCTGGGTACTGCTGAGCGTATGGAAGCGGACATTGTGCCGAAAAATGGCTTTCCAATTTCATTTATTAATATTGCAGGTATCCGTAACAAAAACTGGCAAACTTGGTTGAAAACACCGTTTAAAATTTTGCAATCTGTACTGCAGTCAATCAGCATCATGCGCAAGGTTAACCCTGATGTAGTACTTGGTATGGGCGGATATGCGAGTGCGCCTGGCGGTGTGGCGGCATGGTTGCTGCGTATTCCATTAGTATTACATGAACAAAATGCCGTTGCGGGTATGAGTAACCGTTTTCTGTCTCATATAGCGACTAAAACCTTAAGTGCTTTTCCAGGCGCATTTAGTGACAGAGTTACTCCCGCTGTCGTTGGAAATCCATTGCGTAGCGACATTGTCGCGATTGAAAATGTTATCCCCGAACAACCCGCTACCAGTAAAAAAGTTTTGGTGGTCGGTGGTAGTTTAGGCGCGAAAATATTAAACGATGTTGTGCCGCAAGCGATGAAGCAAATTAAAGTGCAAAGTATTGATGTTTGGCATCAAACCGGTGGCGGCAATGAGCAGTCGGTATTAAAAAGTTATCAAGATTATGGTTTGCCAAAAGAGAAAGTCAAAGTCACTGAATTTATCGAAGATATGGCAACCGCTTATAAGTGGGCTGACGTGGTGATTTGTCGATCAGGCGCATTGACTGTTTCAGAGTTAGCGATGGCGGCTAAGCCGGCAATATTTGTGCCGCTACCTCATGCGGTTGATGATCATCAAACGAAGAATGCCATGTATCTGGTAAATTGTGGTGCGGCAAAGTTAATTGCCCAAAAAGAGTTTAACGGTACAACCTTAGGGCAAACGCTAAATAGCCTGTTTATCTCCGATAAAGTATTACAGCAAATGTCGAAAGCAGCGCATAATGCGGCCCACGCAGATGCCACTAAACAGGTGGCATTAACCTGTATCGAGGTTGCACGAATATGAGTAAAGAAATGACGAGAGAAATAAATAGCCCGAATGCTTTAACGAGCGCTCATCATCGGGTGCCAGAAATGCGCCGAGTGAAAACCATACACTTTGTTGGTATTGGTGGTGCGGGCATGGGCGGTATTGCCGAAGTCTTGTTAAATGAAGGCTATCAAATTACCGGCTCTGATATAGGTGAAAACCCAGTGGTTAAACGCCTAAGAGCTTTAGGGGCCAAAATCACCCTAGGACACCACCAAGATAATGTCAGTGGTGCCAGTGTTATTGTGGTTTCAACCGCGATTAATGCTGATAATGTTGAACTTGTCGCAGCACATCAGCAACGAATTCCTGTGGTACGTCGCGCGGAAATGTTAGCGGAGCTCATGCGTTTTCGTCATGGCATTGCGATTGCGGGCACTCATGGTAAAACCACCACCACTAGCTTAATTGCCAGCATTTTTGCCCAAGCAAACTTAGATCCGACTTTCGTTATTGGCGGTTTATTGAATAGTGCTGGTACGAATGCACGTTTAGGCAGTAGCCGTTACTTAATTGCAGAAGCGGATGAAAGCGATGCGTCATTCTTGCATTTACAGCCAATGGTGTCTGTGATCACCAATATTGATGAAGATCACATGGAAACCTATCAAGGTGATTTTGAAAAGCTGAAAGACACTTACATTGAGTTTTTACACAATTTGCCATTTTATGGCTTAGCCGTTGTGTGTCTAGATAACCCAGTTGTGCGAGAAATATTACCCCGTATTGGACGACAAGTGATTACCTATGGCTTTTGCGAAGATGCCGACGTTAGAGCGACACAATATCAGCAATCAGGTGGTATGAGTTCATTTGTCGTTGAACGAGAAGGGAGTGAGCCTATACCGATCAGTGTTAATTTACCGGGCGAGCATAATGTTTTAAATGCCCTAGCCGGCGTAGCGGTAGCGATTGATGAAGGGGTGGCAGATAACGCAATTCAAGAGGCTTTGCAAAGCTTTGCCGGTATTGGGCGACGTTTTGAAAAGTTAGCGACCTTAAGCACTGCCCGAGGCGAAATGCTACTAATTGATGATTATGGTCATCACCCAACAGAAGTGAAAGCGACGATAGCTGCGATGCGAAGAGGTTGGCCAGAAAAAAAATTAACCATGGTATTTCAGCCCCATCGTTATTCACGCACGAAAGACCTTTATGAAGACTTTGTCGAAGTGTTGTCAGAAGTCGACAGCTTATTTTTACTTGATGTCTATGCAGCGGGCGAGACGCCTATCGCTAATGCTGACAGCAAAAGTTTAGCGCGTAGTATACGTTTGCGTGGCCAAATAGAACCTATTTATGTCAGCGACAGTAATAAATTAGCGGAATTGATGGCAGCACAATTGGGGGATGGTGACATGGTTATCACTCAAGGGGCTGGAAATATTGGCGCAATTGCGCGTCAGTTGATGGTTGATGAGAAGTTAACGGTGGCGAACTCATGAAACCTTTACTGCAACAAAAATTAGCCGTGTTATACGGCGGCACATCCGCAGAAAGAGCGGTGTCGCTAAATTCCGGTAAAGCCATTGCAAAAGGCTTGCAAGAAGCCGGGTTTGATGTGCAACTCATTGATACTCAAGATTATTGCTTAAGTGACTTAGCGAAACTAGATATTGATCGTGTTTTCATTGCTTTGCATGGTCGTGGTGGCGAAGACGGTTGCGTGCAAGGCGCGCTGCAATATATGAATATACCTTATACCGGCTCTGATGTGCTTGGTTCCGCGCTGTCGATGGATAAAATCCGCAGTAAACAAGTATTTCAAGCATTAAATTTGCCGACAGCTGCTTTTGCCATTGTTGATAAAGCAGAATATCAAGCTGGCGATGCTGCGAAAGTATTACAGCAGTTAGGCGATGTGGTTATGGTAAAACCGGCCAATGAGGGCTCAAGTATTGGTATGTCAAAAGCGCGCAATGCCGATGAGTTACACCAAGCATTAATGGCAGCTTTTAACTATGACCAACAAGTATTAGTCGAAGCCTGGATTCAGGGGCCAGAGTATACCGTGGCTATTTTAGGGCAAACGCCATTACCGGTAATACATATGGAAACACCAAACGACTTTTATGATTATGAGGCTAAATATCAGTCGACGACGACACAATATCACTGTCCGTGTTCGCTATCTGTAGCGGAAGAAGCGGAATTACAAACTATCGCCTTAAAGGCATTTAATGCTACGGGTGCAAAAGGTTGGGGCAGAGTTGATGTGATGCGCAATAGCCAAGGGCAATGGCTGTTGTTAGAAGTAAATACCGTACCGGGTATGACAGAAACGTCATTAGTGCCGAAAGCTGCGAAAGTGCATGGCTTAAGCTTTAGTGAATTAGTGACTGAAATTGTCGCGATAAGCGCAGAAGGTAGCGCGTAACTTATGGCAACGGCAATAGAAAAGCAACTTCCGTTAAAGGAAGAGTTAGCCAATTTACACTGGTCATTTTGGCTAGGGGTTACGTTTTTCGTTGCGGTAATCGTTGCGATATTATCGTTTGGCGTTTTTTTAAATAAGCGCTTAAGTGCTGAAGAGTCAGCGCCGGTTACTTCCATTGCGATTGCGGGTGAAATGCCTTATACCACGCGTTTAGATATTGAAAGTGCCATTGAACAAGTGAACCTAGGCAATTTTTTTAACTTAAATGTTAATGAGGTTCAGCAAAAAGTAGCGAAGTTGCCGTGGGTTTTTTCAGTATCAGTACGGAAAAAATGGCCTAATGAATTGAAGATATATGTTGTAGATCAACAGCCGATTGCCCATTGGAATGGCGACTTTTTAATTAATGCTAATGGCAAAGCGTTTCAAGCGGACGTCAAGCGATTAGCGCAGAAATTACCAGCGTTTTTTGGCCCGGAAGGAACAGAACAAATAGCATTAGAAAATTTTAGAAACTTAAACAAGTTATTAGGTTTTAGCGACTTAGCCATTGATGAATTAGTGTTAACTGAGCGTTTCGCTTGGCAGTTGATATTAAATGATGGTGTCAGCATTAATTTAGGACGTGATAGTCGCGTTGAGCGTATACAGCGCTTTATGGACATTTATCCAGAAATAAAATTGCATAAAAAGCCCGGTCAACAAGTCGATTATGTTGATCTGAGATACGATACCGGTTTAGCCGTAGGTTGGAAAACCTCGGAAAATAAAGAAAGAGTTTAGCCTTAATGTCAAAAATAACTGAAAGAAATTTAGTGGTTGGTTTAGATATTGGAACGTCAAAAATTTCAGTAGCGGTTGGTGAGATCACGCCTGATAATCAGCTCAGTATTGTGGGAGTGGGTAATCAACCGGCACGTGGCATGGATAAAGGTGGCGTTAATGATTTAAACCTAGTTATTCAGTCGATACAACGCGCTATTAATGAAGCCGAATTGATGGCGGATTGCCATATTACCTCGGTATATCTCGGCATTTCTGGCAAGCACATTAGTTGTCAAAATGAGAACGGTATGGTGCCGATAAATGACAAAGAGGTATTGCAAGATGATGTAGACAACGTTATCCATACGGCGCGCTCTGTACCTATTTCAGCAGAGCGTCGGATGTTACATGTCTTACCTCAAGAATATAGCATCGACTGTCAAGACGGTATCAAAAGCCCGATTGGTATGTCAGGTGTGCGCATGGAAGCAAAAGTTCATATCGTTACCTGTGCAAATGATATGGCAAAAAATATTGTTAAATGTGTTGAACGTTGTGATTTAACCGCCGATCAACTTATTTTTTCAGCACTTGCCTCAAGTTATGCCATTTTAACCGATGATGAAAAAGAGTTAGGTATCTGTGTCGTTGATATGGGCGCAGGCACCATGGATATCGCTGTTTTCACCGGTGGTGCATTGCGTCATACCGCGGTCATTCCAGTCGCGGGTAATCAGGTCACAAGCGATATTGCGAAAATTTTCCGCACGCCATTGAGTCATGCTGAAGACATTAAAGTGAAATATGCTTGTGCATTGCGTCAAATGGTGAGCATGGAAGAAAATATTGAAGTGCCTAGTGTTGGAGGTCGTCCGGCGCGCTCAATGTCGCGTCATACCTTAGCTGAAGTGGTTGAGCCCAGATATCAGGAATTATTTGAGCTGATTCAAGAAGAATTACGCGAGTGTGGTTTAGAAGATCAAATAGCCGCGGGTTATGTCTTAACCGGCGGTACGGCGAAAATGGAAGGTGTCGTTGAGTTTGCTGAAGAGATATTTCAAATGCCAGCGCGTGTTGCCCAACCCACAGATGTTTGTGGATTGAAAGAGTATGTTAACGACCCAACATACTCCACGGTAGTAGGTTTATTACATTATGGTATGCAGGCTAATCAACAACAGAATAATGAACAAAAGAAAAGTGAATCAGTCGGCAGTATCGGCTCAAGAATACTTGCTTGGTTTAAAGGTGAATTTTAATTAGCGGCATTTGCGGCTAAGTAAAAGTGAAAAGAGTTTTGGTGGAACAAAACGTAATAAAAATCGGAGATAATAAAATGTTTGAACTAATGGAAGATCACAACGAAGAAGCAGTCATCAAAGTTATTGGTGTTGGCGGCGGTGGCGGCAATGCGGTAGAGCACATGGTATTACAAACCATTGAAGGTGTTGAATTTATTACCGCGAACACTGACTCTCAAGCACTGCGTAATTCGGCTGCTAACGTCACGTTACAGTTAGGTCATGATGTGACTAAAGGACTTGGCGCGGGCGCTAACCCAGAAATTGGTCGTCGTAGTGCCGAAGAAGACCGAGAAACCATCAAAGAAACCCTTAAAGGTGCGGATATGGTGTTTATCGCTGCTGGTATGGGTGGTGGAACAGGCACAGGTGCTGCACCCGTTGTAGCTGAAATTGCCAAAGAAATGGGCATTTTAACTGTTGCTGTGGTTACTAAACCGTTTCCTTTTGAAGGGAAAAAACGCATGAATTATGCGGATCAAGGTATCGAGTTTTTATCAAAAAATGTCGATTCATTGATCACTATCCCCAATGAAAAGTTATTAAAAGTCTTAGGGCCAGGTACCAGTTTATTAGATGCTTTTAAAGCCGCGAATAATGTTTTATTAGGTGCGGTACAAGGTATTGCAGAACTTATCACTCGCCCAGGTTTAATCAACGTCGATTTCGCCGATGTTAGAACGGTGATGTCTGAAATGGGTACAGCCATGATGGGCTCTGGTACCGCATCAGGACCTGATCGCGCAGAAGAAGCGGCAGAAGCGGCAATTTCAAGTCCTTTACTTGAAGATGTAGACTTGGCCGGCGCACGTGGTATTTTGGTGAATATTACCGCAGGTATGGATATCAGTATCGATGAATTTGAAACCGTCGGTAATGCCGTTAAAGCATTTTCTTCTGAAAATGCTACGGTCGTTGTTGGCGCGGTTATTGACCCTGAAATGACCGAAGACTTGCGAGTAACAGTTGTAGCAACGGGGATTGGCGCAGAACGTAAACCAGATATTACCTTAGTTAACCCAACACCTGTAGCAGAGCCACAAGTTGTTGGTGGTGATTATATGCCCAGCGCTCAGCCAGAGTTATCGGCGAACCCAGTAACAATGCCAGAGGCAAATGCCCAAGTTCATACACAAAAAGTAGCCGCAGCAGAGCTCGATGACTATTTAGATATACCGGCATTTTTGCGCAAACAAGCGGACTAATACTTGCTAGAAAAAGTTAAGTAAGCAAGATTAGAAATGTTGGGATTTTGATTTTGTTAGGCTTTTTTGTTATATTACTGCTCCGCTTAATTCCGGCGGCTGGTGATTAGTGCAAAATATAGGCTTAAGAAGGCTATTTATGATTAAACAACGTACATTAAAAGAAAGTGTCTCTGCCATTGGCGTAGGGTTACACAAAGGTGAAAAGGTGCAGATCACTCTCCGTCCTGCTCCTGCTAACACCGGTATTATTTTTCGTCGAGTTGACTTAAATCCTGTTGTTGATATTCCAGCGACACCGGAAGCGGTCGGCGAAACGACTTTATGTACATGTTTAGTGAATGAGCAAGGTGTTCAGATTTCCACCGTCGAACATTTGCTTTCTGCTGTAGCAGGTTTAGGTATAGACAATCTCATTGTAGAGGTTGATTCCCCTGAAATTCCAATTATGGATGGTAGTGCCTTACCTTTTGTTTATTTAATTCAGTCTGTTGGTATTGAAAGCTTAAATGTTGCTAAGCGATTTTTACGTATTACCAAAGCGATTCGTGTTGAAGAAGGCGATAAATGGGCCGAGTTGAAGCCCTATGAAGGCTTTCGCGTTAATTTTGCCATTGAATTTGAACATCCTGTGATTGTAAATACCTGTCAAGCGATGAGTATGGACCTTTCAAGCTGTTCATTTATTAAAGAAATTAGCCGAGCACGTACCTTTGGTTTTATGAAAGATATTGAGTTTTTACGCTCGCACAATTTAGCGTTGGGTGGCAGCTTAGAAAATGCCATCGTGTTAGATGAGTTTCGTATGTTGAACAAAGACGACTTGCGTTATGATGACGAGTTTGTAAAACACAAAATTCTTGATGCCATTGGCGATCTATACATGGGCGGCGTAAGCATTCTAGGTGAATTGAATGCCTTTAAATCGGGTCATGCGCTAAATAATATGTTATTACGTGAAGTCTTTAAACAAGTTGATTGTTGGGAATGGGTGACGTACGAAGATACGGCTGAATCACCGATTCAATATCAAGAAGTGGAAGCAACCGCTTTTTAAAAGCATCTCTGAAAATATTATTAAAAAAACCAGTTTGAACACTGGTTTTTTTATCACTAAATTTTGCTTAGTTGTATGTTAAGCCTTATTATTTTTTAGCATGTGCGGCCAGTTTTTCGAGTTTTTTACGTAAACTCTCAGGTGCGCCCTGTGCGACTTTTAATAATTGCTCTGCCGTTGCCTTTGAAATGGTCGAGTTAATGGCATTAGGTATGACAGTTTTTTCAGGAACTTTCGGGCGAAAAGGAGTGATTTTAATTTCTATTTGATTAAATTCATTTTCCGTGACTTTAATGAGTTCACGGCAAATATTGACCCGTTCGAATTGTAGTCGTTGACTCCAAACCGCTGAATTTACCTCGATAACGAGTGCATTGGCTTTAAAATTGGCTATTTTCCATACATCTGCTGGTAGGTCGGGGCAAATTTGTCGTACAATGTCTGACAATACGGTTAAAGAGTTGGTTTTTGCGGCTATTTGTGCCAAAGTGCCTGACGTTGAATTAAACAGCGCTGACATGTCTGTGGGAATTTTAGATTTTCGTGCCATGAGACAGTTCTGAACTAAACGATGAATGATATATGAGTTTAACATTACTATACCGCGGAAAGAACGTTAGATTTACCATGAAGCTAAATAAGCTGCATTGGTTGTCTGCGCTCACGGCGTTTGCCCTAATTTCGGGCTTTATTGTCCATTTACTTATTTCTGCCGATGATGTACCGCTAAACCCGACCTATCAATTGTCCAACCTACCCAATCTTGATAACCCGAAAGTCAATAGTCAAGTGACAGCAGTCACCATGAAACTGGCGGAATTACAAAGCCAAGTACTGAGGTTAAATGCGTTGGGCGATCGCTTAGCAGAAGAAGCCAAGATCCCTGATAATGAGTTTAATTTTCAACAATCACCATCTAGTGGTGGCCCTTTGATCGAAAGTAACGAGGACAAGCCTAAAAGCTTAGCTGAACTATTACAGAGTATTACCACGTTGGAAGATGCACTCGAACATGAAGAAAAGCAATTAAAAATGCTTGAATCTGTCTCTTTTGGTCACCATATAGAGAATACTCGGTATTTGTCTGGTCGACCTATAACTAAGGGCTGGCTCTCATCGTATTTTGGGGTTCGTAAAGACCCTTTTAACGGTAAGCCTGCTATGCATAAAGGTGTCGATTTTGCTGGTAGTGAAAATGCTGACATTATTGCTACCGCATCAGGTGTCGTCAGTTGGGCGGGCGAGCGCTATGGTTATGGTCAATTAATTGAAATTAATCATGGTGACGGTTTAAAAACTCGCTATGGTCATAATAAAACAATAGAAGTATCAGTTGGTGATGTGGTTAACAAAGGCCAAGTTATTGCTAAAATGGGTAGTACAGGGCGCTCTACAGGGCCACATGTACATTATGAAATTTTACGTAATAATCGCCAAATAGATCCGACAAAGTACGTCTATCGAAAAGCAAAAAAATAGCTTTTGTTCGAATTTCAGTTGTTTAAAATATTACTGCGATTACAATGCTAAGCAAGTTTACGTGATCGGTCCCACCGATCATTTTATTTTCAGCGGAAGATTTTCTTCTCAATATGGTTTAACACGATGTTTGTAAAGTTAATGACAAAACTGTTTGGTAGTCGAAACGATCGATTACTTAAACAAATGCGCAAAGAAGTAAGTAAAATTAATGCTCTAGAACCCGTTTTTGAAGCACTCAGTGATGAAGAACTAAAAGCAAAAACAACTGAGTTTAAAGAGCGTGTTGCGCAAGGTGAAGAGCTAGATGCTATTTTGCCTGAAGCTTTCGCCGTAGTGCGTGAAGCGAGTAAACGAGTATTTGGTATGCGTCACTTTGACGTGCAAATGATCGGCGGCATGGTACTCAATTCGGGTAAAATTGCTGAAATGCGCACAGGTGAGGGTAAAACACTTACCGCGACCTTACCTTCATATTTAAATGCCCTGACCAATAAAGGTGTGCATGTTATTACTGTCAATGATTATCTCGCTACTCGTGATGCAGATTGGGCTCGACCGTTATTTGAATTTTTAGGTATGACCGTTGGCTGTAATATTGCTGGCATGGCCCCTAGCGATAAACAAGCGGCATATAATTCAGATATCACTTACGGCACAAACAATGAGTTTGGTTTCGATTATCTGCGTGACAACATGGCTTTTTCACCAGAAGAGCGCGCACAAAAACCATTAAACTTTGCTGTGATCGATGAAGTTGACTCGATATTAATTGATGAAGCACGTACGCCGTTAATTATCTCTGGTCAAGCGGAAGACAGTTCAGAATTGTACCGTAAGATCAATCTCGTTGTGCCTACGTTGGTTCAGCAAGATGAAGAAGATAAAGAAGGTGAAGAAAGTACAGGTGACTTCACCATTGATGAAAAAGCTAAGCAAATATATTTAACCGAACGTGGTCAAATTCATATTGAAGAAATCATGATCGAAAAGGGCTTAATGGAGCAAGGAGATTCTCTCTTCTCAGCAGCCAATATCACCTTATTACATCATGTTATGGCGGCGTTACGCGCACACAAACTATTTCAAAAAGACGTCGATTACATCGTCAAAGACGGTGAAATTATTATCGTTGATGAGCATACCGGCCGAACAATGGAAGGCCGTCGTTGGTCTGAAGGTTTACACCAAGCTGTTGAGGCTAAAGAAGGGGTAGATATTCAAAACGAAAACCAAACCTTAGCGTCAATTACCTTTCAAAACTTTTTCCGTATCTATAACAAGTTGTCAGGTATG
>JBFJQB010000051.1:0-17280 GCA_041616855.1 Cognaticolwellia sp. | reverse complement strand
TCGTTGGCATTGGGTTCATCCACCGTTAGTTTGTCGGGGCGACTGGCAAACAATATTTCTGGACCAATGTGAAGAGCTAGGAATGACAATAGCAGCCGGACTTGATATGGGCATCTATTAACGAGATCCGCTATAAAAATGCTCACTTGATATCCTAAAACTCACTTGGCCTGCAAAAACAGCATATAAATGCCCTGAAAAATGAAATTTTTCTTGGCAATCAATACATAAATACAATATACTCTCCGCGCCTTACCACAAGGCGTTCTAAGTAAGTTCAGTGGTGGCTATAGCTCAGTTGGTAGAGCCCCGGATTGTGATTCCGGTTGTCGAGGGTTCAAGTCCCTTTAGCCACCCCATTTTTTCTCCTCCATACTTTTTTCAATTATTCTCTAAGCCATTAGCTTGACCGAAATCACCTGTGATTCCGCATTTCAAGTTCGCGAGGGTTCAAGCCCTTTAGCCACCCCCATTTTTTCTTCTCCATACTTTTTTCAATTATTCTCTAAGCCATTAGCTTGACCGAAATCACCTGTGATTCCGCATTTCAAGTTCGCGAGGGTTCAAGCCCTTTACCCCCCATTTTTATACTGAATATCTAAATCCTCATAGCTCTAAACCATTAACTCGACCGTAATCACCTGTGATTCCGCATTTCAAGTTCGCGAGGGTTCAAGTCCCTTTAGCCACCCCATCTTTTATACTGAATATCTAAATCCTCATAGCTCTAAATCGTTAACTCGACCGTAATCACCTGTGATTCCGCATTTCAATTTCGCGAGCGTTCAAGTCCCTTTACCCCCCATTTTTTCTTCTCCATACTTTTTTCAATTATTCCTTTCCATTGCGTTAACCCCTCTTAATAAACCTAATGTTGCGTCAGATCATTTGTATAATTTCATATGTCACTTATGCTCAAAGTAGGGTGATTTTTTGAAATTCATTATGACTAAATACATTAAATGGCTATTACTGATTGCGCTTATGGTTGGCGGCTATTTTTGGTTTACCCAAGAAAAAGCCATAACGGTCAGTGTAATACACGCAAGTTACGGCGATGTAGAAAGTATTGTGGCTAATACTCGTGCAGGCACCGTGTCATCATGTCGACGCGCTAAAATGTCATTTCCCATTGGTGGCACCATTGCAAGTATTGATGTCAAAGAAGGTGAGTTAGTTAACCAAGGCAAATTGTTAATGAGCTTATGGAATGCCGACCGCCAATCACGTATTTATGAAGCTACAGCTCTAGTGCTCTCGCACAAACAAAGCAAAAACAGTGTCTGTATCAATGCCAAAAATGACGCCAAAATTTTAGCACGCACTAAAAAACTTGATTCGAATAAACTCGCATCACAAGAAAGTTTAGACAATGCTTTGGCAAAATCAGAGGCATCTCACGCCTCGTGTGAAGCAGCTAAAGCGCAAATTGATGTTGCAGAAGCGGTATTAAAAACCACACAAGCAAGTTTTGAACAAACCAAGTTATTTGCTCCTTTTGATGGCATTATTGCGGAAATCACCGGTGAAATTGGTGAATATTCTACGCCGTCACCTCCTGGCATTCCTATGCCACCGGCAATAGATTTACTGACTGATCATTGTCATTATATTAGCGCCCCCATTGACGAGGTTGATGCTGGCGATATTCAAGTGGGTGACCCGGTTGTAATTCGTTTAGATGCTTTTCGAGAACAAACATTTTCAGGCACGGTCAAGCGTGTAGCGCCTTATGTACAAGATTTTGCCAAACAAGCAAGAACGGTTGATGTCGAAGTTACATTGGCAAAGCAATCCTTGCCTAGACTGCTTACGGGCTATAGTGCGGATATAGAAATAGTATTAGAAAAGCACGAAGATGTGCTGCAAATACCCACCGATATTATTATAGATAATCAGTTCGTTTATATCGTCAATCAAGACAATCGTATAGAAAAAAAGACTGTACAGCTCGGGTTAAGTAATTGGCAACAAACAGAAGTAATTTCAGGCTTGTCAGATCAAGACCAGCTTGTTTCAAGCGCTGGCAATAGCGCCATCAAAGCTGATGTTTTAGTCAGTATAGATACTCAGCATGACTAGCCAAATCACGCTTTCTAATATTGATAAAACCTACCTAGTGGGTGAAAAGCCATTACATGTTTTAAATAATATTAATCTCGCCATTGAGGCAGGTGAATACATTTCAATTATGGGGCCTTCAGGCTCAGGTAAATCAACTTTATTGAATATGATTGGTTTGCTGGATCGTGTCGATAAGGGCAGCCTAATTTTAGATCAGACGGAAACTACAGTATTAACGGAAGAACAAAGGGCAAAGCTCAGGCGAAATTCACTCGGTTTTATTTTTCAAAACTTCCAACTGATTTCACGTTTAACTGCCTTGGAAAATGCAGAACTACCGCTGGTACTAGCAGGAATTGATATTAATACCCGAATAAAAATAGTGACCGAGCTATTTGCCAGTTTAGGTTTGGCTGATCGTTTACAGCATTTGCCGAAACAACTGTCCGGCGGACAATTACAACGTGTCGCAATAGCAAGAGCTATGGTGATGTCACCAAAAATATTATTAGCCGATGAGCCCACCGGAAATTTAGACCAAAAATCAGGTAAAGAAGTCGTTAAGGTGCTTGAAGCATTAAACCGACAAGGCATCACATTAATCATGGTTACCCATGATCATGAACTTGGCGCTAGAGCCAATCGACAATTAAAAATGGTTGATGGTGTCATTATCGCTGACAGTTATAGCGACACCGAGCAATGAAGTGGCGTGACAGCTGGCGTTTTAGTGCACAAGTGTTATTAAGGCACAAAGCCAGAACCGCATTGTTAACTTTCGCTGTTGCTATGGGTGTCTGTTCCGTTTTGTTATTAACCAGCGTCGGAGAAGGTGCTCGCCATTACGTCAGTAAAGAATTCTCCGCCTTAGGGAGCGACATATTAATTGTTCTGCCGGGTAAAAAAGAAACCTCTGGCGGCTCTATTCCTTTTTATAGCACTACACCGCGTGATTTAACCATCGAAGACGCGCAAGCGATTAAACACTTATCCAGTGTCAAGTCGGTAGCGCCCATCATCGCGGGTACGGTTTTAGTGAGCCATCAAAATAAAGGCCGAGAAGTGATCACCATAGGTTCCACGCAAGACTTTCTCAGCGTGCGTAATCTATCACTGTCGCATGGTCGAGGCTTTAGCCAAAAGTCAGCCAGCTTGGCCGAGCCCGTTTGCATACTTGGTGCACACTTAAAAACTAGCTTATTTGGCAATGATAACGCGATGGGGCAGTGGTTAAAAATTGCCGACCGTCGCTATCGCGTTGTTGGCATATTACAAGAGCGCGGCGAATCTCTCGGGCTAGATATGCGTGATATGGTGATAATTCCTATTCGTAGTGCTGAGTCGCTGTTTAATTCACCGGCTTTATTTCGTATTTTAATTGCCCTAAAACCATCTCAAGACGAAAGCCTAGTAAAAAAGCGTATTGTAGCCTTGATTAAAAGTCGCCATGATAACGAAGAAGACATTACCCTTATAAGTCAAAATGCCATGATGTCTTCGTTCGATAAGATCTCAAATTTTCTTACTATCACCATCGGTGTTATTGCCAGTATCAGTTTAGTGGTGGCGGGCTTTTTAATCATGAACGTTAGCTATATTTCTGTCAGTAAACGACAGCAAGAAATTGGTTTGCTCAAAGCCATAGGCGCCACAGCAAATGAAGTACGGGTTATTTTTTTAACCGAATCTGCTTTATTAATTTTTTTCGGTGTCTGCTTAGGGGTAGCAGCTGGCTACATTTTTGTAACCTTGTTTAATCAGTTTATTACCAGTTTTGTGTTAATCATTCCGTGGTGGGCGGCATTAGCAAGCGTTCTTATGTCATTCGCTATTGGTTTACTGTTTACTTGGCTGCCAGCTGCAAAGGCGGCTAGCCAAGATCCTGTCAGTGCCATGCGGGGTAATTAAATGCAGTTTATTGATCAGCTTAAATGGATAAAAACATCATTATACTCACAACGTAAGCGTACCTGGTTAACGGTTGTTGGTTTTGCAACCGGCATTGCTGCGGTGGTTTTAATGAATTCAATCGGCGAAAGTTTACGACAATATATTTTGCAAGAGTTTACTCAATTCGGTAGTAATATAATTGCGATCTCCCCCGGTAAAGCACAAACATTTGGCTTTGGCGGTTTATTAAAAACAGTCCGTCCGTTGAGCTTATCTGATAGTGTGCATTTACAAACCATACCCGAAGTGGTTTTTACCGTGCCCGTTATCGCCGGCACCTCAAAGGTGAAAGCACAGGGGCGATTTAGACATACTGATGTGGTCGGTGTTAACCATATGGCGGCGAATGCTTGGCAACTTCATTTAGCCAGTGGCAATTTTTTACCCGAAGATGATATTAACCGCCCTCGGCAATTAGCGGTTTTGGGGTCTTTAATAAAGCACTCTCTGTTTGGAGCATCGAATGCGGTCGGGCAATTTATTCATATCGGTGGCAAACGATTTCGTATCGTTGGCGTGCTTAGCGAAAAAGGCCAGTTTGTTGGTCAAAGCTTAGATGAAATGGTCTATATTCCCACCGCCTCTGCAATGCAATTATTTAACCGTGAAAGCTTAATGGAAATCGATATTTTCTATCATGAAAACAGCTCATCTACAGACGTAGCGAAAAAAGTAAAACAACAGTTAACGCGCTTGCATGGCCGAGAAGACTTTACCATTGTCACCCAAGACGACATGATCGCTAGTCTTGATAATATTTTATCTATCATCAAAATTGCCGGCTCATCGCTTGGCCTGATATCGCTGCTTGTAGGTGCAGTAGGCATAGCCACAATTATGTCAATAACCGTGCATGAAAGAGCCAGCGAAATCGGGTTATTAAGAGCCCTTGGTTTTTCTACAACACTGATACGACAACTGTTTTTAATGGAAGCGATTTTACTGGCTGTGGTAAGCGGCTTTATCGGCTATTTAGTAGTGATGGTTTTATTAGTTATCGCGAAGTTTATTTTAGTCACCGTGCCCATTGAAGTTGACCTTATCATATTTTTATTAACGTTAGTTTTTTCGGGCGTTATTGGCTTATTGTCAGGAATTTATCCAGCGGTACAGGCAGCAAAACTTACCCCAATTGAAGCATTAAGAACACAATAATCTATAAGAGTTGTTTTATTTTGTCGCGCGCTTAATACTATACTTCAACTAATCGAAAAGCAGTTCAGTTGGATTTACAACATTAATTCACAGTTGTTTAATTTATACCTGACAGTTGTAAGCGATCGTTCGCCTAATTTTATTAGCATGGCTTCAAAGTGCGTAGAAATTAACCATACCGGTAGCTGAATTTATATACAGACCTGTTACGTTACTCCTATATTCAGGAAAATGCGAAAATCGCTCACTATTAAATTGTTAGAATTTCAATAACTCGCAACTGTACTAAAAATGTCCTATAGTTGTCTTTCTTTTAAGGTAGAGAAGCATTAAGAGATTCCTCATCATCACAATATACTAGTCGTGTCTTCACAGCCAAATAAAGGTCTAGAGTATAAATGAAAATTAATGCTGAATTAGTTCTTAAGTTGAGAAACCAAAATTCATGGACTCAAGAGGAATTGGCTATCGCAGCCGGCCTTAACCTGAAAACAATACAGCGGATAGAAAAGAAGGCATCCGCATCCCTTCAGTCTAAGAAGGCGCTAGCATCAGTGTTCGAAATCGATATTCAAGACCTCGACTACGAGGAACTACAAATGAAACAATGTTCAGAATGTAAATCAAATAGAATATACCAATACAAAAAGGATATGGAGTTTGGAGGATTTGGAGGAGAGCTACTGCCAGAATTAGGTTCAGGCATGTTTTCCTTAGCTAAATTCCTTCCTGTGATATGCTTCGATTGTGGTCATATTAGATTTTTTGCATCCAAAGAAGCCAGAGGCAAGCTTGAAGATTCGAATGATTGGAAGCAAATTTGATTTCTAACAAGAGTTACCAAAAACTTCACGATGAAGTTCGATCTTGAAGGCGCAAATCAAGCGATTGATAATATATCAAGCATTCCTCATGATGCTAAAAAAGCGGTTAAGGACTTTATCTCTGAAAATATCTCTGATTTAAAAAGCTTTTCAGGTGACTTATTATAGTTCCCTGTTGCTGAGAGAATCCAAGAGTGGTGGCCAATAGTAGCTGAAATATTAAAAGGATTTATGTAGTTTCACATAACAAGAAATTAAACAAGGGAAAAGCAGTTGGTTTTAAAGTCTAGTTTTCTCTGAATAAAAAGGATTGTGATGAAAAAAGCTATAAATGAGGTCAAAAATGAAGTTAAAAATGAAGTTAAAAATAAAGTTAAAGCTAAATTACTATATTGGAATAATATCCAGAGCAAAAAGGTTAAAGTTGCTTTAATATTTCTTTTTATGGGACTTGTAGCGTTAAAGGTTTTTACTACCGTTTTAACATTCGATTGGCTCACCAGTTTATTTAGTTAACAAAACAGTACAGTCAAAACATAACAAAAAATTAAACAGGGACAATTCTACTCACCGTTTTAATGGACACCTCCTCATCACATGAGGAGGCTACAATGGCTAAATATACCCAGCCCAGAAAAATACTTATTCAGCCACCCATAAAAACTTCAATGTCGGCAATGAGCTTACCGCTATCAGTTAGCGGTAATAAACAGCCGATACGCCTATTAGTTAGCTCGAGCGAATTCAGCCGTGATGCTCTTTCAAGTTCGCGAGGGTTTACTTGCTATTAAACCCGACGAATAGTTTTAATTTTGCTAATAATTAGCCGCTTTTTTCGCTGCCGCTTGCATCGCATCATTTACCACAACTTTTAAGTTGTTTTCAGCAAATGACTCAAGCGCTTGATGCGTTGTGCCCTTTGGCGAGGTGACTTTATTTTTTAGCTCAACGACTGACAACTCTGACGTTGACGCCATCGTTAACGCCCCCACACCTGATTGTATGGCCGCTGTTTTCGCTTGTTGATAAGTTAGGCCTAATGTAATGCCCGATTCAATCATTGCTTCTAAAAACAAAAAGAAATAGGCGGGGGCACTGCCGGCGGTGGCAACCAGTGCCGGCATTTGACTTTCATCATCTAACCACAGCGTTTTACCGACACAAGTTAGAATATCGTCAACAAGTTTTATATCTTCAACAGCGCAGTCTTTAACGGCAACTAATCCCGTTAATCCTTGGCCTACGGCGCTCGGTAAATTTGGCATCGCAGCTATAACTTTAGGGCTACCGTCAAAGTGCTGTTGCAATTGCGCAGTGGTAATTCCTGCGGCTAGACTAATGATAATCGGCGCTTTACCCATACGTTGCATCGCTTCATTTAGCTCGGCGGCAACGGCACTGACAATATTAGGTTTGACGGCGATAAAAATTACCTCAGCAAACTGCACGGCATTGCTATTATCTTCGCTGACATTACGAGTAAACTTTTTAGCTAACATTGAGCGGGTATTTTCTGATGGCGCACACACCATGATATTTTCAGGGTTAAATTTTGCCGCCAGTAACCCGGTGATGATGGCTTGCGCCATATTACCACCACCGATAAAGGCTATTTTAGTGTTGTTAATATCCACTATTAGCCCCTTACTTGCCCGTCACCATTAACCAAATATTTTTCGGTGGTTAATGACTCAATGCCCATGGGTCCATAGGCATGTAGTTTGGTTGTCGCGATCCCTATTTCTGCACCTAGGCCTAATTGTGAGCCGTCTGAAAACCTTGAAGAAGCATTTACCATCACAACTGACGCATCAACAAGTTGTTGGAATTTTGTCGCCGCTTGCACATCTTCGGTACAGATCACTTCGGTATGATTACTGCCAAATTGATCAATATGTTCAACCGCTTGACCAAAATCGTCGACTACGCGAACGGCAATTTCTAAGCTTAAGTATTCTTGGCCAAACTCGTCGAGTGTAATTTGCTTGCTGTTTTCAAAGTAAGGCACACTAGCCTCACAACCATTAACGCGCACACCCTTTTCTTTAAAGTGTTCAGCTACTAACGGCAAAAACTCTTCTACAATATCTTTATGCACCAACAAAGCTTCTAAGGCATTACATACACCTGTTCGTTGTGTTTTACCGTTTGAGAGTACATTAAGCGTTTTATTCAAATCAGCTGCTTTATCAGCATAAAGATGACAAACACCTTTATAATGTTGTATTACAGGTATTTGGCTATTTTCACTGACAAAATTGATCAGACCTTCACCACCTCTTGGAATCACCAGGTTGATGTATTTTTTCTGCGTCAGCAATTGCTTCATCAAGTCTCTGTCAGGGTCAGCAATGACAGTAATAATTTCTTTGGGTAACTGGAACTTTTCTAAAACATCTTGTAATACTTTCGCAATCGCTAAACTGCTATTTAAGGCTTCTTTGCCGCCTCGTAATATTACCGCATTACCCGACTTAATACATAAGCCTGCTGCATCGGCAGTCACGTTAGGGCGTGCTTCAAAAATCATACAGATAACGCCTAAAGGAATGCGCATTTTGCTGATTTTAAGGCCATTAGGCATGATGTCTTGATCTTTAATAGTGCCCACTACATCGGGTAGTTGCGCAACCGTTTCTAAACCTACCGCCATATCTTCAACGCGTTGGTCGTTTAATTGCAAACGATCGATCATCGAGGCGCTTAGGCCATTTTTTTCTGCAAAATCAATATCGATAGCATTGGCATTAAAGATGGCTGCTTTATTGGTTCTCAGCGCTGTCGCCATATCATTAAGCAGTTGTGACTTTGTTTCAGCTGTTTGAATCGCCATTACTTTTGCCGCTTGAGCGGCACTGTGTGAAATACTTGTGATTAAATTCATTATGACTCCATTAACGCAATATATTGTTTTGAAATGATTGGTTCTTGCGTTTTATCTAATTGTTCGGAAAAATCTTGATTGTCGCTGTCGGCAACAAAGTTTAGTAGGCAGCTACTATAATTGGTTTTCACTTTCGCTAACTTATCACCATTGTCTTTTCGCAGCATAACAATGTCACCGGAAGAAAAATCACCATTAACGCTCAGTAAATCTTCGGCAAGTAATAAATCACTGGTTTCATTGTCGGTAATATCGTATTGATTACCCACAATCAATTCACCTTGAGCGCGTGTGGTATGACGCATCCAATGCACGCCATCAAGCATAGGACTTTTATGCGAATAAAAATGTGTGCCTGGATTACCATTCGCTAATAAGGTTTGAAAGCTTTGCTCTTTAAAACCGTTAACAATGTAGGTATCAATACCATGTGATACCGCCTTTTCAGCGGCTTGTATTTTAGTTTTCATGCCACCGGTACCAACATCACTTGTCGCGCCGCCCGCCATGGCATAAATGTCATCATCGATCTGATAAACATCAGCGATTAATTTCGCGTCTTTATTGATATGAGGGTTTTCTTCATATAAACCGTCAATGTCAGAGCAAATAATTAACGCGTCAGCATGAGCCGCTGATGCAACCATGGCCGATAAGTTGTCATTATCACCGACTTTGAGTTTATCTGTTGTCACCGCATCATTTTCGTTAATGATAGGTAAAATATCATTATCTAACAGCGTTTCTATGGTGTCTCTGATACTTTCATAACGCACACGGTTACGTAAATCGGCATGCGTTAATAATAGTTGGGCGGCAGGGAAGTCGAATAACTCATCCCAGGTTGCCATCATTTCAGATTGGCCCGCAGCCGCCATGGCTTTTTTGATAACAATATTAGCCGCGTCACTGTTCTGTGTATTGGTCTTCAATAAATGAGCACCTGCGGCTATCGATCCTGAAGAAACGAGCACAACTTGTATGCCTGATAACCGACATTGAATGATAAAGTTTGCGATGCTAAGTAAATATTGACTGCTACAGCCAGTTTTTGCAGGGGCAATCAAAGCGCTGCCAACTTTAATAACTATTCTCTGCCATTGTTTGATATTCACGGTAAATCCTTTGGTTTTATACTGATATTTAGCTGATTAATTTTTCACTGATCACCATAGTGACTAATGAACTAGCGACACACCCTAGTTTGATAAATTCGCGGGGATACTTACACCACAAACTAAATAGATTAATTCGACCTTATGCTGCCATCGCGGAAAGTGTAATAAGTGCGACTGATAACCCGCAAATCAACCAATAAAAGCATAACTAGCAGTGCTAGAAATAATTATTTATGTTTGATAACTAAGTTCATGTTGGTTTATATATCTATTTAAAAATAGGGGTATGTGCTTAAAAATGTAGGTGGGGTGTAGCAGCTAACGATAAAAGCTCATTGATAATTTTTTTAAGTTAGAGCTGTTTGTTGAAGTTATATCTATAATTTTGATAGCTTTGTCCTCTCTGGTTAATCTGTTTTAACTTTAATTAGTACACTAAAGATGCGTATACTAACGATATTCATCAGAAAGATCAAGTTTGGCTTAGTAAAACCAAGATAAGTAACCTACGACAGATACTGACAGATAGTCATCTAACAAGAGAAATAACTAGTTATTCGCCCTATTCCAAGCTAAAATTTCGCCATAGAAATAAGCGATAACGAGGAAGGTAAATTCACGATGGAAAAATACGATGAATTATTTATTTCATTACGTAAAATTATTCGTGCGATTGATTTACGTTCAAAAAAATTAAGTAAAGAAGCAGGGATCACAGGCCCTCAACTGCTTATATTACAAGAGTTAGCGAGAGTTGACGGTATAACCGCTAAAGAAGTCTCTACAAATATTCATTTAAGTCAGGCCACTGTCACCAGCATTCTAGATCGCTTAGAAGCCAAGCGTTTTATCAAGCGCGTTCGTAGTGATAGTGACCGAAGACGGGTCGCTTTATTTTTAACTGATGATGGCACGAATGCACTATCAAGTGCGCCTCAACCTATTGAAGATAGATTTGTCGAAAAGTTTAGTGCTCTAAAGGATTGGCAGCAATATCAACTATTGTCGAGTGTTGAGCAGATCGCAGATATGATGGGAGCTTCAGAAATTGATGCCGCGCCAGTACTTAATATCGGTGAACTGACCACTGCTGAACCACCGGAAAAATAGCTCTAATTTAATTAAGTTTTCGCTGTTGTAAAGTGAACCAATGAGATAACGATAACACCACTTTTGTTTGAATATATCGTGACGATTATTAAGCCTACTAGTTAATAATCGTCACTCGTTTGACTCGATATTACGCTATTTTTAGGTAGTCTTTAATGATATCTGCACCGGTATCGGCTTGAATCGGTTTAAAGATAAAACCAGAAATGCCCTGACTTTCACAACGCTTAATTAATGTTTGATCTGTGACCGAAGATAACATCACCACAGGTACGTTACTGCCATTTGCTCGAATGGTTGCCAACGCTTCATCACCATTCATTTGCCCCATTACCACATCCATAAACATAAAGTCTGGGTTATGCTCTGCCACCATAGTGACCGCGGCTGAACCATCATCAGCTTCAATAATATTGTTATAGCCCAGTTGTGATAAATAGCGCTTTAATGCTTTGCGGATCATGCCACTATCGTCGACTAGCAGTATCTTACTATCTTGCGGTAACGCTTTCGTGTGAGGATTACTAATACCTGTACTCGCTTCGCGCTTAATGCCAAGCGATTGATATTCAACGCTGCGGATCAATAAATTAAAATAATAGCGGCCAACACCTTCAATAGTGATCGGCACAGTAATAACCTCAGTTACACCGGCTAAGTATTTATCCATATCATTAACATCGTGGACAAAATACGGGCTAGAAAATTTATAATCTAAACTATAACGACCATGTAAATCGGTCGAGCGACCGACAATCGTATTGCCCCATTCCGCTAAGGCGTTGCCTAAATCTTCGTTAATTTCCGTGAATTCATATTTTTCTTCAAACATGTGTTCACAAACTGAATTACCTATCGCGATCGCCGTTTCTGGATAGTGGTGCATCATTATCACGCCATCTAAGCCACCAGTAACTTCAGAGCATACCGCATAACCTTTGAAGCGAAAGTCATCAACGTTGTCGACAAAAGCCTCACCGGCTTCACCAACAAGGTTAGTCATCGCCTTTAAGCTGGCAAGTGACTCATTAATAAATGGGTATAAAATAACTTTATATAAAGCTTCTACTGACATGATTATTCCTTGATTGTAATTATTTTTATATCAACGTTGAGTAGTACCATACTAAGCTCAATCGTTAAATACAAATTTAACCAATAAGTCGATAAAAAGCACCTTTGATACAAAATAATTATTTGAAGTATTTTTACGTAACAGCACGCAGCAAGGTATTCTAAAGCAATAGGTTACGCTCAATTGGGAAGAATTCACTCGCGGCATTAATTAATGACTGTGCAGTTAAAGCCGTCACACCATAAACATGGGTTTTCACGTTATCGCGCAACATGATCTTTCTTAACAGTAAATCAAAATCACCATCGCCAGACAGTAAAATAACAATATCCACCTCAGGGGCGACTTCCATTACATCAACCGTTATGCCCACATCCCAATCACCTTTTGCAGAGCCATCACGGCGCTGAATATAGGGTTTAAGTTTTACATTAAAGCCGATGTGCTTTAACGCTTTTTGAAATTTATGCTGTTGGTCATCACTGCGTTGAATGGCATAAGCATTAGCCAAAACAATATCGCCTTGTTGACTTATTTGCTGCCAAAATTCGCGATAATTAAATTGCTGTTGAAAGGTATCTCGTGTGGTGTAATAAATATTTTGTACATCAACAAATATGGCAATTTTTGCTGCTTGTTGGCTATTATCCATAAAAACCCTTTGGTTATATCAGGTAGTGTTTTGTCAGAATTTCTTTATTTTTCATTATGGTACTTGGTTTAACTACTTTTAACAGTTAATTATCGCACAAGGATAATATTTTAGAGAGTGCGAATTTACGCCCAAGTGCTTGATTAATGCCTGAGCGATAAGAGACAAGTTTTACGCTAAGTGTTACAATGGACAGTCATATAAAGCTGAGTAAACAATATGTTAGCCATTCGTAAATTATTTTATCTATTTCTGCGTTTTCCTATGATGTTATTGGTGCGCTGTAAAGTTGTTGCCGATGAAATTATTAATTCAGGTCAATTAACCACTGAACAGCCGGTATTCTATGTTTTGCGTCACCAATCAGCCAGTGACGTGTTATCGTTACGTAGTGCTTGTAAGAAAGCGAATTTACCGGACCCATTAACTACCGTTGAGGTTGATGGCCAAGCCTTGTCACGGTTGCTATTTTTGGAAAAACCCACCACATTGTTTCATTGGCGCAAACCAAATAAAACCACTGCAATAGCGCAAGGTTTTGAATTACTTAATGCGCACGCCAAGCACGAAAAGCTCGATGCGCAGCTCATTCCTGCCAATGTCATTTGGGGCCGAACCCCAACCAAAGAAAAAAACAACACCAATGTCGGCACATTGTTAACCGACCAAGAGTCTCCCACTTGGTTGCGCAAATTTTTTATCGTTTTATTCTTAGGCCGCCATACCTTAGTGCGCTTTAGTGAGGCGATTTCATTTCGCCATATGGCGGATAAACACGGCACTGACGAAGCCAGTGCCCGTAAATTAATGCGCATTGCACGTTTTCACTTTCACCGACAAATTATTGCGGCCACAGGTCCAAGACTAATGCATCGTCAACAAATGTTTAAAAGCTTAATGGCCAATCCTGCCATCAAGCGCGTGATCAGTGAAGAAGCAAAAAATAAAGACCTTAGTGAAGCTGAAATAAAAAAACAAGCTTTAGCCATCATGGATGAAATAGCCGGGGATTACCGTGATGTCACCGTGCGCTTTGGCGAACGCATTCTCGGTTGGTTATGGAAACGCCTGTACAATGGCATTGAGGTCAGCAAAGCTGAGCGGTTACGCAACTTGGCACAAGAAGGCCATGAAATTATCTACGTACCTTGTCACCGCAGCCATATGGATTATTTACTGCTGACTTATGTTATTTTTCAACAAGGCTTAGTCACGCCACGCATTGCTGCAGGCATCAATTTAAATTTTTGGCCCGCAGGCCCTATTTTTAGAAAAGCAGGGGCATTCTTCATTCGCCGAAGTTTTAAGGGTAACCGGCTCTATTCCACTATTTTTCGTGAGTATCTAGGCTTACTTTTTGAACGTGGCTACTCGGTAAAATATTACTCTGAGGGCGGTCGCAGTAGAACCGGCCGCTTACTTTCACCAAAAACCGGCATGTTGGCAATGACCATTCAAAGTCTACTGCGCGGTATCGATCGACCGTTAACTTTAGTACCGGTATATCTCGGCTATGAGCATGTGATGGAAGTTGGCACCTACCATAAAGAATTAAGCGGTAGTCAAAAGAAAGGTGAGTCTATCTTTGGTGTTATAAAAGCGATTCGAAATTTACGTAACTACGGTAAAGGCTACGTTAATTTTGGCGAACCGATTAATATTAATCAGTTTTTAAATAAACAAGTACCTGAGTGGAAACAAGCAATTGACCCGATTGATCCACAAAAACCGAAGTGGTTAACGCCTAGCGTTAATATGCTAGCACAGCAAGTTATGACCTCAATCAACCAATGTGCTGCATTAAATGGTGTGGCTTTGGTGTCCTTGATTTTACATGCCACAGAAAACAAAGCATTAACCAAAGCGGAGTTAATCTCTCAGCTTGATTTCTTCTTAGCATTACAACGCGCTGCGCCGTACCACGCAGAATTAACCATACCAACTGAAACCGGTGCAGAGCTTTTAGAGCACGTAATTTTGCTCGACAAAGTGACCATCAACCAAGATAGTTTTGGTGAAATTATTTCCTTAACCGACAGTGCTATCTTGGAATTACGCTATTATCGCAACAATATTCTCCATACCTTTATCTTACCGTCACTGGTCTGTCGTTTATTAGAGCGCAACGCAAAAATTAACCAAGATGATTTAGTTGAACAAATTCAGCGTTTAGTGCAATTATTGAAAACTGACTTATTTTTATGGCAATCAGCAGACCACGTGAAACAACAAGTACAAGCCATTTGTCAGTTTTTAACAGAACACGGCATAGCTAAACAAAGTAAAGCGGGGTTTTGGTCACTGAGCGCTGACGATGAAACACGAGCGAAAATCCGTTTAATGGCCGAATGCGTTAACGAAACCATGCAAAGGTTTGCCATTATCACCTCGCTGCTGAGCCAATTAGCACCGATTAAAAAATCAGATCTCGATGAAAAAGTTGTTGCAATTGCTCAACGTCTATCGGTATTAAACAACATCAATGCCCCTGAATTTATTGATAAAAAGGCGCAGTCTACCTTAATTAACGCTATGAAAGAGCAAGGCTATATCGTGCTAGATGACAATGAAAAATTAGTCGATAGCAGCACTTTAGGTTTATTGAAAAGCTCAGTAAGTAATTTAGTCGATATTGAAGTGTTACAAAGTATTGTCCGTTAGTACTTACTTAAGCGATTTGAGTTAAGCATATGCTCGTTAACAGCACATATGCTTATACTCTTTCGATAAAAGTTTTACAAATACTCCACCGTCACACCAACAAAAACCACCAAACCAACATAATGGTTATTTAAAAACGCCTGAAAACAGCGTTCACGTTCACGCCCAGCAATTAAAATTTGTTGATAACAGAAAAAGCCTGCCGCGATAACTAACGACAGTTGATAAGGCCAGCCAAACGCTAACAACTCACCCACGGTAAATAGTAAGGCTAACGTCATTAACTGCAAAAATAAAATGATACGTTTGTCGTGATTGCCAAACAGTATTGCAGTCGACTTAACGCCAATATTCAAATCATCATCACGATCAACCATGGCATACATAGTGTCATAGGCGATGGTCCATAAAACATTAGCGCTAAATAACAACCACGCTACCAGGGGTATTTTTCCTTGCTCCTCAGCAAATACCATGATCATGCCCCAACTGAACGCCGCACCTAGCACGACCTGTGGTAAGTGCGTAATACGCTTCATAAAGGGGTAACTGGCTGCCAATAGCACCGCCACAAATGATAATGCAATGGTGTAATCGCTTAAGGTTAGCACCAAGCCAAAAGCAAAGAGAATAAAGCTGGCAAATAACTGTAAAGCTTCACTGCTTGATAAAGCGCCGGTCACTAATGGCCGATTTTGTGTGCGCTGAACAGCGCCGTCAATGTGGCGATCGGCATAATCATTAATAATGCAACCAGCGCTGCGCATTAAGAATACGCCTAAACTAAACACTAATAACATATGCAATGACGGCCAACCATCAGAGGCAATCCAAAGTGCCCAATACGTCGGCCACAATAACAAGTAGGTACCAATAGGCTTATCCATACGAGTAATGTGCTTAATGGCCGTCAGCTTCTTCGTTAACTCACTCAATGTTGTGCCCTTTTAGTTTTGATAAGCAACAGCGCCAGGCAAAAACACTTCTGCCACCATTAATGGTTTTGCATCAAGTACAAAGACCGAACGACGGCCCCACAGTGGTTGCGTTGTTGTTTTAAGTGCTAAATAATTTGCAATATTAACCACACTCGATTGCTGATCAAATGCTGCTACTTCAATTTTCTTGCGCTGTAAGTCTGGATGATTAAAAAGCACCTGCCCTAAGGATTGTGTCCCTAAATGAGCTAATTGCTGCTGCGCTCCGGTTAACGTTCTCAAAGGCAGTAAACTGCGAGCAAACACTTGCGGCGTATCATCACAATACAATATCACTTCGCGCACTAAGACTGCCTCACCAGCCGTGATGTCTTCATTCGCTTCAATATCGTCACAGGTTTGAATGTGTTGGCCCAATACTTCAACACGAAAATGCTGACAATGACGTTTCAACCGTGCAGTCAATGAACTCGGGTCGAGTAACCAATCGCTTAAATTAGCGGCAAGCTGAAAGGCTTCTGGCGGTTGCCAGTTTGCAACCATTTGTACGGGAAATAATGAATGCTCTATTGTCATAGCTGAAAACACGTTATCGAAAATCGACGTATGATAGCGTTTAGCATGATAAAAATACAGCGCACTGCACACAATGAATCAGGGCTGAAGTGATAACTTAGCCAAGCTTTTTTGTGATAAAAATTATCACGTCGTTAAAAAATCGCTAAATAACTCAGCGCATAATTAAAAATCGCGTTATCATTTAAAAACAATTACCTGTTTACGATATTTCCTAATTTGAGTTTTAGTGTATGAAAACATCCATAATTTTAATGTTAATACTGCTGAGTT
>JBFJQB010000050.1:0-17435 GCA_041616855.1 Cognaticolwellia sp. | reverse complement strand
TTCTTTTCGGCAGACAGTGCTGCCAGTAATGTTGAGTTTTGCCCTGCATAATTAGCAGGCTCCCAGACTTAAGTAAGATGTTTTTTTTCATGCCTGTGTCCTTGTGCTTAAGCTGGAATTCTCTCGTTGCGCCAAAGGATAGCGACGCGATAGTCGGCATTTCACCAAGTTCAGGTTCATCATCACTATGCCAACCGACACTGTCTTTTTCACTCCGGTATAAATTAGCTAATACGGCATTAAACTCATGATGACAATACTCACCTAACTTTGCTTTAATCGCGAGTAAATCGCTTGCCCAAGGTTGCGCTGTCAAAGTGAGGTTTGAATAACGATATTGAAGATTATTATCAGCATACCAAGCTTGTAATCGTGGAATGGGAACGCGTTTACCGAACAGGACAATGTCATCATTTCGCCACGCCAAACTTTGTTGTAATGCAGCAAAAATAGCAGTCGCATTATTCGGCGAGTAAAAACCTTCGATATAGTCTATATCCGCGTCAGGTAGTAATATTTTCACTTAGTTGCTGCCAGATTAAATATAAATGTCTTAATTCGTCTGATTATTGCCTTAAATTAACCATTAAACTAGCTCAGCAAGCTAAATTTTGTCACAATATCACTCACGCCAACCAAGTATTTATCGCTATGATCAGCCCTTTTATTATTAACGACAAAAACCTCTTTCTCGATCGCTTTCCAACCGGCCAAGTTAACCGAAGCTTACAAGCATGGGATGCGGCCGACGAATACCTGATTAATTATCTCCAGCAAGAGCAGTTAATCTCGTCAAAGCAAAAGATCCTGATTTTTAATGATAACTTTGGTGCCTTAAGCTGTAATTTATCGCAACACCAACTGTATTGCGTCAATGACTCTTTTTTGAGCCAAAAAGGTATTGAACTTAATTTACAGCAAAATGGCTTATCTGATGACAATATCACGCTATTAACCAGCTTAGATGAATTGCCAAAAGATATTAATATTGTGTTGTTTAAAATCCCCAAGAGCAAAGGCTTACTTTGTTATCAGCTTAGCCAAATTAAACGACAGCTGCCTAATGACGTGAACTTTATTGCAGGCGATCGCGCGAAAGAAATTCATAGTTCAACGTTAAAATTGTTTGAAAATTATTTAGGGACAACCAAAACCTCTTTAGCCGTAAAAAAAGCACGTCTGGTTTTTTGCCAACTTGATAATGAGCAGGCAGCCTCTGCGCCCGCCCTAACGTCATGGTCATTAGAGAACAGTGATTTTACTTTACATAATCATGCCAATGTTTATGCGCGAGAAAAGCTCGATATTGGCGCGCGCTATTTTATGCAAAACTTACCTAATGTAAAAGCAGACACTCAGGTGATTGATCTCGGTTGTGGTAACGGTGTGATTGGCCTAAAGGTATTATCAAAGCAGCCAGCAGCGCACGTTCACTTTATCGATGAATCATATATGGCAATTGCCTCGACAAAATTAAACATTACTGAAAACTTACCGACAGCGCTTGAGCAATGTCAATTTCAAGTCAATGATTGTTTAACTAGCGTAGAAGGCGGTAGTGTTGACCTAGTGTTATGTAATCCTCCTTTTCATCAACAAACGGCTACTACAGATCACATCGCTTGGCAGATGTTTAAAGACAGCCATAGAGTATTGAAAAAAGGTGGTGAATTACGCATCATTGGCAACCGTCAGCTAGGTTATCATATAAAATTAAAACGCATTTTTGGTAATGACAAACTCATTGCCAGTAATGAGAAATTTGTTACCATTTCAGCCATTAAACGATAAATTTAACTGTTAAGAAGCAACAATGAAATCAATCATAAATAAGTTACTTATTTTAAGCTCAACCGTTTTGGTCTTTGCCTGTAGCGCCCCCGTAAAGCACGTCATTGTCAGCCCAGAACTTAAGATGATAAGTAGCAATGCTTTTCAACAAAAGCGAGTCCAATTGCGCTTTCAGGATTTACGTCCGTTAAATCATATTGTAAAAATTTCACGTATAGACCAAGCTGCTGAATTATATTCACCTAAACTCCCTATTATTGAGGTAGTTGAACGAGAGCTGACTGCCGCATTAAAAGCAAACGGTTTACAAATACAACCACTGGCTGCTAATCAAGTTAATGTCATAATCGACAGCGCCTTGGTCAGTGTTCAACAAGAGCTATTAAAATATAGCGCCAGCAATCAAATCAATTTTCGTGTGGTTATTAGCAATGGCCAAAGTACGTTAACAAAATCCTTTAAAATAAGTGGTAAAAGTAATGGACCATTTAAAGCAGATTTGGCGGTATTAGAGCGAGACTTTAACCAGCAACTGGCCAAGTTATTAAGCCAAATAGTTCAAAGCGAAGAGTTACAGCAATTTATTCTGTAGCTTAACCAATTATCATCATTATTAGAGAACAGCCACAATGAAATTCTTTTCAGTTCTATTTCTACTTTTTTCACTAACCGTTAGTGCAAAAAATTTAGCAATTGACCCAGACAATTTATTTCCTCAAGTTAAATTAGAAACCTCGATGGGCAACATTATTGTTGAGCTAGATAGAGTGCGCGCTCCAATTACCGTTGATAATTTTTTGACCTATGTAGTGAGTGGCGAATACGACAACACTATCTTTCATCGCATTGTGCCTGATTTCATCGTACAAGGTGGTGGGTATAGCAAAGACTTTGAAATGAAAAAAGTTCATAACACCATCGTCAATGAATCGGGGAACGGGTTGAAAAACGAAATAGGCACTATTGCCATGGCAAAAGAGAACCGTCCCCATACGGCCAATCGACAATTCTTTTTCAACGTAAAAGACAATAGCAACTTAGATCCTGGCAGACGCTGGGGTTATGCGGTTTTCGGTGCCATCGTTGAGGGTCAAGAGGTGGTCGATGCGATGGCATTGGTATCAACTAATTATAATGAAGAAATGGGCTGGGAAGATGTGCCTATCGAGCCTGTTATGCTAATTAAAGTAAGTTTATTGCCGGCGTTGTAATAGCCAGTTCAGAAATCCTATTCTAGACGTGATATAAAATAGCTTACGCCAGTGTTGCTCTCAACCACAATAGCCCGCTATTGCTATATCACGCACCAAGTCTTTATTGCCCTTTCTTGACAACTTATTTAAATTAAAATACTGAGCCGAGATAGGCTGAAAACGCAAATAAAAACAGCTATTAAGCCCTCGCTTTATTACTTAATTAGCTTTCACTTACTAACACGCTATTAAAAACAACAGGTATTTTAACTTTGACAATTTTAGTTTTATCTACGATAACTAAATTGTCTCAAACAACATAACTAGGCGATTTCAAGATTATTTTTTCCTGAGCTAAATCACTTTATTCGATACCTTGTACAAAAGGAACACCATGATAATTGAGCAGTTTATCAATGAAAAAATCACGCAAATTAGAGCCTATATTACCGCTGTTATTAATCACACTCTTCACTACACTGAGCTTGATCAATTTGTTGAAAATACGATGGCAGAATGGACGTTGCTGCAAGTGCGTGATGAAACGCCTAGCAGCGCTAGAGAGCGAGTATTTTGGCATATCATGCATGAACTGAGTTTGCATAGCGCAAATGAACTCGAGCACGATTTATACTTAAAAAGTGAAATATCTACCTGCCTAGACTTTTTCTCTGGCAAAGGTAGTTACCCGATTGATTGCATCGGCTGGCGCCCAATACCATAAGAGTCCACTTAGAAAAATCAACATTTCATAGTAAGCCAGTGACCATTTCTATCTACGTGTTAAAAGATTAAACTTCTGTTTACTAATACATTTTGGTAGCCTAGCACTATTCTTTTTATCGCATTCTTTGGGTTTTCTGGCAATGCAATCTCCTACTTTTAAACAAGCCATATTTAATCGGCGTATGCTGATTTGTATTTTTACCGGTTTTAGCTCAGGACTGCCGTTATTTATTCTGTATCAGCTAGTGCCCGGCTGGTTACGTTCAGAGGGCGTGAGCTTAACTGAAATTGGCTTATTTTCACTTATTGGCATCCCCTACGTTTGGAAGTTTATTTGGTCGCCTTTAATGGATCGATATTCATTGCCTGTGCTTGGACGCCGCCGCAGCTGGATGCTGCTAACTCAAGTACTGCTACTGTTTTCAATCGCCGGCTTTGGCTTTGTAGACCCTGTCATGAACATTTGGAGTGTTGCCTACTTAGCTGCAGCGGTAGCATTTTTCAGTGCCAGTCAGGATATCGTACTCGACGCTTATCGCCGCGAACTACTGCCAGAGCATGAACTTGGCTTAGGAAACTCTATCCATGTTCAAGCTTACCGACTTTCAGGCTTAGTGCCTGGCTCACTGGCTTTTATTTTGGCGGATCACATCAGTTGGCAATCGGTATTCATCATTGTTGCTGCCTTTATGCTTATCGGCATTATATTGAGCCTTTCGATAAAAGAGCTAAATAACGCTAACCAAGCACCAAAAACATTACAGCAAGCGGTAGTTTTACCATTTAAAGACTTTATCAATAGAAAAGGCTTGAAATCAGCATTACAAATTCTCGCCTTTTTGTTTTTATATAAGCTTGGCGATAGTATGGCAACCGCATTACAAACCCCGTTTTTCATCGATTTAGGTTTTAGTAAAACTGAAATTGGCGTGGTCGCCAAAACCTCATCCTTGATTGCCATGACCATTGGTTTAGCTGTCGGTGGTATTGTGATGATTAAATTAAGTATTAATCGTGCTCTGTGGTTATTTGGTTTTGTACAGATTATCAGTATATTAGGCTTTGCCGCACTGGCAGAAATTGGTCACAACACCTATGCTTTAGCTATCGCGATGGGCTTTGAATATTTAGGGGTTGGCCTTGGAACCGCAGCCTTTACTGCTTTTATTGCACGCGCCACCAATCCCGCATTTGCCGCCACACAATTTGCCCTATTTACTGCGCTAACTGCATTGCCTAGAACTTTTGCCAATGCCACTACCGGCGTTATTATTGAACAAATTGGCTGGACTAATTTTTATTTTGTATGTACGGCATTAGCCATCCCTGGAATGTTAATGCTATTTAAAGTTGCCCCATGGCGCGAGCCTTCTAGACAAGTAACGCAGGAGATAGCGTAAATGATCCGACTATTTTTTTTAATCCCGATACTGATGTGCGCAATTTGGTACTGGTATTTACGCAACAATAATTACACCGTAAAACAAGGCTTAAAAGGCTTTGCTTATATTTTTGCTTTTAACGGGACTATCATCGCATTTTTTGTTTTAATGCTATTTCTAACTAACTAGGTAATTTAATAAAGAAGAAAAATGCAAACGACTATTACAACAGCAATAAATCACCTCAATCGTGGTGAATTCCAGTTAGCTTTAGATATTTTCAAGCACTTAACAAGTATTCACGTTAAAAACCCTCAGCTGTGGCATTTTCGGGCAGTTTCGGAAAGAAAATTAGATCTTGTCAAAGCCAGTCAAAAGCATTTTTTAAAAGCTTTAAAATTAGCGCCAACTCAACCTGAAATACTTAATGCTTATGGGAATTTACTCAATCAATTAAGTAAATATGAGTTAGCAAAACAACAATTTAAAAAAGCTATTCAAAACAACCCTAAATATATAGATCCATACCTTAATTTAGGAAACCTATTCTATTTGGAAACATCATATAACGAAGCAAAGAGTTATTTTAAAAAAGCTTTATTGATTAATAATAATATCAATGCACAGGTGGGATTGGCAAAGTGCTATAACAAAACAGAAGGCACAGAAAAAGCGAAAAACATTTTACTTAAAATTTTAAAAGATAAACCAACTCACATACAAAGCTTATATTTACTGGGGCAAATTGAAAAAGAACATGGCAACATCGAAGAAGCAAAAGCATACTTTAAAGCTATTCTTGTTCAGCCTGGGAAAAATATAGAATCTCGCAAAGCTCTAGCGAGCTGCTATCTTATAGAGAAAAATATTGATTCATCTATCAATGAATATGAAACAGTTGTTAAAGACTCTCCCTTGGATTATGACGCTCATCATCAATTAAGTTTAATTAAGTGGTCGAAGTCATTACCTGTAAATGAATGCTTTTCTAATTACGAAGCTGCGCTTCACCTTACAAATTCCCCTGATTTAATGGGGCAATTTGCTAAAAAATTATTACAAGCTAAAGATTATGACAAAGCAATTGAAATCGCAGATAGAATTCTAACTCGAAATAGCAATGAACCCATGGCTTATATAGTCAAATCAAACTCTCTTAGAGAGCTTGGGGAATTTGAAGAATCCATAGCTATAAGTAATCAAGGTTTAAAAAAGAATAACAATGATCTTGGCTTACTATATGAACAAGGCCATGCTTATATTGCAAATGGTAATGCAGATGTATCATTGAAAATATTTAATCAATTATGTAAATATAATCAGAACAATCTAAGCTGTGTCACACTAAAATCCACTAGTTTAAAAATGCTAGGAAAAATTAAAGAATATAATGAGTTGTGTGATCCTAATACGTTTATACATGCATCAGAGATAAAAACACCGAATGATGAATGTTCATTAGTAGAATTTAACCAGAACTTAAACACTGAATTAGTTAAGCTACATAATAGCCAGCAACACCCTCTCGATCAGTCTTTAATCAATGGAACACAAACTATTGGAGACCTATTCCCTTCAAAGTCTCAGTATATTAACCAACTTGATATTGAAATTAAAAAGCAAGTAACAAGCTATATCAACAGTTTCACCATTAATAAAAAACACCCTTTTTTAAAGAACATTACGACTAATTTTCAGTATCACGGTTCATGGTCGGTACTTCTACAAAAACAAGGCTTCCATAGACACCACTACCATTCAGAAGGGTGGATAAGTGGTCCTTACTATAATCAAATACCAAATGCTGTCGAAGGTAATGGTGAAGGTTGGATTGAGTTTGGTATACCTGGATTCAATATGAAACATAAACTTGAAGCAGATTACATTGTTAAACCACAAGATGGCTTACTGGTTCTTTTCCCTTCTTACTTTTGGCATGGTACCAGGGCATTTACTTCCAATGAAACTCGTATGACAGTCGCCTTTGATGTAATCCCCAAACCGAATAAATAAAGGCGTGTTGTATAACGCTGATATAGCAGTATTTACACGCCCATTTGCCGAATTTAACTTAAACAAATATTAATCTATATAGAATTAAGTGATTAAAAAATTGAACGGAAAACCGAGCGGCCACCGCTGCGGCTAGAACGGCGATTTCTTATTCTGCTATGCAATTCTCTACGTTTAGCTTCTAACCACTCATCACGCGTCACTGTGGCATCACCATGACGGCCCTCTTCGCGGGTTCGGTAGTGACAAAACTCTGCAAAAGCGTCAATGTCATCTTTTAGTTCTTCAGCCACTAGCTCAATCATAATCGCGTCATCTAAAAAGCCTAGCACTGGGATATGATCAGGCACTAGATCTTCAGGGTCACTAAAGTATGCTAAAGCACTTAATACGTCATTGCGCTCTTCATCTGGAATTTGCCACTCATCATCTTCAATCATGGCTACCAATGTTTCTAATTTTTTAATCCGTTCGCTAACGAAAGGTGGTACATTGCCTTTAACATCTTCACTTAAATTTTTAGCGTTTGCTAAAATCTCTGCTTCGCTTAACGTTTTTGCGCTCGACTTCGCTTCTCGCATTACATTTCGAAAATGCTCTAAATCAGATTCTTTTAACTCAAAGGTAACTTCAAATGCCATTATAATTCTCCTTACAATTGGCTTATTTTTGAATAACAACCTTTTAAACTTAACAGAACATTATAAATACTCCACTTTACACTCACAAATTCTAGCAATTTAGCTTATTAGAAGCGTAATATCTTTAATGCACTTAACCATAACCTAATACAAGATAACCATCTAACACAAGACTAACCACCTGATAATTAGTTATATTAATTTAATAAATAAAATTTAAAGCACATGAAATTCATTTATTAAGTCATTGTTAATATTAATTATAAGTTTGAGAATTATTTGGCGATACAAAGAGATAAAAAAAGCACCCTCAGGTGCTTTTTCATTTATATGAGCCGTAACTCAAATTTTTTGCTTATTTTATTCAGCAAGTGGACGCATGTGTGGGAATAAAATAACGTCTTTAATGGTGGGTGAATCAGTAAATAACATCACTAGTCTATCGATACCAATACCTTCACCTGCCGTTGGCGGTAAACCGTATTCAAGCGCCTGAATATAATCAGCATCATAATGCATTGCTTCGTCATCACCTGCGTCTTTACCTTCTACTTGGTTTTGGAAACGTGCCGCCTGGTCTTCAGCATCATTAAGCTCGGAGAAGCCATTGGCTAATTCGCGACCACCAACGAAGAATTCAAAACGATCTGTAATGAACGGGTTTTCATCATTGCGGCGCGCTAATGGTGAAACTTCCCATGGATACTCTGTAATAAATGTCGGTTGATCAAGCATATGCTCGGCAACTTCTTCAAAAATTTCACAAATATACTTACCTGCACCCCAGACTTTAGAGGCGTCTGTTTCTTTCACACCAACCGATTTTGCCATCGCTTTTAGCGCGTCAAAGTTTGCTTCAGGGTTACGTAGTACATTTTCATCAAGGTCGTTGCCATATTTTAAAATCGCATCAACCATAGATAAACGTGCAAACGGCTGGCCAAAGTCATAGAACTTCTCTTCAACAACCTCACCTTCAGCGTTTTTCACTGTGTTGCGAATAATCGCTGAGCCCATAACATCTTCAGCTAGGGTACGTAACATATCTTCAGTTAAGTTCATCAAATCATGATAATCAGCATAGGCTTGGTAGAATTCAATCATAGTGAATTCTGGATTATGACGTGTTGATAAGCCTTCGTTACGGAAATTACGGTTAATTTCAAAAACTTTTTCAAAGCCACCAACAACCAAACGCTTCAAGTAAAGCTCAGGAGCAATACGCATAAACATTTGAATATCTAGGGCATTATGAAATGTTTCAAATGGCTTAGCGGTTGCACCGCCTGGAATTGTTTGTAACATCGGTGTTTCAACTTCCATGAAGTCACGATCAGTTAAAAACTTACGAATACCATCAACAATTTTTGAACGGATTTTAAAGGTGTTACGGGTTTCTTCGTTGATGATCAAATCAACATAACGTTGACGGTACTTGGTTTCAACATCTGATAAACCATGAAACTTTTCTGGCAATGGACGCAGCGATTTAGTTAATAACTCGTATTTATCCATGTTGACATATAAGTCGCCTTTGCCAGACATGTGCATTGTACCGGTTACACCAATAATATCGCCGATGTCTAATGTGCCCCAACGCTCTTTAATGTCTTTTTGCACGGTCTTATGAGCATAAGCTTGAATACGACCCGTCATGTCCTGTAGCACTAAGAATGGACCACGTTTTGCCATAACACGACCAGCAATGCTGTATACAGCAGTTTCAGCTTCAAGCGTTTCTTTATCTTTTTCGCCGTGTTCAGCTTGTAAATCAGCAGCATAGTGTTTTCGATCAAACTTGTTAGGGTGGCCATTAGCCGGACAGTTTTCTCGAATTTTTACTAATTTGCCTCGACGTTCGGCAATCAACTTGTTTTCGTCTTGGTTTGCTTGATCAGTCATTTCATTTCTCGTGTTTTAACGTAATATTCAATAAGATATTTATAAGCCAGATTTCAAACTAGCTTCTAAAAATTTGTTTAAGTCACCGTCTAGTACCGCTTGCGTATTGCGATTTTCAACGCCAGTACGTAGATCTTTAATGCGGCTATCATCTAATACATAAGAGCGAATTTGGCTGCCCCAACCAATATCCGACTTGCCGTCTTCTAATTCTTGCTTGCCCTCATTCTGCTTTTGCATTTCCATTTCATACAATTTAGCTTTGAGCAATTTCATCGCGGTTGCACGGTTTTTATGCTGAGAACGATCAGCCTGACAAGCCACTACTGCGCCAGTTGGCTCATGGGTAATACGTATGGCAGAGTCAGTTTTATTAACGTGCTGACCACCAGCGCCTGAGGCACGGAAAGTATCTATACGCAGATCAGCAGGGTTAATATCAATTTCAATATTGTCGTCTATTTCAGGATAAATAAAAGCGGAAGCAAACGAGGTATGGCGACGCCCACTGGAATCAAACGGTGATTTACGCACTAAGCGATGCACGCCAGTTTCAGTACGTAACCAGCCGAAAGCATATTCGCCGGTATATTTAATGGTACAACCTTTAATACCAGCAACATCACCATCAGTTACTTCAATGGCTTCTGTTTTATAGCCATTGGCTTCACCCCAACGTAAATACATCCGCATCAGCATTTCAGCCCAATCTTGCGCTTCAGTGCCGCCAGAGCCAGATTGAATATCTAAATAGCAGTTATTGGCGTCTTGTTCGCCAGAAAACATCCGGCGAAACTCTAATTTTTCAAGGCTACTTTCAAGTGTTTTTGTTTCTTCTTGAGCATCGTTAAAGGTTTCTTCGTCGTCTGCTTCAACTGCCAACTCCACCAAGCCTTCAATGTCTTCACAGCCTGAGTCCATCTGGTCAATGGTTTCAACTACGGCTTCTAATGCTGCTCGTTCACGACCCAGTGCTTGTGCACGCTCAGGATCATTCCAAACATCGGCAGACTCTAACTCGCGCGTAACTTCAACCAAACGCTCTGATTTTTGCTCGTAGTCAAAGGTACCCCCGAAGCATATTGGTGCGTTCGCGAATTTCTTTAATTTTGTTCAGTACCGGATTAACTTCTAACATACTTTTTAACTATCACGCCGTAATTGATCTACAAAGGGAAAATAACAAAAAAAACAGTCGCGCATTGTAGCGTAATTATACGATGAAATAAACGATTGCTTGAGCGATGAAATAGCCTTTTTGTTATAATTTTTTGGTAAAAACTCACCGTGGGCGATCTAAGTAATTACAGCGCCACGAACCATGCAAAGCACTAGTCTAGTTGTTCAACCATTAATTGCACTGATTGCTTACCACGAAATTCATTAATATCGAGTCGATAAGCAAACTTTACTCGTTTAGCTTGGTGATCAGGCCAACGATTGAGGTCAACATTAAAGGCGATGGCATCAAAAACTTGCCTTTCTTTTTCGACCACTAGCTTTAAGTGCTTCTCGCCAACTATTCGTTGTTGAACTATGGTGAATACGTCATCAAATAACGGTTCTGGAAAATTTTGTCCCCACGGCCCTGCATCACGTAATTGCTGAGCAAACCCAAGTGTCATATCACTGGTAATGAGTTGACCGTCTGAAAGTAAAACCCCGGTCAAAGCCTCTTTACTCAACCATTGCTCAGCGTATTGCTCAAAGAGTGCTGAGAATTTATCAAATTGACTTATCGGTATCGACAAACCGGCAGCCATAGCATGACCACCAAACTTTAAAATAATACCGGGGTGCTGGCTGTCAATATATTCCAGTAAATCACGAATGTGTAAACCAGGAATAGAGCGCGCTGAGCCTTTTATTTCATCATTAAATATTTCAACGTCATCACTTGCCAAACTAGTGCCGTCTTCGTCATTGGCTTTGGCAAAAACAATACTCGGTCGGTGATATTTCTCTTTTAACCGCCCTGCGACAATGCCGATAACCCCTTGATGCCAATCACCATGAAACAAACTAATACCATGAGGTAAATTGTCTTCGTTAAACGCTAAGCTTGATAATACTTGTTCTGCTTCACGCTGCATACCTTGTTCAATTTCACGGCGGGCTTTATTTAAGTCATCTAGATCAGCCGCCATCACTCGTGCGGTTGATAAGTCTTTCGCTAATAGACAATTAATTCCGAACGCCATATCGTCTAATCGACCAGCGGCATTAATGCGTGGGCCAAGTGCAAAACCAAAATCACTGGCGACGAGTTTTTGCTGATTTTTACCGGCTATTTCAATGAGCGCCTGAATCCCCGGTCGCGTAGCACCTGCGCGGATACGTTTCAGCCCTTGTTCGACTAAAATACGATTATTGGCATCTAACGACACCACATCAGCAACAGTACCAAGCGCCACTAAATCAAGCAGCTGCGCAATATTAGGCTCTTTAATTTGTTGTTTTTCAAACCATTGATGTTCGCGTAAGTATTTTCTAAGAGCCAGCATAAAATAAAACGCCACGCCAACCCCGGCTAACGACTTACTGGCAAAATTACAACCGTGCTGATTTGGATTAACGATGGCATCGGCGGGCGGAGTCTCAGCACCTGGTAAATGATGATCAGTAACCACCACTTGCAATCCTAATGCTTTCGCTCTTTTAACGCCTGCGATACAACTAATGCCATTATCAACCGTCACTAACACTTGCGCACCTTGTGCAGCAGCAATATCAACAATTTCAGGCGTTAAGCCATAGCCATATTTAAAACGATTTGGCACTAAAAAATGATGATTTGTTGAGCCTAACATTTGCAAGGCTTCCATCATTAATGCAGTACTCGTTGCGCCATCTGCATCAAAGTCGCCAATCACCGTGATATTTTTTTGCGCTTGTAGCGTCTGATATAATATTTCACACGCTTGAGGTAAGCCCATCAAGGTATCCACAGGGCATAAATGTGACGCGGTTAATTCAAGCTGCTTTTCGCTTTCAACACCCCGACGTGCATAGATTTGTCGAATAATGGGGTGTAGCGAATTAGGTAAATGCTCATCGCTAACTTGCGCTCGGCGAATGATCTCTTTATGCATGAATAAACCTTATAAATTAAGTAATATAAATTAAGTAATATAAATTAAGTAAGAAGTTGGCACACTAGAAACAAAAATGGCAAGTAATACCTGTCGAGATAAGTTACTTGCCACTTGACGGAATAGTTAATAACTACCCCTCTATTGATTAGCTAAAGAGCGTCAATATTAGCCCCCACGTTGCACGGTTTCTAATAACATTAACAATTTATTGGGGTCTTGATAGCCTGGAATCATCATACCATCAGCTAGCATGATCGCAGGAGTACCCGTAACACCGACTTGACGACCAAAGTTAAACTCATCTTCAATTGGCATATCACAAATACGCGCGGCAACATTAGCGCCACTTTTCGCTTTCGTTAAGGCTTGCTGTGGGTCTTCATGACACCATATCGAACGTAAATCCTTAAAGGCTTGAGAATAACGTCCCGCTCGGTCTTTAACACCCGCACGTGGATACGCTAAATAACGAATCGTGATGCCTTTATCGTTGTAATCGGCCATTTGTTCATGCATTTTTCGACAATAACTACAGGTAATATCGGTAAAAACAGTCACCACATGCTTTTCATTTTTTGCCGGGTAGACGATCATCGCATCCGTAAACTTAACCATGCCATCAACACGCACTTGCGCTAAACTTTCTTCAGTTAAATTACTAACACTTTCGCTGATGCCATACATTTTACCATGCAATAAGAAGTTGCCATCAGCACTGGCATAAAATAAGCCCTGATCTGTAATAACCTCAACCACACCAGCCATCGGGGATAGTTTAATACTGGCGACATCAAAACCTAAAGTTTGGGTTAATTTTGCTTTGACTGCTGCAAAATCGGATGATTGTGCAACAGGCAACATGACACTGTTATTTACAGGTGTAGTTGGCTCAGTAAACGCGGCGACATTGTTGGTCGCAGTTAGCACACCGAGTGCTACAAGCCAAAAAAACTTCTTAGACATAAATCAATTCCATACCTTATTGAGCGGAAAGAGAGCGGCAAATAATATTTGCGGTTTATCATACCATCAGACTATATCAGCAAGAATAATCTACGTGATATTAGCTGAGTACAAAGACCGCCTTTAGCCCGCTAAAATTACAGTGAAAAAGGCCTAATTGCAATAACACTAGTTATGTCATTGCTTATTTTATCTAAGTTGGGGTTAATTTTTGTAAAAATCGAAAGCTTCTTATTTGCTAAAATTTTGCTAAAATCTCGCCACTCGCTCACCAACCACCTAATGTGGTTCGTATAAATCTCGGTTATTTACTCATGAACATTGCATTATTTTACGGCTCAACCACTTGTTATACCGAAATAGCTGCAGAAAAAATTCAAGCAGAACTTGGCACAGAAAATGTCAGTTTATTTAATATAAAAGATACACCACTGGCAGAAATGGCGAACCACGACATTTTAATACTTGGTATTTCTACCTGGGATTATGGTGAAATCCAAGAGGATTGGGAGTCGCACTGGCCAGAAATTGCTAATATTGATCTTGATGGTAAAATTGTTGCCCTCTATGGCATGGGCGATCAAATTGGTTATACTGATTGGTTTCAAGATGCGCTTGGCATGTTACATGAGCAAGTGATTGCGCAAGGCGGCTATATCGTTGGTTATTGGCCAAATCAAGGCTACGACTTTGCCGCGTCGAAAGCCCTAACTGAAGATCAACAACATTTTGTCGGTTTAGCACTCGATGAAGATAATCAATATGACGCAAGTGAAGCGCGTATTAAGGCTTGGTGCCAACAAATTAACCATGAAATCACTGATATCCTTATTAATTAAGTTAAATATCAGAATAAATACACAAATTTGGCAAGATCTTTAGGATAAATCAGGTTTTGCCATTATAATCCGCACTATTAATCACCAAAGAAAATTATTACATGTTTGAACAGTTTGACCTAGATTCCGCATTATTGGGCGGCGTTGAAAAATTAGGCTTTAAAAAGCCAACGTCTATTCAAGAATTAGTACTTCCTGTAGCAATGACAGGTAAAGACGTATTAGCTTCAGCCCCTACAGGAACGGGAAAAACAGCCGCGTTTATCTTACCTGCTGCTCAACACTTATTAGATTACCCACGCCAAAGTCCCGGCTTTCCAAGGGTGTTAATTTTATCGCCAACGCGCGAACTTGCCATACAAACTCATGAGCAATGTGAGAAGTTAACCTCATTAACGAAACTAAAATCTGCGGTAATTACCGGTGGCGTTAATTACGGCAGTCATAAAGAAATACTCACCAGCAATACTGATATATTGGTTGCAACCCCTGGTCGGTTAATGGAATACATTGAAACCGAGCAGTTTGATAGCCGCGAAATTGAAATTCTTATTTTAGATGAAGCCGACCGCATGCTCGATATGGGGTTTGCTGAAACCATTAACCGCATTGTTGCCGAAGCACGCTGGCGTAAACAAACCATGCTATTTTCAGCAACACTTGAAGGTGCTGCAGTCGTGCGCTTTTCACGTGAACTATTAAATGAACCGGTATTTTTAGAAGCTAACCCTTCTCGAAAAGAAAAAGCCAAGATTCATCAGTGGATGCACCTCGCTGATGACAAAGATCATAAATTCGCTTTATTACTTAACTTACTACAACAAGAAGAAGTTGAGCGTGCAGTGGTATTTGCCAATAAGCGTGAGACTGTTCAATACTTATCAGGCAAACTTTATGGCGATAATGTGCCATGTGTTTGGCTTGAAGGTAAAATGCAACAAGACAAACGTAACACCTCAGTTGAGCGTTTACGTAACGGCACCGTTAATGTTTTAGTCGCCACTGACGTTGCTGCCCGCGGTTTAGACATTGATGACATTACCCATGTTATTAACTTTGATATGCCGCGCACTGCCGATATTTATTTGCACCGTATTGGTCGTACAGGCCGAGCTGGTAACAAAGGCACCGCCATTTCACTGGTTGAAGCACACGACATGACAGTTATCGGTAAAATTGAACGTTATATTAAAGAGCGTTTACCTCGCCGTGTCATTGAAACGCTGAGACCAAAATACAAAGAAGCACGCGTTGCTGTTAAAAAAACAAAAGTAAAACGCACCGTTGCTCAAAAGAAAGCGAAAGCGAAAAAACAAGCAAAGCGCAACAAGAAGTAATTTACTCTCGTTCCCCTTGCACACTTAACAACCTAATCTGATTCAGCTTAGGTTTTTTATTTACATAGCAACTGAAATAACTAACTCGATAAGTACTTATATAACTCTGCTAGCTTTACAGAGTAGTAGTTATTCAATATCTGTATAAGTTAATTGCCAAATTGCGGGTCTTATTTACTGTTAGAGAAATAAATCACGTAGCACTATCAAGCCATTTGGTTTACATTGGCACTTGAAACTAAATTTGTTGCAACATGTTTTCGTACAGAAATCTAAAGTAGTCGGAAGTGAAGTAAATGAAAACCGAGACGTCAAACGATATAAAATCGGTCCAAGAGCAAGCAAATCTCTGGATAACACGCCTTGATAAAGGAATATCTAGCGCCGAAAAGCAACAATTAATCGCATGGATAAACCAGGATAATTCTCATTATGTTGCGTTAAAAAAAATGTCTTTTTTATGGCAAGACATCGCAACTAAACATGATCTAAACGGCTTATTTGCACAAAAACCGGTAAAAAAAGCAAAAAATGATTATTTAATGAAAGGCTGTTTAGCTGCAGGGTTAATGTTCGTGGCATTATTAACGGCCAACCTTTTTCATGACGTCAATAAAATATGGTTAAAGCCACAATATTATGCTGCCCAGCAATCTAGCTATCAAAAATATAGCAGTCAATACGGCGAACAAAAACAACTTACCTTAGATGATGGCAGTATTGTCGCCCTCAATAGCAATACCGTTATAGAAGTAGCTTATAGTCAGCAACAACGTAAAGTTACCATAATACGTGGTGAAGCTAAGTTTGATGTGGCGAAAGACATCGATCGCCCTTTTAGTGTTGTTTCTGGATACACCTCTTTTACTGCGCTTGGCACAGTGTTTAATGTTCAGCGAAACAATATCAGTTCAGTAGAATTACTAGTGGCAGAAGGCAGCGTATTAGTCGCAGAAGCCAACACCCCAGTTAAGACACTATTACAAACCATCAAAACGGCAAAAAAACAAACTATTCAACAGCAATCGGGAAGTGACAACGTCCTAACTGCCGGTGAAAAAATTACCATTGTAAATGACGTTAAATCCGCTACAAAGCAATTATCAGCGCAAGAAGTTGAACAAGAATTAGCTTGGCAACAAGGCATATTGATTTTTGATGGTGAACCTCTATTGCATGTACTCCAAGAAGTTGAACGCTATAACCCAGTTAAGTTTATGCCAATCAATGCCGAATTAGCCAAGCTTAAAGTTTCGGGTTATTTTAAGACTAATGACATTAATGGTCTGCTGCAGTCTTTACATTATAACTTTGCTATCGTGGCAGAAGAAACGATGAGCAATACCTATGCGCTTTCTAGTAAACCGCATAAAACATAACACAATATCGCTAGCATGTATGGAACTTCACGATTGATAAATAAGGCTGTTGGTATAATAAAGGTGGCGGTTTTTTTTTCGCCTTTTAAGCTACAACGAACATTTTGCCAACTCGCACTGGTGTTCTTTGCTACTTTTGCCAGAGCCGATGAGCTCGTCTATTTTGATATCGAC
>JBFJQB010000049.1:0-17509 GCA_041616855.1 Cognaticolwellia sp. | reverse complement strand
GCAACCGAAATTGAAAGTGATGATACCGCACCTATGACAGTACGTTCCGCCATGGAATTACTCAGTGCAGCCTATAGTGTTCATCCAGGTTTTGCTGAAGCGAATATCCGCCAACATATCAGCCAACTTCGACCGGCATTTAGTGATCACCAACCAAAGATTATTTCACGTCACGCCTTGGTACAAGTTAATGGCCTATATCGTCATGGCTTTTTAATCGCACCAGTCGTGTTATCACAAGTACTAGAACATGTTGATAACCTACTAAAGCGAAGACAAAAACCGCTTAATGATTATCAATACGCCGATTTATTGCCTGTGAGTTAACTAAGAGCTTTTAGACTTGCTAAAAGTCTGTGACATTACAAATGAGATAAACAATGAAACTTTATATAAATGGCAATGCCACTGAATTACCGCATTCATCAGAGGCGATTAATATCGAGATGGTACTGGCAAAAACATTACCCAAAAGCCAGCTTGAACAAAGCTTTGCGCTAGCACTTAATGGCGAATTTGTTGGCCGTGAAGATTACGTCAAGACTACGGTTAATAACCGCGACAGCATAGATCTGCTCTTTCCCATTGTTGGGGGTTAACCATGCCACTATCTATTTATGACCAAGCTTTAACGAGTCGCCTGTTAATTGGCTCAGCACTTTACCCCTCACCTGAGATAATGAAACAAGCCATTCTCGCTAGTGGCTCACAAGTGGTGACTTTGTCACTGAAACGGCAAAACCCAATGGCACAATCTGGCGATAAATTTTGGCGCTATATCCAAGCAAGCGTTGAACAAAACCAAGGTTTTTTACTACCCAATACCGCCGGTTGTAAAACCGCGAAAGAAGCAATTACCTTAGCCAAAATGAGCCGAGAGCTTTTTCAAACCGATTGGATAAAATTAGAGGTAATTGGCGATGATTACAACCTACAACCCGATCCCGTAGAGCTATTAATTGCCACTGAGCAACTACTCGCTGACGGCTTTAAGGTTTTACCATATTGCACTGACGACTTAGTGATTTGCCAACGCTTATACGAGTTAGGTTGTCAAGTGATCATGCCTTGGGCATCACCTATTGGCACAGGAAAAGGCTTAATGAACCCTTACAATTTAGCCAGTATTCGTCAACGCTTACCTGAGGCAACGCTGATACTCGATGCTGGCATTGGTAAACCGTCAGATGCTTGTATTGCTATGGAAATGGGTTTTGATGGTGTGTTACTCAATAGTGCTATCGCCCTTGCTGACAACCCCGTGCTGATGGCAAAGGCCTTTGCTACTGCCATAAATGCCGGTGAATTAGCTTATATTGCTGGTACGATGCCTGAGCGACAAACCGCTCATGCCAGTACACCAACCTTAGACACCCCCTTTTGGCATCATGGGGAGCATAAGTCATGACAGCGAAAACGTCTGCGGTCGACAACAGCTTAAATCGCCAACCGATTCTTTGGAGCATATCTGGTGCTGACTGCTCGGGTGGGGCTGGCATTGCCGCTGATATAAAAACTGGCCATAACCTTAATATCGAAGTTTGTCATTTGATTAGCGCAAATACCGTACAAAACTCAACTAAACTGCTCGATGTTAATGCCGTTGATGTCAACATACTAAACGCGCAGGCCCAAGCATTACGCTTTGATAAACCGCCAACAGTGATTAAAATCGGTCTAATCGCCAATCGCGAACAAATTATGTGGTTAATGGCATTGTTGTCAACACTTAAACAACAAATAGCGCAGTTAATGGTTGTTTATGATCCCGTTGGCCAAGCCAGTGTTGGCGGCCCTTTAACAGCATTAACGCCTGCTGAACTACAATCTTTATTGCCACTGATTGACGTCATCACGCCCAACCTTATCGAAGCCAAACAACTAAGTGCTTTAGTTAAAAATAATAACGAAATTAACACACTAATACTTGCTGAACGTATTTTAAACTTAGGCCCTAAAGCCGTGATTATTAAAGGCGGTCATAGTGATGCTGAACAAGCCGGTAGGCAAGATAATGAATGCATCGATATTTGCTTACAAGCCTTAACATCAACTGTGACACAAGCCTTTAAGTTAAGGTCAGAAAAAATCGCCACAAGCAATACTCACGGTGGTGGTTGCAGCTTTGCCACAGCGCTAGCAAGCTTTCTTGCGCACGGCTACTTGTTGCGCGACGCTTTTACTCTAACAAAGGCATATATCAACCAAGGTTTAGCACTCAGTCGTGAGCTAAATAATAACAATAACGAAAATTATTATGGCGCATTTATGCAAGGTCCTTGGCCGAGTAACCCCGACGATTTTCCAAATATTATTAGCCCGCTAACGCAGCAATCTGATGCTTTGCCAAGTTTCCCCTCCTTGGGTTTAGCCTCTGGAGAAAAGCTTGGGCTTTACCCTGTGGTTGACTCACTCGAATGGCTTGAATGCTTATTGCCGCTGAATTTAAACATTATTCAGCTACGTATAAAAGATAAGCAAGGTGAAGAATTGGCGGCCATGATTGCACAAGCGATAATTATGGCTCGTGACAATCATTGTCGCTTGTTTATTAATGATCACTGGCAATTGGCGATTCAATATGGCGCGTACGGAGTCCATATTGGCCAAGAAGACCTTGCCTGCGCTGATTTATCAGCAATTGCGCATGCGGGTTTACGCCTAGGCATCAGTACGCATGGTTGTTACGAGTTTTTATTAGCCAAACAACTACAGCCCTCTTACCTTGCCATTGGCGCAATATTTCCGACTAAAACCAAAGATATGACCGGACAAATTCAAGGGTTGGAAAACTTAAAGCAAATATTAGCACTTGAAAACACGATTCCTGTTGTCGCCATTGGCGGCATCAATGAACAGCGCCTTGAGCAAGTATGGAGCACCGGCGTCAGTGCAGTCGCAGTGGTAACGGCAATTACCGAGGCTGAACAGCCTGTTATTGCAACTAAAAGCATGCAAGGACTTTTAGAGGTAAATAAAGCTAATTTAGCACTTAGTGATGAGTTAAACGTTAAGTTTCATTCCTCACATTGATGGGTAAAAAGTAACGGTATGTTAAATAACAACACCGCAATTTAATTGAACTTTGAAACAAAGCGTATAAGTAAGGCCTTGTTATTTAAGTGCAATATTGAGGTAGGAAATGTTTTAACTTTGATAATTTAAATTTTTTAGTGGTGTATTTTCAATGCCAAAGGCTCTATTATTCAACTGTGATTAACTTGAGTAGATTATAATGACCGAATTACCCATGAATAAAGTTGCCATTACTGTTACGGCATTGCTTTCTTTTTTATTAGGCGCCGTCGTAATTTCCGGCTGGTATCTACATGTAACTGAATTAATTCAAGTTTTGCCACAGTTTGTCCCTATGCAATACAATACTGCGCTCGGCTTTTTATTGAGCGGTGTGGGTTTATTTGCCCTAGTGAAGAAAATGGACCGTTTAGCTTTAGCCTGTGGAGCAATCGTAGCGATACTTGGGGCATTGACGCTGTTGCAATATATTTTCGCTATCGACTTAGCGATAGATCAGTTGTTAATGGATGCCTATATCACCGTTAAAACTTCACACCCTGGGCGTATGGCGCCAAATACTGCGCTTTGTTTTGTCTTAACTGGCAGTGCAATTATTTTATTTTCATCGGCAAAGAAGCATTTAAATACCCTAGTGGTAATTGAAATCTTAAGCCTACTTATTTTGGCCTTCTCAGCCATGGCCTTAGCCGGATATATCGCTGGTGAAGAAAAAGGCTATGCCTGGGGAAAGTTAACCCGCATGGCATTGCACACCACTAGTGGTTTTATTGTTTTAGGTTTAGGAGTTTTAGCCGCTGTTTGGAGTCATCGAAAAAAAAACATCGCATCAATCCCCCTTTGGTTACCAGGGTTACTGTGTTTTTTAGTTTTACTCTTCGACATGTTTCATCCCGCAGGTGTCGCTGTGGGGGTGGCTTATGTACCTTTAGTTTTTTTCAGCTTATTGTTTAACCGTAAACATATGGCGTTTGTCTTTGCTGGTCTAGCAACCGTATTGATCATACTGGGTTATCTTTCCTCACCAGAGATGGGTATTGACGAGCACTATGTCATCATCAATCGTATACTGTCGATATTAGCCGTTTGGGTTGCTGCTATTGTGGTGTATTTACAGAAAATAACCCAAGAAAAATTAATTAAAAGTGAGGAGGCATTGACCCTAGGTTGGCGTGGTGCCGGTGATGGTATGTGGGATTGGGATATACTAACCAATACTGTGGTGTTCTCTGATCGCTTTAAAGAGCTATTAGGATATCAACCTGATGAAATACCGCACAAGTTTGAAGAATGGACTAAACGTTTGCACGCTGAAGACAAAGATGAAACCTTAGCCGCGGTTGATGCCCATCTAAAAAATAATACGCCTTATGACGTCGAATACCGGCTAATGACAAAATCAGGGCATTGGCGCTGGTTTATGGCAAAAGGACAAGCTTTATGGGATAACGTTGGCACCCCTATTCGCATGGCTGGTAGCTTAAGCGATATTACCGAACGCAAAGAAATAGAATTACAGCTACGGTTATTAAAGTTAGCGATTGAAAATTTACGAGATGTGGTGCTAATCACCGAAGCCGACCCTGAAAATCCTGTAATAGTTTTTGTTAATCGAGCGTCAAACGAGATCTGTGGTTATCGACCAGAAGAAATGCTTGGCCGAACGCCAAGTTTCCTCCAAGGTGAAAAAACCGACCCCAAAACATTAGAGGCTTTAAAGAATGCCCTGAGAAACAATGAATCATTCTCTGCTGAATTGATTAATTATGCCAAAGATGGCAGAGAATATTGGATAGAAATCCATATTGTTCCAGTCATAGATCAGCACGGAAACACTAGCCACTTTGCCGCGATTGAACGCGATATCACCCAAGCTAAAGAAGACGAGTTTGAACGAGAACGTTTAATTGCCTCCCTAGAAAAAAGCAATAGCGAATTAGATGATTTTGCTTACGTTGCCTCACATGATTTAAAGGCGCCACTGCGCGTTATCGAAAATGTATCACACTGGCTAGAAGAGGACTTAGGTGCAACTCTCGATAAAGAAAATCGAGAAAACTTGCTACTGTTACGCAGCCGAGTCCATAGAATGGATAAATTACTCGACGACTTGCTCGAATATTCCCGCATTGGCCGAAAAACTGATGCGAACTATACTGAAGTCATTGGGGGTGATCAGTTATTAGCCGATATAACTTTACTGCTTGAGGTGCCTAAAGGGTTTCAGGTTAATGCCAGTGCTGAATTTATGCAGCTTAAATTCAATAGGATGCCGATGCAGCTTATTTTGCTCAATCTTATTAGTAATGCAATAAAACATCGCGATAAGGATATTGGCTTAATTGAGATCGATGCAAAAGAACAAGAATATCAATATTTAATTTCTGTTAAAGATGATGGTCCGGGAATCGATGCAGCTTATCATCAGAGAATATTTAAAATGTTTCAAACCCTCAAACCACGTGATCAAGTTGAAGGAAGCGGCATGGGGCTTGCGATTATCCGTAAACATATTGAATTATTTGGCGGTAAAATTTCTGTCGATTCCACTGCAGGACAAGGCTGTACATTCAGTTTCACTTGGCCAAAAAAACAAAATATACAACCAAAAGAGGTTCCTAATGGTCGCAACAATTAAGGAAATCACCAATACTCAACCATTGAATATATTTCTGGTAGAGGATGATGACGGCGATGCAAAAGCAGTTATAAGAGCATTTAACAAAGCAAAAGTTGCTAACCCAATTGTCAGAGCGCATGATGGACAAGAGGCGCTGGACGCACTAAGAGGTTTAAACGGCCATGAGAAACCGCCTCAGCCTTATATTTTATTACTTGATTTGAATATGCCCAAAATGGACGGTATTCAATTTTTGCATGAATTACGTAATGACTCAGAGCTCAAGCGCAGTATCGTATTCATATTGACAACATCGAAGAATGATCGAGATAAAGCTGAAGCTTATGACCTCAATGTTGCGGGTTATATTGTAAAAGAAACTGCTGGCACTGACTTTCTTAAGCTAATAGATTTAATCGATAACTACTGGCGCTTAGTCGAATTACCCAAATAATATCACAACGACGTTCGCACACAGGCGCCGATTCTTGCGTTAATGAAAAGTTATTGGCATGATAACAGGCAGCATTATGTGGTTAACCATTTCATAGACCGTGTTTTAGCGTGGAAGAAAGATACTCAACGCGGTTATTAAATTAAAAACGTGGTGCTTATTGTCAAGCGTGTTCAATACTTAATCAGACTGCTTAAGTTGCTAATTAACTTCGATAATCAGGTAAAAAATGACTGAACCGACACTAAGAATATTTCACATAGAAGATGACGACGGTGACGCGCGACAAGTTCAACGCGACTGCTTAAAGGAGTTTGGCACTGAGCAATTTACCCTAACTCGTGTCAATGCACTCGATATCGCACTAGAACAATTAAAAGCCTCACATTTTGACGTGATATTGTTAGATTTAAACTTGGGTGATGGCAGGGCATTAGAAAACCTACACAGTATTAAAGAACAGAGCCCAGACTCCCCTATAGTAGTATTAAGTGGTCATGATGACACAAAAACAGCGCTTGATGCCGTACGTGGCGGAGCGCAAGAATATATTATCAAGTCTTATAGCAACAGTCGCCAGCTTGGTTTGGCAATATTGTCATCTATTGAACGTAAGGCTTATGAACGACATTTATATCAACTCGCCAATCAAGATGAGTTAACTGGTCTACATAACAGACGTGCGTTTAATGACTATTTAAAGCCTTGGTTAATTCGTGCTGGTCGTTGGCAGCGCACAGAAACAATCATGTTTATGGATGTAAATGGCTTTAAGCAAGTCAATGACACCTTAGGTCATGATATTGGCGACTTATTACTTAAGCAGATTGCCACAACGTTGCGGTCAGGGTTACGCGCCAGTGATATGCTAGCACGTTACGCCGGTGATGAATTTGTGGTTCACCTTGATGCTCCTTCAAATGAGTCAAAAGAGATCAGTGCCAATCTCGCCGAAAAAATTAGCGCCCTATTTGAGAAACCCATTTTAATCGGCGGTCATGAAATAAAAACCTCGGTCAGTATCGGCATCGCTTTCTTTCCTGCCCATGGTAAAGACACGGCTTCACTTATCCACAGCGCTGATCAAGCCATGTATCAAGCGAAGAAGTCCAAACAGCCTTTTGTTTTTTATCAACCTGAAGAAGAACAGTCATTGCCAAGCGATTAAGTTATGCTGATTTAAATTGCTGTTAAGTTATAGTTGTCTTGGCAGTGCCCTACACCAAACACTTTAGTGGATTTCAAAAACAAAAAAACCAGCTTAATAGCTGGTTTTTCTTCTCTTAATAAAGAGAATGGTACCGGAGGACGGACTTGAACCGTCACGCTCGAAAGCAACGGATTTTGAATCCGTCGTGTCTACCAATTCCACCACTCCGGCGACACAGTGACTTCAATGAATATAAAACATTATTGAAGAGGCAGGCATTATACGAAATATCAGGCTGTTGGCAATAGTTTTTCGTTTATTATCGTTTGACTGTTGTTTATTTGTTCATGAAGCACTAACTGCCGTCTTTTTAGGTTCTTGTTCAAGCCAAAGCCGCGCGTCAAAGGTATTATCAAAAAACGCAAATTTGATGCCTGCAACTCGATAAAGTTTAGTGAATAGATTCTCAGTTAACAGCGGAGTAGTACAATGCGCGAGGTTTAACGCAATAGCCTTGTCGCAGGAAGTTTAAATGGTATTCAAAACCCTCTTCAACACTTATTGCCTCTCCGATTGGAGTTAGCAAAACACCATAATTGCTTTGGTCGACTTGGCTAACTGCCCAAAGCAACTTTTCGTGCAAATGGTCGATATACTCTAGGTTCCATGGTCCTTGAACGTCAAGTAAAATCAGGTTGTCTTCAATCGTCAGTTCCAACGTACCATGTGGTGCAAAATTGGTCATTATTCAACATCCTGTTTTTATTGTCTGGTCTAAATATATCAAAAATTATAAATTACACTCAGTCACTTATACTTTTATATGCCTTTTGTTAAACTAGCGCAAATTTTTTCATTGAAATACCTATGTCATTAATTTCTCATTCTCAATTTCCTCGCGCGGGCTTTCGACGTCGTGTAGCTTCTTGGCTGTATGATGCGCTGCTTGCGATTGCTGTGTATATGACTGCGGGTGCCGCTTCATTTTTAATTATTTCTTTATTAGTGCGTTATGGCGCTTTTGACTTGCAGGGCTATCAACATCTAAGTGATACCATCAGTAATACTTATTGGTTGCTGTGGCCAAATGAGCTATGGAAACTCGCCTGGGTATCTTTTTTCTTTATTTGGTTCTGGTCTAAAAGTGGTCAAACTTTGGGCATGAAAGCTTGGCGTTTAAAAGTGCAAAATCAAGATGGCAGTTTGATCAGCAAAACCACCGGTTTAAAGCGTTTATTACCCACGTTATTAGGTTTAGGGAATTTAGCGGTATTGCTTGATAGAAAAAATAAATTGAGTATTCAAGATAGATTAACCAATACTGAAGTCGTGCTGTTAAGCCTTGAGGCAAATCGAGGCAAACTTTAATAGGTAATGATTGGTAAAATGACTGGTAGCAATGATTGTAATTAATTACTCAGAAGGTGAGCCCAAAAATGCGTTCAGCTTTTTGCAAAGAGTTGCTTAAGTTTTTATCGTTAACTTGCCCGTCTTTTCATGAGATACAAAGCAACACTGACAAAAATAGCGCTCGGCATAAAAGCGCCAAAAATAGCCGGTAATTGATAAACTAAGCTAAGCGAGCCGAGCACTTCATTGACAATGAAGAACAATATTCCGGTTGCCACTCCCATCATAATTCTTGCCCCCATCGACACCGAACGTAATGGCCCAAAAATAAAAGATAATGCCACTAAAAGCATTACCGCTAGCGTGAACGGTTGGGCTATTTTTCGCCAAAATGCTAGCAAATATCGACTCGGATCTTGCTTATTTGCTTCAAGGTAATCTAAATAATCACTTAACCCTCTCAGGGATAAAGATTCCGGTTTAACGGTTACCACCCCTAATTTATCTGGTGTTAACGTCGAACTCCAAGACATCACATCTTGGCTTTCTCGGGTAATTTCTTTTGCCGCTATTTTGGTTTCAACCACATCACGCAACTGCCAAGCGTCTTTTTGATAAACGGCGCTATTCGCTGATACCCAACTTGACAGTTTAAGTTGTTCATTAAAGCGGTAAATTTGGATGTTTTTCAAGGAGCCTTGGTCTTGTACTTCACCTATGTGGACAAAATAATCACCGTCTTTTGCCCAAGTGCCGCCAGTTGCAGCGATTAAACTACCGCCAGAAATTGCCTGAGCCCGCACTTGTCTCGCTGCGGCTTCACCTTGCGGTGCCAGCCACTCGCCAACAGCCATGCTGACGATAATTAACAATAAAGCTGACTTCATTACTGATTTAATAATATCAAGCCGAGAAAGGCCAGCTGCCTGCATCACTACCAACTCACTGCTGCTGGCCATCATGCCCATACCAATTAAGCCGCCAATTAACGCTGACATAGGGAAGAATAGCGATACGTCCTGTGGAATTGCATAGAGCACATAAAGCGCTGCATGGGCTAAATCATAATTCCCCTTACCCACCGACTTCATTTGTTCAACAAACTTAATAATGCCACTCAAGCTGACGAACACCGCTAAGGTAAGAAAAGTCGTCGATGCAATAACGCGGCCGATGTAAAGATCTAAAATACGCATTTACACAGTCACCTTACTTTTAACGATCTTGGCCTTAATTTTTCGACCACTTTTTCGTCCTTTAACAAGTAAACTTAAGCCCAAGACCAAGACAATAAAATGCACCGGCCATAAACCAATAGTTTGCGGAACCGAACCTTTTTCTATGCCTGAACGAATCGCGGTTAACAATAAAAAATAACTTAAAAAGAGTAATATAGCCGGCAGCATTTTGCCAAACTTACCTTGGCGTGGATTAACCACACTTAATGGTACTGCCACTAAGGTCATAATAATACAAGCCAGAGGAAAGGCGATACGCCACTGACTTTCGGCACTGGTTTCTGGCGTAAGTTCTTGGTAAAGTTCTGACGTCGGAATTGCACTAAGTTTACGGCGTTTATGTGCCACTTTTTGATCTTGAATTTGAATATAGTATTTATCAAAGGCAACTTGGCGGAACTCTTTATTTTCGATATCATTTTGATAACGTGTCCCCGCTGATAATATTAAGCGCTGTAAGCCGGTTTCTTCTTCTACAACCTGGCCGGTTGCGGCATAAACAAGGCTAGAGTCGATAACACTCGCGTTCGGTGTATTTTCATCAGGTAACTGGGCAACAAAAACTTTTTCAAAGGTATTATCATTCCGGTTTTTATCATGAATAAAAACCACGGCCTTTTTATTACCAGTAGTTTGAAAACGTCCTGCAATCAGGGAACTTAAGCCAGAGTCTGCGGCAATTTGATCTTTCACTTGGTATTCATATTCTGCGGCCATCGGCGACAAATACAGCGTAAATATGCCCGTAAAAATGGCAGTAACAAAACCCAGTATCAAAGTAACACGCACGACATACCATTCACTGACGCCACAGGCGTGTAATACCGTCATTTCATTTTCAGCGTAAATACGGCCATAGGCCAATAAAACCCCAAGAAAGAAACTTAAGGGTAAAATCATGCCAGCAAGATCAGGAATTTTTAGGCCAATAAACGTCATCACCAAATGACCCGGAATTCCGCCTTCAGAGGCGTCATCGAGCACACGCACAAATTTATTGCTGATAAATATCGTCATAATGACAAGAAATACCGCAAGTTGGGTTTTAGCAACTTCTTTGAGTAAATAACGAAATATAATCACAAAGTGATCCTATAAAAACTTAGTTTTTTCTGACATACAGCCATTTTTTCAGTAAACTTGTCATTTTTAGCATTAAATTAAATGTAAGCTTATCAGGTAATGCTGTGCAATCCGGCTATAATTATAGCCTTTAGGGCAATACATTTAAAAGCAAGCTTAGCGATTATTTACTGTTTTTAGCAAGCTAAATAGTATATTTTCTATAAAATATACGCATTTGAATCAAATTAGGAGGCATCATGGAGTTCAGTGTAAAAAGTGGCAGTCCGGAAAAACAACGTAGCGCTTGTATTGTCGTCGGCGTTTTCGAACCACGACGTTTGTCGGCTATCGCTGAGCAACTAGATGAAATCAGCGAAGGTTATATCAGCAACTTATTACGTCGTGGCGATCTGGAAGGAAAGTCTGGACAAATGTTGTTATTACACCACGTGCCTAATATTTTAAGTGAACGCGTGTTATTAGTAGGTTGTGGTAAAGAACGTGAGTTAGACGAACGTCAATATCGTCAAATCATCAGTAAAACTATTAATACGCTAAATGAAACCGGTTCAATGGAAGCGGTATGCTTTTTATCGGAATTACATGTTAAAGGCCGTGATACCTACTGGAAAGTGCGTCAAGCTATTGAAGCGACACAAGATTGTCTCTACAGCTTTAACAGTTTAAAAACCCGTAAAGAAGAGCCGCGTCGCCCGTTGCGTAAAATTGTCTTTAATGTTCCAACACGTCGCGAACTGCCCATTGGCGAACGCGCTATTAGCCATGGTTTAGCGATTGCTGAAGGTGTTACCACCTGTAAAAACGTTGCTAACATGCCACCTAACATTTGTAATCCGGCCTATTTAGCTGAACAAGCAAAAATTTTAGAAAATGATTACGACTATATCAGCACACAAGTCGTTGGCGAAAAAGAAATGGAAGCACTCGGCATGGGCTCATATTTGGCCGTAGGCCGTGGCTCTGTCAATGAATCGTTAATGAGCATTATTAAATATAGTGGTGCGAGTGATGATGTAAAACCACTGGTCTTAGTCGGTAAAGGTCTAACCTTTGACAGTGGTGGTATTTCATTAAAGCCTGGCGCTGGCATGGATGAAATGAAATACGATATGGGTGGTGCTGCTGGTGTATTAGGTGCTATGCATGCACTTGCCGAGCTAAAGTTACCGATCAATGTTATTGGCGTTTTGGCCGGCTGTGAAAATATGCCAAGCAGTAACGCTTATCGCCCTGGTGATATCTTAACCACGATGTCGGGACAAACGGTAGAAGTATTAAACACCGATGCTGAAGGTCGCTTAGTATTATGTGACGCGCTAACTTATGTTGAGCGCTTTGACCCTGAACTTGTTATCGACGTAGCGACGTTAACCGGAGCTTGTGTCGTTGCTTTAGGCGCACATGCCACAGGTTTGCTTAGTAGTCATAACCCACTGGCACATGAGTTATTAAACGCCTCTGATCAAAGTGGTGACCGCGCTTGGCGTCTGCCCCTATGGGATGACTATCAAGATCAACTGGAAAGTCCATTTGCTGACTTTACCAATTTAGGCGGTAAAGAAGCGGGCACTATCACCGCCGCTTGTTTCTTGTCTAAATTTACTAAGAAATATCATTGGGCACATTTAGATATTGCAGGTACAGCATGGCGCGGCGGTAAAAACAAAGGCTCTACGGGTCGCCCCGTGAGCATGTTAACGCAATTCTTATTAAATCGCTCAGGCGCTGAGCAAGGCGAATAAAACGCTACTGAGCTTTAAAGCGGATATTTTATGCAAACCCAAGCAATGTTCTACAGTATCGAAGAACAAAGTCAAGTTGTTGGCGTAACTGAAGCACAGTTACATCTGCACTACGCTTGTCTACAAGCTGCTTACTTTTATCGGCAAAATCAGCGCGTGTTTATTTACACCCAGGATCAAGCAAGTGCTCATGACATTGATGAAATGTTATGGGCTTTTGAGCCGACAAGTTTTGTACCACACAATTTAATTGGCGAAGGTCCGAAACAAGGAGCCGCTGTTGAAATTAGCTGGCAAGCTCCTAGCAATCGCCGTGCGGTATTAATTAATTTAACAAGCACTGTACCGAACTTTGCTAACCAATTTTCGTATCTGATAGATTTTGTACCTTGTGAGGAAGTCCAAAAAGAGCAAGCACGAAATCGTTTTCGTGCTTGTCGACAATGGGGTTTTAAAGTAACGCACCAAGTCGCTAACGCACAACAAACTATCAATACACCAAGTTAAAACTCTTCTGACGGAAAATCTGATGGAAAAAACATTTACCCCCTCTGACATTGAACAATCCCTTTATAAAAGCTGGGAAGAACAAGGTTACTTTAGCCCGACGAGCGAAGGTGACGGTTATTGTATTGCTATTCCACCACCTAATGTCACAGGTAGTTTGCACATGGGGCATGCTTTTCAGCAAACCATTATGGATACCTTGATTCGCTATCAGCGTATGCAAGGTAAAAGTACCCTTTGGCAAACTGGTTGTGACCATGCGGGTATCGCCACACAAATGGTGGTAGAGCGAAAGATTGCCGCCGAAGAAGGTAAAACTCGACATGATTACGGTCGTGAAGGCTTTATCGATAAAATCTGGCAATGGAAAGAGCAATCGGGTGGCACAATCGGCGAACAAATGCGCCGCTTAGGTAACTCAATTGACTGGTCACGTGAACGCTTCACCATGGACGATGGTATGTCTGAAGCAGTTCAAGAAGTCTTTGTGCGCTTATTCGAAGACGACCTAATCTATCGCGGTAAACGTTTAGTCAACTGGGATCCAAAGTTCCATACCGCTATCTCTGACTTAGAAGTGGAAAACAAAGATAAAAAAGGCCATATGTGGCACTTGCGTTACCCGCTAGCTAATGGCGCAAAAACCGCTGACGGTAAAGACTATTTAGTGGTTGCTACCACGCGACCAGAAACGGTATTAGGTGATACCGGTGTTGCGGTCAATCCGAAAGATCCTCGCTACCAAGACCTGATTGGTCAAAAGGTGTTATTGCCCTTAGTCAATCGCTTAATCCCGATTGTTGGCGATGACCATGCTGATATGGATAAAGGCACCGGTTGTGTAAAAATAACCCCAGCTCATGACTTTAACGATAATGAAGTTGGCAAACGTCATTACTTGCCACTGATTAATATTTTAGATAAAAACGCCGCCATTTTAGCAGCCGCTGAAGTTTACAATAACAATGGCGAAGAATCCGATGTTTATAGTACGGAACTGCCAGCAGAGTTTGCCGGCATGGATCGCTTTGTTGCCCGCAAAGCTATTGTTGCGGCTTTTGATGCATTAGGCCTTTTAGTTGCAGTAAAAGAGCACGATCTAGTGGCACCTTATGGTGATCGCTCTGGTGTGATAATTGAACCGCTTTTAACCGACCAATGGTACGTGCGCGCAGCGCCATTAGCCGGCCCTGCCGTTGCCGCCGTTGAAAGTGGTGAAATAGAATTCGTACCAAAACAATACGAAAACATGTATAACGCTTGGATGCGAGACATTCAAGACTGGTGTATTTCGCGTCAACTGTGGTGGGGGCATCGTATTCCTGCATGGTATGACGAGTCTGGTCAAGTTTATGTTGGTCGTAGTGAAGCTGAAGTACGCGAAAAATACAGCTTAGCCGCTGATCTTAAGCTAAATCAAGACAATGACGTGTTAGATACTTGGTTCTCTTCTGCGCTTTGGACGTTTTCGACTTTAGGCTGGCCGAACAACATGGAAGATATGAAAAAATTCCATTCGACCGATGTGCTTGTTACTGGGTTTGATATTATTTTCTTCTGGGTTGCTCGCATGATCATGATGACCATGCACTTTATAAAAGATGAAAATGGGAAGCCACAAGTGCCGTTTAAAAAGGTTTATGTTACCGGTCTTATTCGCGATGAAAATGGCGATAAAATGAGTAAATCTAAAGGTAATGTGGTTGACCCGCTTGATATGATCGACGGTATTTCTTTGGAAGACTTATTAGAAAAACGCACCGGCAATATGATGCAGCCACAATTAGCGAAGAAAATTACTAAGCTAACCAAAAAAGAATACCCTGAAGGTATAGAAGCACACGGTACTGACGCCCTGCGCTTTACATTAACCTCTGTTGCCTCAACCGGCCGTGATATCAGCTGGGACATGAAACGCTTAGAAGGATACCGTAATTTTTGTAATAAATTATGGAATGCTAGTCGTTATGTCTTAATGAATACCGAAGAGCAAGATTGCGGAAAAGATGGCGGCGAACTTGAATTGTCGCTTGCTGATCGTTGGATATTAGGGCAGTTTCAGCAAACGGTTAAAACGGTACATGAAGCCTTTGACTCATTCCGCTTTGACTTAGCCTCACAAGCGCTTTACGAGTTCACTTGGAATCAATTCTGTGATTGGTATTTAGAATTAACTAAACCGGTATTGTTTAAAGGCAGCGAAGCACAGCAACGTGGTACACGCCATACCCTAGTTAATGTGTTAGAAAACTTACTGCGCTTAATGCACCCGATTATGCCATATATTACCGAAACCATTTGGCAGCGAGTTGTCCCTTTGACCAATTTTGAGAAAACGGCTGATAGTATTATGGTACAGCGATTCCCACAATTTGATCAAAGCCAATGCGATCAAACTGCTATTGATGATTTAGAGTGGGTTAAACAGTTTGTTATTGCCATTCGTAATATTCGCGGTGAAATGGATATCGCGCCAAGCAAGCCATTAACGGTACTACTAAAAAATGTAAATAGTGAAGACCAACGTCGCCTGAATGAAAATGAACAATTCATCAGTGCGTTAGCAAAACTCGATAGCATTGAAGTATTGGCTGAGGAAGATAAAGGCCCAGCATCGGCAAGTGCTATTGTCGGTGAACTGTCAGTATTAATTCCAATGGCCGGCTTAATTGATAAAGATGCAGAGCTCACTCGCTTAGACAAAGCTATTGAAAAGCTTAAAAAAGATGCTGAGCGTGTACGTGGTAAGCTCAGCAATGAAAACTTTGTTGGTAAAGCGCCTGAGGCCGTAATTAACAAAGAAAAAGCAAAGTTAGCTGAAGCCGAGTCAACATTAGACAAAATGGTTGACCAGCGAGCGCAAATAGCCGCGTTATAATGACAGTGAATTAAAAAACCTTTAAAAGCCAGCATCTTAGCTGGCTTTTTTTTATCTAAAAAAAGTCAGAAAATCTTGACATTTTTTAGAGATTCCTAATTTTTATTATGCTAATATGTTCTCGCGTTGAGTTTTTGCGTTTCGGGAGAAGGATAGATCGGCGAGTCAATAGACTTTTGATCAACCTAGACGCTTTAATATGTGTTACTGGAAACCTTTCTCTGTCTGTACTTTAGGTAGAGGGCATTTACTCCGTATATGGCCGTTTTGGCTAAACTTTAATTTTTGACCTGCGAGAAATGTTGGTATGTCTGATACAGTAACTGGTAAAGTAAAATTTTTTAACGAATCTAAAGGATTTGGTTTCATCGAGCAAGAGAATGGCGCAGATGTGTTTGTTCACTTTAGTGCAATCTCTGGTGACGGTTTCCGCACTTTGACTGACGGTCAAGCGGTAACTTTCACAGTTAAGCAAGGCCAGAAAGGTCCTGAAGCTGAAAACGTTGTTGCTTCTTAATCTATAGCTCAGGCTAAAGATTATATAAAAAAACGAAACATGAGTTTCGTTTTTTTCGTTTATAGCCCGAGAATAATGAGCTTAATAAGCTAAATCCTACTTAGTGATATGCGGTTCAATTAGATCCACCATCGCTTCAATGTGCATGTCATCATCATTTAACGCCGGAATATAATGATATTGCTCACCACCTGCAGCAATAAATATTTCACGGTTTTCATGTACCAACTCTTCTAATGTTTCTAAACAATCCGCACTAAACGCTGGGCTGATAATAGCGATATGCTTATGACCTGCTTGGGCTAATGCTGCTAATGTTTCATCGGTGTAGGGCATAAGCCATTCCGCTTTACCAAAACGTGATTGAAAGGTCATCACATAGTCATCTTTACTTAAGCCAAGTTCTTCAACCACTAAACGCGTGGTTTTATGGCTAAAGCAATAATATGGGTCGCCCTGCTCAAGAAAATACTTTGGCATACCATGATAAGAGAAAACCAACTTGTCCGGTTTACCCTGTGTTTGAATATGCTGACTGATACTGGCGGCTAATGCTTTAATATATAAAGGGTGATCATGGTAACTACTTTGAAAGTGTAGACTTGGGATCCAGCGCCAAGTTTTAATCTTATTAACTACCGCATCAAAGGTTGAGCCTGTTGTTGGTCCGGCATATTGAGGGTACAAAGGCAGTACAATAATGCTGTTAACCCCCTGCGCTTGGAAGTTCTCTAAAGCGTTATCGATTGCTGGTGTGCCATAGCGCATAGCAAAATCGACCACGACTTTATCACCATATTTTTCGCTCAGGACTTTTTCCACTTTAGCTTTTTGTTGTTGGCTAATCACTAATAACGGTGAACCTTGTTCAGTCCAAATACTTTTATATAGCTTAGCGGATTTTTTGGGTCGAATACGTAGAATGACACCG
>JBFJQB010000048.1:0-17726 GCA_041616855.1 Cognaticolwellia sp. | reverse complement strand
CGCAATTAAAGAGTTACAAGCAAAAGGTTATAACTTACCAGACTACCCAGAAGAGCCACAAAATGAAGCTGAAGAGTCAATCAAACTGACTTATGCAAAAGTATTAGGCTCAGCGGTAAACCCGGTATTACGAGAAGGTAACTCAGACCGTCGCGCGCCAAGTTCAGTGAAGCAATATGCTCGCACTAACCCTCATTCAATGGGCGCTTGGTCACCAACGACTAAATCTCACGTTGCACATATGCAATCAGGAGATTTCTACGGCAGCGAAAAATCAGTTACCGTTAATGGCACCACTAACGTAAAAATTGAATTTGTCGGACAAAATGGTGAAGTAACACTATTAAAAGAGCATTTACCTTTATTAGATAAAGAAGTTATTGATGCTTCAGTCATGAGCAAAAAAGCTTTAGTTGAATTTTTTGCTACTGAAACTGAAAAAGCAAAATCTGAAGATGTATTACTTTCTTTGCACCTTAAAGCCACCATGATGAAAGTGTCAGACCCAATCATGTTTGGTCATGCTGTTAAAGTGTTTTACAAAGATGTTTTTGCTAAGCATAGCGCTACTTTTGAACAACTGGGTGTTGATGCGAATAATGGCATTGGTGATGTCTACGCCAAAATAGATCGTTTATCAGCTGAGAAAAAAGCTGAAATTGAAGCGGATATTAACGCGGTATACGCGACTCGTCCTGAACTAGCTATGGTTGATTCAGACAAAGGTATTACTAACCTTCATGTACCAAGTGATGTCATTATCGATGCATCTATGCCTGCAGCACTGCGTGCATCAGGTATGATGTGGGGACCAGACGGCAAGCAAAAAGATACTAAATTTATGATCCCAGATCGTAACTATGCGGGTGTATTTTCTGCTGTAGTTGATTATTGTCGTGAAAACGGAGCTTTCGATCCAACAACCATGGGTACTGTGCCTAATGTTGGTTTGATGGCGCAAAAAGCTGAAGAATATGGCTCGCATGATAAAACATTCACCATGACAGGTGAAGGTAGTGTGCGTGTTGTTGATGATAACGGTACAACGTTGTTAGAGCACGCGGTAAGTGAAGGCGATATTTGGAGAATGTGTCAAGCTAAAGATGCACCGATCCAAGATTGGGTTAAACTAGCGGTAACACGCGCTAGAGCAACGAATGTTCCGGCGATTTTCTGGTTAGATGAAAACCGTGGTCATGATGCACAAATGATCAAAAAAGTTAACACCTACCTTGCCGATCACGACACCACAGGTTTAGACATTCAAATTATGGCCCCGGTTAAGGCATGTGAATATACCTTAGCACGTGTTGCCAAGGGGCAAGATACCATTTCAGTTACGGGTAACGTATTACGCGATTACTTAACTGATTTGTTTCCTATTTTAGAACTCGGTACCAGTGCAAAAATGTTATCAATTGTGCCATTAATGAACGGTGGTGGTTTATTTGAAACCGGTGCCGGTGGTTCAGCGCCTAAGCATGTGCAACAGTTTGAAAAAGAAAATCACTTACGTTGGGATTCATTAGGTGAGTTTTTAGCCCTCGCAGCTTCGCTAGAGCACTTAAGCGTCAATACAGGTAATGCTAAAGCACAAGTATTAGCGGACACGCTTGATCAAGCGACGGCTAAATTCTTACAAGAAAATAAATCGCCATCACGCCGTGTTGGTGAATTAGATAACCGTGGCTCTCATTTTTACTTAGCTCTGTATTGGGCGCAAGCGTTAGCTGAACAAACTACAGATGAAAGCTTAAAATCAAGCTTTGTTGCGGTTGCTCAAGCGCTCACCAAACAAGAAGCCAAAATTGTTGAAGAGCTCAATGCAGCGCAAGGTCCTGCCATGAACATTAATGGCTACTATTTTGCTGATGCATCTTTAGCAGAAAAAGCGATGCGCCCGAGTGCGACATTAAATACTATCTTATTGAGCCTACTTTAAGCTTAAAAGGTAAACAAAAATAAAAAATGCTAGGCAATGCCTAGCTTTTTTTTGCCTAAAATTTAACAACTATACTCATTAAAGCCGTGTTTACTTTGTCGGTTATTTTTATTATTAATTTGCATTTAATTTAAACAAGCGTTTTAATCATTCATAAGCGTGATGTTGATTATCACCACTTCGATAGTAGTGTCATTGCTTATTTTCTACTAATTTAAAGGATAGAAACTAGCAAACGGCTATTTTCATTTGTAAATTCGGGAGAGTTCATATGACGAACCATGTAAATATTCCTAGTGCAGGGGCTAAAATAACCATTGAACAAGGTGTATTGAAAGTGCCTAACAATCCGATCATCCCTTTTATTGAAGGGGATGGTATAGGTGTCGATGTTACGCCTCCTATGATGAAAGTAGTAGATGCTGCAGTGGCTAAAGCGTATGGCGGTGATAAAAAAATTCATTGGATGGAAGTGTATGCGGGCGAAAAAGCAACACAGATATATGATTCAGAGACTTGGTTACCAGATGAAACTTTAGCGATGTTTAAAGAATATAAAGTCGGGATTAAAGGGCCTTTAACAACGCCTGTTGGCGGCGGTATGCGCTCGTTGAATGTTGCCTTAAGGCAAATTTTAGACTTGTATGTTTGCCAACGACCGGTCCAGTGGTTTACTGGAGTACCAAGCCCGGTGAAAAAGCCGAGTGAAGTCGACATGGTAATTTTTAGAGAAAACTCTGAAGACATTTATGCAGGTATTGAATACCAAGCGGGAAGTGAACAAGCTAAAAAAATGATCCAGTTTCTCACTGAAGAAATGGGCGTTACAAAAATTCGTTTCCAAGAAAATTGTGGTATTGGTATTAAGCCCGTATCTAAAGAAGGCACCCAAAGACTGGTCAGGCAAGCTATTCAGTATGCGATTGATAACGATCGCGAGTCAGTTACTTTAGTACATAAAGGCAATATCATGAAGTTTACTGAAGGTGCTTTTAAAGATTGGGGTTATCAATTAGCGAGAGAAGAGTTCGGGGCTGATTTACTAAATGGGGGTCCGTGGTGCACGCTTAAAAACCCTAAATCAGGTAAGGAAATCATTATAAAAGATGTTATTGCTGATGCCATGCTACAGCAAATACTATTACGACCAGCTGAATACAGCGTTATTGCTACGTTAAATTTAAATGGTGATTACTTATCCGATGCTTTAGCCGCACAGGTTGGTGGTATTGGCATTGCACCGGGCGCTAATTTAAATGATGATATCGCTATTTTTGAAGCAACTCACGGCACCGCGCCTAAATATGCAGGGCAAAACAAAGTAAACCCTGGTTCGGTCATTTTATCAGCAGAAATGATGCTACGTCATATGGGCTGGATAGAAGCAGCTAACTTACTATTGAAGGGGATGTCGGGTGCTATTAATGCTAAAACCGTTACCTATGATTTTGAGCGCTTAATGGACAATGCAACGTTGGTAACGTGTTCTGAATTTGGCGATTGTATTATCGAACATATGTAACTATTGGCAATAAAATAGTGGGCGAACAAATGTTGAATATAAAAAAACACAGCTTTTTTGCTGTGTTTTTTACTGTTAAATCAACAAAAAATATTACATCAATCGTCTGATTCTAACTCTGATGGGGTAATACTTGCCGCGTGATCACCTTTAGGTCCTGCATTTAATTCGTAGTTCACATCCTGACCCGCTTTTAATGTGCGGTAACCTTCCATCTGAATTGTTGAATAATGCGCAAAAATATCTTCACCACCATCCTCCGGCCGAATAAAACCAAACCCTTTTGCATTATTAAACCATTTCACTGTACCGTGAGCCATACTTCAACATCCTTCTAAAATCATCGGTAATTAGGTATGCTTTCCTGAAAGCAATTATATATTCACTTAAGGTGGACAAAAAACAGTCACCAAAGTAAATCGTAGATAATAATTGAAAATAGTCAAGTGTTATATTGCAGCTTTTGACTTTTTTTAGTTATTATTTTTTCAATTCTTAAAGCAAAAATTTAACTGACAGACTAATATAGAATTATGAGTAGATGGAAAGAGTTAATAGATGACCAAGCCGTTCTTGATGAGGAGCTGACAGAAAAGTTTCAGAAGCCCCCGATGTATAATGTTGTGTTATTAAATGATGATTATACGCCTATGGATTTTGTCATTGATGTGTTGTGTAAGTTTTTTAACATGAACTCAGAACAAGCGACAGATATTATGTTGGCTATACACTACAAAGGAAAAGGGCGTTGCGGTACCTTTACTGCTGAAGTAGCAGAAACCAAAGTTGATCAAGTATTGAGCTACGCAACCAGTAATGAACACCCGCTAAAATGTACCATGGAAAAAGCGTAAAAAACGCAAGAGTTAAATTGGAGTAACCTATGCTAAATAAAGATTTAGAAGTATCGTTAAATATGGCTTTTCGTCAGGCTAAAGAGTCTCGCCATGAATTTATGACGGTTGAACATTTATTGCTGGCGTTGTTAGATAATCCATCATCCATTGATGCCTTAAAAGCGTGTGGCGCTGATATGGCGAATTTAAAAAAAGAATTATTAACCTTTATTGCCGATACAACCCCCGTAATTCCTACCGGCGAAGAGGAGAGAGAAACGCAACCAACGCTGGGTTTTCAGCGTGTACTCCAACGCGCTGTTTTTCATGTCCAGTCTTCTGGTAAAAATGAAGTTAATGGTGCCAATGTCTTGGTGGCGATATTTAGTGAACAAGAGTCCCAAGCTGCTTATTTTCTAAAAAAATCCGATATTAGCCGCTTAGATGTGGTCAATTTTATCTCGCACGGCATTGCAAAAATTGAACAAGCAAATGGCCATAGTGAGGAGCAGGTTGTAGCAACAGAAGAAGAGCCTCGCACCATTGAAAATTTTTCCACTAACCTTAATGAAGAAGCATTAAAAGGCAATATCGACCCGTTGATTGGTCGCGATAGTGAATTAGAGCGTACATTACAAGTCTTGAGTCGTCGCCGAAAAAATAACCCTTTATATGTCGGTGAAGCGGGTGTTGGTAAAACCGCGATCGCGGAAGGTCTAGCTAATTTATTGATTTCAGATAAAGCACCAGAGTTTTTGGCTGATGCGACAATATATTCTTTAGATATGGGAGCCCTGTTAGCTGGGACTAAATATCGTGGTGATTTTGAAAAACGCTTTAAAGCCTTGTTAAAGGAACTTGAACAAGACGATAATGCCATTCTCTTTATAGATGAAATTCACACCATTATTGGTGCGGGTGCAGCCTCTGGTGGTATGTTAGACGCATCTAACTTGATTAAGCCTTTGCTTTCATCTGGCAAACTGCGTTGTATTGGCTCTACAACGTATCAAGAATATCAAAGTATTTTCGAAAAAGACCGAGCATTAGCACGTCGTTTCCAAAAAATAGATGTTGTCGAGCCGAGTGTTGATGACACTACGAAAATCTTGCATGGCCTAAAAGAAAAATATGAAGCGCATCATGGTGTACGATATTCTAATAAAGCGTTAAGAGCTGCGGCACAACTTTCTGCAAAGTATATTAACGAACGATTTTTACCGGATAAAGCCATTGATGTGATTGACGAAGCTGGAGCGCGCCAACAGTTGGTAGCCGCGTCTAAACGTAAGAAGGTGATCAGCAATACTGATATTGAAAATATTGTCGCTAAAATGGCACGTATACCAGAAAAATCAGTGTCATCGAGAGAGGTTGATAGCTTAAAAACACTCGATCGAAATCTCAAGTTGGTTGTTTTTGGGCAAAATCATGCTATTGACGAATTATCTTCTGTCATTCGTTTATCTCGCGCCGGGTTGGGCAGTGAAAATAAACCGATTGGTTCATTTATCTTCGCTGGGCCTACTGGCGTAGGGAAAACAGAAGTCACGCAACAATTAGCTAAAGTACTTGGTGTGGAATTGCTACGTTATGATATGTCTGAGTACATGGAGAAACATGCGGTCAGTCGTTTAATCGGTGCGCCTCCCGGTTACGTTGGTTATGAACAAGGTGGCTTACTTACCGATGCTGTAATTAAAAACCCTCATGCGGTGGTGTTATTAGATGAAATCGAAAAAGCCCATGAAGATGTTTACAATATTCTACTTCAAGTTATGGATCACGGTACCTTAACTGACAATAATGGTCGTAAAGCAGACTTTAGAAATATCATTTTAGTGTTAACGACTAATGCCGGTGTGGCACATACGGTCAAACAATCTATTGGTTTTAAACAGCAAGACAATAGCCTTGATGCGATGGAAGAAATAAATAAAGTATTCTCGCCTGAATTTCGAAATCGTCTCGATAACATTGTTTGGTTTAATCATTTAGATGATGAAGTTATTCAACAAGTCGTTGATAAATTTATTGTAGAGCTACAGGCACAACTAGATGAAAAAGGTGTTTCTTTAGAGGTCACCAAAGACGCTAAAAAATGGATGGCCGTAAATGGCTATGATAAAGCAATGGGCGCTAGACCTATGGCAAGATTGATCCAAGAGCAGTTGAAAAAACCGCTTGCCAACGAGTTGCTTTTTGGCGACTTAACTCAAGGTGGTGTCGCTAAAGTTGCAGTGAAAAAAGATAAATTAGTGCTTAACTATGAGTCGAAAAAAGAGTTGGTCGAACACTAATTATCATTGTTTTTTAAAGGCATAAAAAAACCGAGCAAGCTCGGTTTTTTGTTTTATTTAAATTGGTATTAACTAAACTGTCAAGATAAAAAAGTGCCTTACGTATAGAGTCCTAAAGCGTTTTTAAAATGAATTAATTAATTTTTATCGAGCACGGAAGATAATACGACCTTTAGATAAGTCATATGGTGTTAATTCAACAGTGACTTTATCGCCAGTTAGAATACGAATGTAATTTTTGCGCATTTTCCCGGAAATATGAGCAGTAACTACATGACCATTTTCCAATTCAACACGGAACATAGTATTTGGCAAAGTATCTAAAACAGTACCTTGCATTTCAATATTTTCTTCTTTCGCCATTGGGCGCCAAACCTCTAAATTAGTGCGTAAATAAAAAGCTGCGCAGATAATGCCGAATTGCAGCGCTAATGTAAAGCTATAGTGTTATTTATTTAAGGTTTGCCATTGATTTTCTACTAATATTTGATGAGGGAAATATCTGTTTTTATAATTCATTTTAGTACAGCCTTCGATCTGGTATCCCAAATAGAGATAATCTCGGTTAAGCAAAGCGGCAATTTCAATTTGCTTTAAAATAGAAAATACTCCTAGGCCGTGTTTTCTGTAATTTGGGTGATAGAAAGTATAAACCGCCGATAATCCGTCCGGAATGTCATCGGTTACTGCGACACTAATTAACAGCTTGTCGTGCCATATTTCAATGAACCGTTGCTCGGTAATATCATTTTGGGTAAAACTTTGAAATTGCGCTTGTGATGCTGGATACATACTGCCATCACAATGAATAGTATTAATATATTGCTCATAGAGTTGATAATAGTTTGCTTTAACTTCATCACTGGAGGTGACGGTAAAGGGCTGGTTACGTTTTAACAGACGCTTTTGGCTTTTCGATGGCGTAAAGTCTTTCACTAAAACCCGTAGCGATTGACATGCTTTACACGCGATACAATGAGGACGGTATATTTCATTACCGCTGCGCCTAAAACCTTGCTGCATCAGCCAACCATAATGTTCGCTGTCGTGTAAACTGTCATCAACAGCAATTAATAAGCGTTCTTGTTGCTCTGGTAGGTAATTACACGGGAACGATTTCGTAATACCTAATTTATAATTCAAACTCATTAATGCTTTACCTGTTCCATTGCGCTTATTAAATTCAATAATGGCAATGCTAAGCGCATTTAACCATGTTTTTATTATAGCATTTTGACGTTTTGTGCTAGCAAAGCGAGCACATGCGGTTGATTAGGGGCATTGTTGAATAAATATAGATAAAACGAGTGCATCGTCACTCAATATTCAATATTCAAAATTCAACTGCTGCGGTTGCCAAAAATTAGCCGGAGGAATAATACTTTTAGCTACAGATTGCGCTTTGATAAATTGGTAACGAGAGACTTCGATACAGCCCATTGACGCTAAAAATGGATTTAACAGTTGGCAATCTATCAAGGTAATGTCGATAGATTTAAGCAACTTAGCCAAATACACTAATGCTATCTTAGAGGCATTGCTTTGCCGGTAAAACATTGATTCACCTGAAAAGTAGCCATTAATTGCAACACCATATAAACCACCGACTAGCTGCTTGTTATGCCACACTTCAATGGAGTGGGCGATACCACGACGATGTAATTCTTTATAAGCCGATAGCATCGGATTGACAATCCAGGTTTCCTCACGACGAAAAGGAGCATCAGCACATAACTCAATTACCTCATCGAAGCTTTGATTCACTGTGACGCTAAAAAGCTTGCGCTTAAGTACCTTCTGTAGCGTTTTATTAATATTGAGCTCAGAAATATTGATAATAGCCCGCGGATCAGGGCTCCACCACATCACGGGCTCGCCATCACTAAACCAAGGAAATATACCGAGTTGATACGCTTGAATAATACGCTCAGGTGATAAGTCATCGCCGAACGCCAGCAAACCATTAGGCTCTGTTAAGGCGCTGGATAATGAAGGAAAAGTCGAGCTACTCGATGATAACCAGGGAATAGCTCGCTGCATTACTTAATGACTACCTTTCGCATCTAAGTAACGCTCGGCATCTAATGCTGCCATACAGCCAGCACCTGCTGAAGTGATTGCTTGACGATAAATATGATCAGCAACATCACCGGCCGCATAAACACCTTCAACACTGGTTTGTGTTGCATTACCGTTAGTACCACTTTGAATGGTTAAATAGCCATCTTTCATGTCAAGTTGACCTTTAAAGATATCGGTATTTGGTTTATGACCAATAGCGATAAATACGCCCATCACGTCGAATTCTTCAGTAGCATCCGAATTCATGTCTTTAATGCGCACACCTGTTACACCCATATTATCACCCAGCACTTCATCTAATGTTCTATCAAGGTGCAAAATGATATTACCATTGGCAACTTTGTCCATTAAACGTTGAGTCAGAATCTTTTCTGATCGGAAAGTATCACGACGGTGAATTAAATGAACTTCAGAGGCAATATTGGATAAGTACAGTGCTTCTTCAACAGCAGTGTTACCACCACCAACAACTGCAACTTTTTGGTTACGGTAGAAAAAACCATCACAGGTTGCACAAGCAGAAACACCTTTACCCATAAACGCTTCCTCAGACGGTAGACCAAGGTATTGAGCAGAAGCACCGGTACAAATGATCAGAGCGTCACAGGTATAACTACCAGAGTCACCTTTTAATTTATAAGGCTTTTCACTAAAGTCCACTTCATTGATATGATCGAAGATAATTTCGGTATCAAATTTTTCCGCATGTTTTTGCATACGATCCATTAAGGCTGGACCGGTTAAGTCATCAGCATCGCCAGGCCAGTTTTCTACTTCCGTGGTAGTGGTTAATTGACCACCTTGTTGTAAACCTGTGATCATCACAGGTTTTAAATTTGCTCGCGCCGCGTAAACAGCTGCGGTATACCCTGCAGGGCCTGAACCTAAAATGAGTAACGGGCAATGTCTTGCTTCGCTCATGAACTACTCCAAAAAATAAATAAGTTAATGTCTTGATGGTTGGGATTCTAAGTGATTATCTCAAGAGAGCAACAAAGAAATAATTATAAATAATAACTGTTTTTGCAGAACTGCAAGCTTAATTTTACAAGTTCAGCGTTAGCAAGCTCATTAGTTAGTTGTTATGTGTTTAAACCCGTATGGTTCGTACGCTATAAATTTTAGCCACAAAGCTGAACATTACGTAATCAAGTATAATTGGGCATTTTAATGTCACTGATAACACAATATCAACGGGATTTTGTCATAAAAAAGCCGCTATAAAAAGCGGCTTTATTCAGTTGTTGCTTTAGGCTTACAACGTCGCTATTGCTGCTTCTGGTGCAACGTATTCATAACCTAATACATCAGCTACCGGTTTGTAGGTGATTTTTCCACCTAAAACATTTAAACCAGCCATTAAATGCGCATCATCAAGCATGGCTTGCTTAGCCCCCTTATTTGCTAAGGCGACAGTGAATGGCATAGTGGCATTCGTTAAAGCTAAAGTTGATGTTCTAGCAACACCGCCTGGCATATTGGCAACGCAGTAGTGCACTACACCGTCAACCATGTATGTTGGATCTTGATGTGTGGTCGCTCTAGATGTTTCAAAACAACCACCTTGGTCAATAGCAACATCAACGATAACCGCGCCTTTTTTCATCATCTTGATATGTTCTGCTGTGACCAACTTAGGCGCAGCAGCCCCTGGGATCAATACCGCGCCGATAACGAGATCAGCCTCGACAATAAGTTGATCCATAGCATCAGCTGTTGAGTAAACGGTTTTTAATCGGCCATCAAATTCAGTATCTAATTGGCGAAGACGCGGGATAGAACGATCTAAAATGGTCACGTCAGCGCCCATACCAACAGCCATACGAGCAGCTTGAGTACCAACGACACCACCACCGACAATCAATACTTTAGCTGGAGCAACACCAGGAACACCACCTAATAAAGCACCTAAACCGCCTTGAGCTTTCTCTAGCGCATGGGCACCGGCTTGAATAGACATACGGCCTGCAACTTCAGACATTGGGGCTAGCAGCGGTAAACCACCTCCATTTTGAGTAACCGTTTCATAGGCAATACACGTAGCGCCAGAGGCAACGAGTAATTCAGTTTGTTTTGGATCTGGGGCTAAATGTAGGTAGGTAAAAAGTACTTGGCCAGGGCGAAGCATTTTACATTCAATTGGCTGTGGCTCTTTTACCTTGATGATCATATCAGCGCTAGCAAAAATTTCTGCTGCTGAATCGATAATTTTTGCACCGGCGATAATGTATTGCTCATTATCAAATCCGATTTCTGCACCACCATTATTTTCAACGATAACTTCATGGCCGTTAACCACTAATTCTTTAACACCAGCTGGAGTTAAGCCAATACGGTACTCGTGATTTTTTATTTCTTTTGGTACACCAATAATCATAGTTTTAATCTCTACTGTAAAATATGGGGCTAGTATATTTCTTTTTTTACGGATTAACCTGTCGTAATTTATTTAAACGCAGGATATAATTCTGTTTATTTCTTCTTTGGTAGTTGATTGTATATGCGAGAATTCCATGACTAAAAAAATTGATCGTATCGATAAAAATATTCTATTTGAACTACAAAAGAATGGCCGTTTGTCCAATATAGAACTCTCAAAAAGGGTAGGTCTCAGTGCGACGCCGTGTTTAGAAAGAGTAAAGCGGCTAGAAAATGACAATTATATTACCGGCTACCAAGCCATCTTAAATCCGCACCAATTAGAAGCTGCCTTATTAGTTATCGTTGAAATTACCTTAACTAAAACGAGTCCAGATGTGTTTGATGATTTTGCCAAAGCGGTCCATGGCTTAGATGTTATCCAAGAATGCCATCTAGTCTCTGGTGATTTTGATTTCTTATTAAAAACGCGGGTTGCTGATATGGCAGCTTACCGTGAACTTCTTGGAGATACCTTATTAAGATTGCCAGCTGTCAGTGAAAGTAGAACTTATGTGGTGATGGAAGAGGTAAAATCGTCAAATCTCTTGCCTATTAAACGCTAAAACATTTTATTCATCGCTAATGTTTGGTATTTTAGCTCTATTATAATGATAATTTTCAGCAGAGTGTGCATTTGTCTTCTCCATCTTCCAAGTTAAATGGCGTTCAACGCCTACTCGAAGCAGGGCTATTAGTGTCATGCGTTTTTGCCATGTATATCATGCTAGCGTTGTTTAGTTTTGATCCCGCCGATCCGGGTTGGTCACAAACCGGCTATCAAACTCCTGTGCGCAACTTAGGTGGTGCAGTGGGTGCCTATTTGTCTGATCTATTATTAAATTTATTTGGTGTCGTTGCTTATACCTTACCTTTTGTGATCGCGATTACCGGGTGGTTATTATTTCAAAAATATCATCAATTGATCCGGTTAGATTATCTTACGCTTGGCTTGAAGTTTATTGGTTTCATCCTGTTTTATATCGGTATTACCTCGATTGCGAGTATGAATTTTGATGATGTATTTTACTTTTCAGCCGGCGGAATTTTAGGTGATGTATTAAGTAATTCGTTATTACCGTATTTTTCTTTTGTTGGCAGCACATTATTATTTGTCACCTTTTGTGCTTCAGGCTTTGTTTTGTTAACGGGTTTTTCCTTGCTAAATTCCATCGATAGAGTAGGGGAGTACACCATTTTTGCCATTGAATATGCTTTAACGTTACCTCAACTTATCAAACATCATTTAGGTACTGGTATAACAAACAAAAATAACAATCAAAAGGCTAAAAACACCGAACCAGTGACCACTCGCCTGAGTAATAACAGTGTTGACACAGTAAATGACGAGAGCAGCACAGAACATTATATCGCTTTTGAACAAGAATCAGATGAAGTGAAACAAGCGCTAGAAACGATCAGTGATGTTGAACATGAAAGTTTATTTGCTAAAAGTGCCGATGATAGCGCTTATAATAACCGCGAGCATGAACCCTATGTTGATATCGACGAGCTAATGGGCGAACCACTAGCAATGAATGTTCAAGAGCATGTCAGTGATGACGAAATAGCCGCAGCATTTGAACCGGTGGAAAAAATCGTCGTTGATGAGCCAAGCACGTTACATGATAAAATCTACCAACAGCTTGAAAATGATAAACCAACAGAGCCTAACTTTAGTGATATGCCATCATTAGATTTATTGGACCGCGCAGATAGAGACAAAAATCCGATTGATCAAGAGCAACTCGATCGAGTTTCACGCTTAGTTGAAGCAAAGCTGATGGAGTTCGGTATTAAAGCCGACGTAGTAGGGGTTTTTCCTGGGCCTGTGATCACCCGTTTTGAATTGAATTTAGCACCGGGTGTTAAGGCCAGTAAAATTACCAATTTATCGAAAGATTTAGCGCGCTCATTATCAGCAAAAAGTGTTCGTGTCGTTGAGGTAATAGAAGGCAAATCAGTCATTGGTATTGAATTACCGAATAAACACCGCGAAACCGTTTATTTTTCTGATGTTATTTCTTGTGACAAATTCGCCCATTCAAAGTCAAATCTTGCCATGGCTATTGGTAGTGATATCTCTGGTGAACCAGTGATAGCCGATCTTGCGAAAATGCCGCATTTATTAGTAGCAGGTACCACTGGTTCGGGTAAATCAGTTGCGGTAAATACCATGATTGTTAGTATTTTATATAAATCTTCACCGGAAGATGTGCGGATGATCATGATTGACCCGAAACAAGTTGAGTTATCCGTTTACGATGGTATTCCTCATCTACTTTCAGAAGTGGTCACTGACATGAAAGAAGCTGCTAATGCGCTGCGCTGGTGTGTCGGTGAAATGGAACGACGTTATCAGTTAATGTCGAAGCTTGGGGTAAGAAATCTTAAAGGTTATAATGATAAAGTGGCTAAAGCCATTGCCGCAGGCGAGCCTATTATTGACCCATTATGGCAACCTAGCGATGCTTTTAGTCAAACTCCACCGATGTTAGAAAAACTGCCATCGATTGTGATTATCGTCGATGAGTTTGCTGACATGATGATGATTGTTGGCAAAAAAGTTGAAGAGCTGATTGCCCGCATAGCGCAAAAAGCACGTGCGGCAGGTATTCACTTAATTCTAGCGACGCAGCGTCCATCAGCTGATGTTATAACCGGTTTAATTAAAGCCAATATTCCAACACGCATGGCACTGAGGGTGCAATCACGGATAGAATCTCGCATTATTCTTGACCAGCAAGGGGCAGATCAACTGCTTGGCATGGGCGATATGTTTTACCTTCCCCCGGGCGAAGCAGTACCCATTCGTGTTCATGGAGCATTTGTTGATGACCATGAGGTGCATGCGGTCGTCAGCGATTGGAAATCTAGAGCCGAACCTAACTATATTGAAGAAATTCTCTCAGGTGATACCGAACAAGAAATTTTACTACCTGGAGAGCAAGCCGATGGTAATGGCGAAGAAGAAATAGATACATTATATGATGAGGCACTCGCTTTTATCAGCGAAACACGCCGTGTATCCATTTCCAGTATTCAGCGTAAATTTAGAATTGGTTACAATCGTTCAGCACGTATTGTTGAACAAATGGAACAAAATGGTGTCGTAACAAGGCCGGGAAACAATGGCGCCCGTGAAGTATTAGCGCCGCCGCCAATTAAGGAACATTAAGATGAAATTAACAAAAAGTGCTGTTGCCTTGGCAACCTTTTTTACTGCTCTAGTCTCAGCACCATCTTCAGCTAATAAAACTAACAGCCAGTCAAATCCTAGCACTGAGATAGCTAAGTTAACTGGCGTGTCTGCTATGCAACAGATTGGCCAAAGTAAACTCGAGTTAATGGAAAAATTAGCAACAATTGATTTTTTTAGCGCTAAGTTTAAGCAGAAAATATTTGATCAAGCAGGCAATGAATTACAGCAAGGAAGTGGCTTACTGTCCGTCAGCAAACCTAACTTAGTGAATTGGCAAACGCTAACACCTGATGAGTCGCTGATTGTTTCAGATGGTAGTAATTTATGGTTTTATGATCCATTTGTTGAACAAGTGAGTGTGTATCGCTTAGAGAGTGCGATAGCCAATACCCCAATTTTATTGATCACCAGTAATGATGAAAAGTTATGGCAAGATTATAATGTCAGTCAGTTAACAGAGCATCGATATTTAGTGAGTGCTAGAAATGAAAATGCTCGGGTTAAAAGCTTAGAACTAACCTTTAATGAAGCAGCTAAAAATGTCGAGCTTGTGGGGTTTAATATTCTTGATGCAACAGGGCAACTCAGCGTTGTTTCATTGACAAATTATCCACAAGAGCCAAGCGAGAATTTATTTACATTTACAGTTCCTGAAGGTGTTTATATAGATGACCAACGGTAATGGTTCATTAGATCTTGCGTTTGCTGAAGATGACCGATTTAAACCCTTGGCAGCTAAATTAAGACCCAAGTCATTAGCTGAGTATGAAGGGCAAGAACATATTTTAGCTAAAGGTATGCCACTAGCTTTAGCTATTGAACAAGGCAAAGTGCATTCGCTTATATTTTGGGGGCCACCTGGCACGGGGAAAACCACCATTGCAGAAATTATTGCCAATCATGCTAATGCTGATATTGAACGCGTTTCTGCAGTAACCTCCGGTATTAAAGATATACGTCAAGCGATTGAAAATGCAAAAACTCGCGCAACACATCAACAACGACGAACGGTACTATTTGTTGATGAAGTTCACCGCTTTAATAAAAGTCAGCAAGATGCTTTTTTACCGCATATTGAAGATGGCACCATTATATTTATTGGCGCGACCACTGAAAACCCAGCTTTTGAGCTTAATCAGGCGATATTGTCCCGTGCCCGCGTTTACACCTTAAAAAAACTCAGTAACAGCAATCTTAATAATGTTTTATTACGTGCGATAAGTTACCAAACTCAAAGTTCACAACTTGATATTGTTATTGATGATGACACCAAAAAACAGCTGATTGCTTTAGCCAACGGTGATGCGCGCAGGTTGCTAAATTTATTTGAAAACTGTTTAGAAATCGCCAGCGTTGACAATAACCAACAGGTGATTAATAAAGCGCAGCTAATTCAAATCGCTGGCAATAAAATTGCGCTTTACGATAAAGGTGGTGATGCTTTTTATGATTTGATCAGTGCCTTCCATAAATCCGTTAGGGGCTCAGACCCTGATGCTGCACTTTACTGGTATGCACGTATTTTAACCGGCGGCGGTGACGCGCTTTATGTCGCTAGACGCTTGTTAGCTATTGCCAGCGAAGATATTGGTAATGCTGATCCAAGAGCAATGCAATTAGCCATTAACGCTTGGGATACTTTTCAGCGCGTGGGACCTAGTGAGGGCGAACGTGCCATTGCCCAAGCTGCCGTGTACATGGCCTTAGCGCCAAAAAGCAATGCTGTTTATACCGCCTTTAATCAAGCAAAAGCTTTAGCCAGTGCGACTAGCGATCTCGATGTACCATTACATTTGAAAAACTCAACAAGCGCAATTACCAAAGATTTAGGACACGGCAGTGAGTATCGTTATGCGCATGATGAAATTGGTGGTTTTGCCGCCGGCGAGAATTACTTTCCTAAAGAAATTGCACACACTACGTTATATCAACCAACGGATCGCGGTTTAGAAAAACAACTGCGTGAAAAGTTAAATTATTTAAACCAGTTAGACCAAGAAAGTGATCAACGCCGTTATGACTAATACCATTAGTAATTGGAGTTTATATCTTTTAATTGCCTTAGGTGGTGCTTTTGGCGCGAGCTTTCGCTTTTATCTTTCACAATTAATTTTAAATTGGCTCGGAAAAGGATTCCCTTTTGCGACGTTGGCGGTTAATATTTCCGGCTCCCTGATCATGGGGGCACTTTATGGGTTAATTGAACAAGGCGTAATTGAAGTGAGTGTTTATAGAACCCTCATCGGTATCGGCTTTTTAGGCGCATTTACCACCTTTTCAACCTTCTCATTAGACACTTTGTTATTAATTCAACAAGGTGATGTATTAAAAGCGACAGTAAATATTTTACTCAATGTAAGCTTATGTATTTTTGCAGCTGCATTAGGTATGTTTATTGTATCTATTTTTAACAAGTAAATAACAAAGAAAACACGTGACATATCATGCTTGATCCAAAACTACTTAGAACAGATATAGAAAATACCGCAGCCGAACTTGCTAAACGTGGATATACTTTAGACACCGCTCAATTAATTGAGCTAGAAGAGCAACGTAAAGCGATCCAGATGAAAACGCAAGATTTACAAAATCAGCGTAACACTCGCTCTAAGTCCATCGGTCAAGCTAAAGCTCGTGGCGAAGACATTCAACCTTTGTTGGCTGAAGTGAGTAAGCTTGGTGATGAATTAGAAGCGGCAAAAGTAGCGCAAACAGAAGTGTTAGCGCAAATCGACAATATTGCATCAGCGATCCCGAATTTAATTCATGAATCTGTTCCTGCCGGCGCGAGTGAAGATGACAACGTTGAAATTAAACGTTGGGGTACGCCGCGAGAATTCGACTTTGAAGTAAAAGATCATGTCGATGTTGCTACAGCGTTAGATAAAGGCTTGGATTTTGAAAGTGGCGCTAAACTAGCGGGTACACGTTTCGCGGTCATGCGTGGACAAATTGCTAAATTACACCGTGCATTAGCACAATTTATGTTAGACGTGCACAGTGAAGAGCATGGCTATCAAGAAATGTACGTGCCTTACTTAGTTAATCATGACTCTTTATACGGAACTGGCCAGTTACCAAAATTTGGTGAAGATTTATTTCACACGGAATTAAACAACAAAAAACTATCGTTAATTCCAACAGCCGAAGTGCCGCTAACGAATTTAGTACGTGATGAAATTGTTGAAGAGCAAGACTTACCGATTAAAATGTGTGCCCACACGCCATGTTTTCGCAGTGAAGCGGGCTCATATGGTCGAGATATTCGCGGTCTTATTCGCCAACATCAATTTGATAAAGTTGAAATGGTGCAAATTGTTAAACCAGAAGATTCTTTCAAAGCGTTAGAAGAGTTGACCGGTCACGCGGAAAAAATTCTTGAAAAGCTAGAACTACCTTATCGTACCGTCGTGTTATGTACCGG
>JBFJQB010000047.1:0-17922 GCA_041616855.1 Cognaticolwellia sp. | reverse complement strand
GCTTCATTATTATTTGCTAACTGGTACCAAAGCGATCAGCAAAAGTTAGCCCTATCTAGTAATCGCTATAAGTGGCTTTTGAGTAAAAATAATGCAGAAAATTAATTATTTTTGGCGGGTTATAGCTACGGGTTTATGCTTCACGCTATTTGGGATAGGTGGCTTGATACTTTCGTTATTTGTTTTCCCCCTCCAGCATTTGGTTATAAAAGACCTTAAAGCGCAAAAGCAAACAGCGAGAAAAACCGTTCATTATACTTTTAAGTTCTTTATTGCTTTTATGCAGTTTGTTGGAATATTTAAGTTTAATTTACAGCAAGCACAGCAACTAAAGTCGTTAAATGGCCATTTAGTCTTGGCAAACCACCCTTCTTTAATCGATGTCGTAGTGCTGATCTCTATTATTCCTAATGCTGACTGTGTGGTAAAAACACATTTATTTAAAAATGTCTTTTTAAAAGGTGTTGTAAGTAACACCGGATATATCAGCAATGCGGATCCAGCCGGGTTATTGGATGATTGCGAAGCATCTTTAAAGGCAGGCAATAATTTAATTATTTTTCCCCAAGGAACCAGATCAAAACCTGATGAAAACTTGAAATTTCAACGCGGTGCAGCAAATATCGCCATTAGGTGTCAAGCACAAGTCACATCTGTACTGTTAAAGGTCGTCCCTTCAACATTAACAAAAAATGTACCTTGGTATAGAATACCGCCAACAAAAGCACATTTCTCAGCAATGGTCGTCGACCACCTACCTGTTTTGCCTGAACATAATGCTTTACAAACCTCCAAAAATGTTCGGCAGTACAATCGAGATTTAGAATTTTTTTTTAAAGAGGAACTCAGTAAACATGGGTGATTTAAAGTTAGAATTAAAGCAATTAATTATTGCTACCTTAGATTTAGAAGATATTGAAGTCACAGATATTCAAGATGATGAAGCACTGTTTATTGATGGTTTAGGTTTAGACAGCATCGATGCCTTAGAGTTAGGACTAGCCATTAAGAAAACTTATAACGTTAAAATTGATGCTAACTCAGAAGAGACTAAGCAGCATTTTTCATCAATTAATGCGCTTGCTGAATTTGTTCAGAAAGCAAAAGCGTAACGTAGGTTTAAAGGAAATAATTATGCAATCCAGAGAAGACATTTTTTCAACCTTAGTCGAAATTATTCGAGATGATTTCGAAGTGGATGAAAGCGAAATATTATTACATGCAAACTTATACGAAGATTTAGACTTAGACAGTATTGATGCTGTCGATCTGGTGGTTAAGTTACGTGCCATTACGGGTAAAAAGATCGATCCTGAAGCGTTCAAGAAAGTTCGCACCATCGAAGATGTGGTTATTGAGGTTGAAAACTTGGTCGCCGCATAGTGAAGTTTTTTATCACCGCGCTAACAACAGGGATACTATTGATGTATCCCTTTGCTGTTTATATTGGCTTAAATAAATTAAAACCGGAATATTTAGCGCTTATTTTAATTGCTTTGGTACTTATCCGAGTTTTTCTGGTGCGAACAAGCTTAAAGAAGTTACCTTGGATTATGCCTGCGTCAATACTTGGTATTGCTGCAATTGGACTTAGTGCACTAACAGATAGCACAATGGGTTTTAAACTCTATCCCCTCGCGATAAATTTTTCGATGTTGGTAGTGTTCGCTTATTCCTATTTTAAACCACCAACTGTCATTGAAACTTTTGCTCGTCTGAGTGAAAAACACCTATCGTCTCAAGCGATTAGCTATACCGCACGCGTCACGTTAGTGTGGTGTTTGTTTTTTATTGTTAACGGTTTAGTCTCTTTGTATACCGCCATATTTGCGTCAATAGATACTTGGATGATTTACAATGGCTTACTGTCATATATATTGATGGGCATTTTAATGTTGGTCGAATATTCAGTGCGCTTAAAAGTTAAAAAAAAGCAACTTTTTCCGATGACCAAAACCACTAAGACGCCTGAGAGCTCTGAGTAAGATGAATGATCTTTGTTTTTATTCTTATGGCCAAGGTATTACCTTTGACACCTTTCGCCAAAATATTTTAGCGGCTAGAGCAGCGATTAACAAAGTACCCTGCAACAAAGTCTTACTCTTCAATGCTGACAGCTATCAATTTTCAGTATGGCTATTTGCCTTAATTTTTGAAAAAAAACATGTTTTACTGCCCCCAAATACCCAAACGGGTACTTTGTCTCAATTCGCTTCACAATGTGACGCCACCGCCGGCTCGGTAGTTTTAACAGAGAAAATACAGATACCAAACACGCCTAACAGCGATTTATCTGCAATTACGCCTGAACCCTGTTCCCGCGAGCAGTTCTTTGATCTTTTTAGCGGTGAAATAACCTTTTTCACCTCTGGCTCGACCGGGCAAGCGAAAGCAATTAATAAGAGTTGCCAGCAACTTCGCCGAGAAATGGACACGTTAAAAAGTGAGTTTACACCATTTTTTGATCGCGCGAATACGGTTGTTAGCACCGTATCTCATCAGCATATTTATGGCTTGTTATTTAAAGTATTATTGCCATTATTGCTAGGTAAAGTAATTATTAATCAAACGTTTGAATATCCTGAGCATATAAGTCGCTTATTAATGGAATTAACCCCAGTTTGGAATGTAAACCAAGCCAAGAGCGTGTTACTTATTTCCAGTCCTGCACATTTGCAAAGACTCGCCATAGATAATGTTTTAGCGCCTCACGCCCCCAGCTTTAGCGCCATTTTTAGCTCCGGTGGCTTATTGTCTTTAGCAACCAGCCAAGCTTTATCACAACAAATGAACATTGCAGCAACGGAAGTTTATGGTAGCACCGAAACCGGCGGTATCGCATGGCGTCGCGGCCAAAAATCGAGCCATGAACCTTGGCAAGTTTTCCCTAACATTAAGCCACAAGTATCCATTGATGGGCAACGATTAGAAATATTTTCTCCCTACGTAACTGAGCAACCTTATATAACTGATGATAAAATTGAGTTGCTTGATTCGAGCCACTTTCTTTTAAAAGGCCGAATTGACCGAACAGTAAAAATTGAAGAGAAAAGGGTCAACTTAAATCAAATTGAACGTCAGTTAGTTCTACACCCTTGGGTCGACGATGCGCGCATCATCGTGATTAATAATCGCGCAGCTAATGCAAGAAAAATATTGGCGGCAGTGCTTGTTTTAACACCAGTTGGACAACGCTATTTGCAAGATAAGGGCAAGCTCAACTTTAGCAAGACCTTAAAGCAGCATTTGCTCAGTGATATAGAGCGTATTTGTTTACCAAAAAAGTGGCGATATTTAACAGAATTCCCGTATAATTCGCAGGGAAAACTGGTATTGAATGATTTGGAGAAGCTGTTTGACTAATGTTATGCGCACTAATAACGATTTAGTAAAGATTTGGCCTGAAGTATTAACAAAAACCACTGATGAAAACCAAATTACTTTACAGTTATTGGTTCCAATTGACTTGGACTACTTTAACGGACACTTCCCTAATGCTCCTATTTTAGCTGGTGTAGTACAGCTACATTGGGTGGTAGAGTTCAGTAAAAAATATTTTTCAATGAACGCTTTAGAGGTGAAAAATACTGAAGTATTAAAGTTTCAAGTCGTTATTATTCCAGGTCAAAACCTGACTTTAACCTTGATAAAAAAAGCGCCTGATAAAGTACTATTTTCCTACACGTCTGATAAAGGTCAACATGCCTCAGGTCGAGTGGTTTTTGAGGAATACTCGTGAGTTACTGCTTTGTTATTCCTAATTATAATCATACGGTTTTATTAGACCAATTAATCGCAACTTTGGCACAGTTTAATTTACCAATCATTATGGTGAATGACGCCAGCCATCGGCAAGCAACACAAATTTTTCGAGATTTAGCGGCAAAGCATCACTGTTTAAGTGTTATCGAACACACTGTAAATCAAGGCAAAGGGGGAGCGGTACAAACCGGATTAAATGCAGCTTTCGAACAAGGTTATAGTCATGTCCTGCAAGTAGATGCAGACGGTCAACATAATTTAGATGACGTTGAAAAGCTTATAGCTGAATCAAAACTACACCCAGAAGCGTTAATTAGTGGTAAACCCATTTATGACGAATCGATCCCTAAACATCGATATCTTGCCCGTAATATTACTCATTTTTGGGTATGGATCGAAACCTTGTCTTTTAAAATTAAAGATACCATGTGTGGTTTTCGAGTTTACCCTTTAGCATCAACCATTAAATTAATTCAACAAACGAAGCTCGGTAAGCGTATGGACTTTGATATTGAAGTGATGGTAAGGCTATCTTGGAAAAATGTTGAATTAAGGTTTATTGATACAAAAGTAGATTACCCAGAACATGGCATTTCACATTTTCGAGCATTGGAGGACAACATATTAATTTCTTGGCTGCACACGCGCTTATTTTTTGGTATGTTGCCGCGCATTCCTACTCTACTGTTTCGAAAGTTGACCTAACAAGATGGCAGAAGCTAAACATTGGTCTAAAATCCAAGAGCGCGGTACTTATCTAGGCATACAACTTCTTTTAGGTATTTATCGATTATTTGGTCGTAAAATTCTATCGGTTTTTTTATACCCTGTGGTGGTCTATTTATATTTCACCGGCGGTGCGAGCAAACAAGCCTCGAAAGAATATTGGCAACGGGTGTTTGACCACAAGCAGTCCGAAAAAACTTACAGCCACCGAGTCGGTATTGCGCATTTTTATAGTTTTGCACAAAGCGCTTTCGATAAAATTGATGCGTGGATGGGCCGTATTACACCTAATGACATTATTTACAGTCAGGCTCACCCGATGACCGAACTGCAAAAGAAGCAGCAAGGTGCTGTTTTTATTGGTTCTCACCTAGGTAATTTGGAAGTGTGTAGAGCGTTGGGATATGGTCGTTATCAAACGCGTATCAACGTACTCGTTTTTACACATCACGCAGTTGAATTTAATAACGTCATAAACAAGATTAATGCCAATTCCAATGTTGACTTGATCCAAGCCACACATGTAGGCGCCGATTTAGCTATTTTACTCAAAGAACGTATAGATAATGGTGAGATATTAGTGATTGCGGGAGATCGCACTAGCGTCACCTCACATGGTCGAGTTATCTACAGTCCTTTTTTAGGTGAGCACGCCGCTTTTTCACAAGGCGCTTTTATTTTGGCGGCAATTTTAGATTGCCCGGTGTATTTCTTATTTTGTTTAAAAGAAAAAAATCACTACCGCGTGATATTCGAACATGTCGCAGATAGCTTAAAGTTTTCCCGTAACAATCGACAAGCTGCACTTACCGCTGTCGTTAACCAGTATGCTAAACGATTAGAGCATTATTGTTTAGCATACCCGATGCAGTGGTTTAATTTTTTCGATTTCTGGCAGAAAGATGAAAATGTTATACGCGAAAAGACAACACATAACTCAACACATGAATCATTGGAGTAACATCAGTGCCTATTAGTCAAGACACCATTAAGTTTGGTGAAGCACGCCTTAAAATAGAAAATATTGTCGATATAGCGAAAAAGGACCTGAATGTTGAGTTAAGTCAATGTGTTGATTTTACCCATAAAATCGATTCTGCCGTAAAATTTCTTGATACACTTTTGCGAGAAGATGGCGTTATTTATGGTGTAACGACCGGTTATGGTGATTCTGTCACCGTGAATGTACCATTGAGCTTAGTGCCTGAATTACCCTTACATTTAACACGTTTTCACGGCTGTGGACTTGGTGAAATGTTTAGTTCTTTTGAAGGTAGAGCTATTTTAGCAACGCGTTTAACTTCATTGTCTCAAGGGTATTCTGGAGTCAGTTGGCCATTATTAGAGCTTTTGAAGGAATTTTTACAACACGACATTGTTCCGGTTATTCCTCAAGAAGGCTCGGTGGGCGCTAGTGGAGACTTAACGCCGTTATCTTATGTTGCCGGTGCTTTGATTGGCGAACGAGATGTCTATTATCAAGGCGAAATACGCAATAGCCTTGAGGTCATGAAGAGCTTAAATTTAAAACCAATCGTGCTAAGACCTAAAGAAGGTTTAGCAATTATGAACGGCACCGCGGTGATGACCGCTATTGCTTGTTTAGCATTTGATCGCTCCCAGTACTTAGCAAAATTAGCCAGTCGAATTACCTCATTGTCGAGCTTAGCCCTAAAAGGGAATAGCCACCATTTTGATGAAATTTTATTTTCGGTAAAACCTCACCTAGGTCAACAACAAATTGCTACATGGATCCGTAATGACCTTAACCATGTTGACCATCCGCGCAATGCCGATCGCTTACAAGATAGATACTCGATACGTTGCGCTCCGCATGTGATCGGTGTGCTGCAAGACTCCTTACCTTGGTTTCGCCAAATGATTGAGAATGAGCTCAATTCTGCTAACGACAATCCTATTATTGATGGTCCTGGCGAACATGTCTTACATGGTGGGCACTTTTATGGCGGCCATATTGCTATGGTGATGGATGCAATGAAGCCTGCCGTGGCGAATTTAGCTGACTTGGCCGATCGCCAAATAGCTTCTTTAGTAGACACTCGTTATAACAATGGCTTGCCATCAAACTTATCGATGAGTGAAGGGGCGCGCCGATACATTAATCATGGTTTCAAAGCGGTACAAATAGGCGCCTCGGCTTATACCGCAGAAGCGCTGAAGCATACTATGCCCGCCAGTGTCTTTTCTCGCTCTACTGAATGTCATAACCAAGACAAAGTGAGCATGGGTACAATTGCCGCACGTGATGCCATGCGTGTATTACAGTTAACCGAACAAGTACTGGCGAGTACGTTATTGGCAGCCATACAAGGTGTACGTATTCGTATTGCCAATAATGAGCTGGATCACGATACTCTGCCAGCTCCTGTCATGGAGATGTATGATGACATTTGTCAGTTTTTTGAACCGTTATTAGACGATCGTCCACTAGATAAACTATTACGTTTTACCGTTGACGCAATACAAACACAGCGCTGGAGCTTGTATGATTAAATCGGTGCTTTTATCTGCTCAGGTCATTATTGAAGTGCCATTTCATGATTGCGATCCTATGCAAGTGGTTTGGCACGGTAACTATGCGCGTTATTTTGAGGTCGCTCGTTGTGAGCTTTTGCGTAAAATCTCTTATGACTACCTCGAGATGCAGGCTTCTGGTTATATGTGGCCAATTGTTGATATGCGCACTAAATATATTGGCTCGGCAATTTTCATGCAAAAAATTATCGTTACAGCTGAATTGGTTGAATATGAATCGCGGTTGAAAATTAACTATATTATTAGTTGTGCCGATACGGGTAAAAAACTAACCAAAGGTTATACCATACAGGTTGCTGTTGATATCTCGACAGCAGAAATGCAGTACGTTTCACCACCAATTCTATGCAATAAAATAAATCAGCTAAGCACGAACCACCATGAAACTGATTAAACACACAATTACCGTTAAATTGATGTTATCGCTACTCGCGTTAGCTTTTAGTGTCATCACATTAGCGAAAAGTCATTCGCCGGCTGAGCCACAAACTATTGCGTTAAACACTAAGGCAATAGCATCAGGTAATTTTGTGCAGCGTAAGTATTTTAAAATATTAAAACACCCCATAAAATCACAAGGTGAATTGTATTTTGATGTTGATATCGGCTTATTATGGCTAACCAAGCAACCGATTTCTTCTGCACTTTTACTGAAAAAATCCGGATTGTTTACTGAAGATAACTCGGGTGTAAGCAAACAAATTAAAGGTGCCAGTGCGATAAGTCGGTTACTACTCAGTATCATGTCTGGCGATAATGAAAAAATATCCGAAAACTTTATTATTAATAACAGCCAGATTGAACTCTGCCTCAATTTAAGCCCGAAATTACCACAATTAGCTAAGCTCATTAATCGCGTGCAACTTTGTCAGGCTACTGAGCATGATGAAAAAAATCCATTTCTCAGCGAGATAAATCATATTGTCTTACATGAGCACAGTGGAAATCGAACGGAAATTGACCTGCAATTAGAAACGATAACGGCATTGCCAGAGGCTGTTCGTGCGCGGCTGCAATAAATTGAAAAAATTCTACTGGTTCCAGCTGTGTTCCGTTTTGTTATTGGGCGGATATTTACTGCTTTTTACTCAATGGCATATTGAAACAAATTTACTATCAATATTACCCAACTCATCACAGAAACAAGACTTTACTATTGCGGAACAAGCATTATTTACCAATAAAAGTCAGCAAATTGTTGTGCTAATCTCTGGAGAAAATGCCCGACGGGCACATAATGCGATAGCAACTGCCGTTAGTGAGATAGATCAGGTCAGCATCCTACGTACACCTGAGCCGTCATTGTCAGAGGTTGCTGAGTTTTATTTACCCTACCGGCATAACGTTTTAACAGCGACCTACTTGGAGCATATCGACAACAGTCACGCCTTGATGCAGTTAGCAACAAATCAAGTAATACAACTTGCCAACCCTTTTGTTAGTGCAACAATCGCCAAGGCGCCGAGACTAAATTTAGCGCAATATTTACAAGAAGCCTTAGCAAACTTAGGTGATATAGAGTTTGAACAAGGCATGGCGTTTGTGCGAGTTCAAGACCAACGTTACTTCCTCAGTCGCCTGCAAGTTTCCCTCAACGGTTTAGACCTTAACGCTAGCACTACTATAGCGACGAAGCTGCAGCAGTTATTTAGTGATATAGGTAACACCGAACAAGTTGAATTTTTATATTCAGGCATACTTTTTCATACCGCTGAGTCGACCTCACAAGCAAAAGCAGAAATATCAAGCTTTGGCGTTCTCTCTATTATCGCGGTGTTATTACTAATTTGGACGGTTTTTCGTTCATTGTTGCCGTTGGTTGCTGCCATTATGGTAATAACTATTGCTTGTGTTTATGGTTTTATCGCCATGCTATTATTTTTTCAGAGCTTACATTTATTAACCTTAGTTTTCGCCATTACCTTGATTGGCGTCGTCATTGATTACTGCTTCCATGCTTTTGTTTATGCAGACAGGAACCAGAGCAATAATAAAAACTATAAAAGTAACCCACTAGTAAAACCCTTAGTGCTTGGCTTTATTACCACCGCTATCGGCTATTTTATTTTAGTTTTTTCGCCATTATCCTTATTAAGCCAAGTTGCCGTATTTATGATATTCGGCCTTTTGGGGGCATTGATCACAGTGTTGATTTTACTGCCTCAATTAAAAGGCTTTGCCAAAATAACTCGCTCAGTGAGCGCCATCACTTTTAGTCAGCGTGGGGTCGATTTTTTTCACAAACTACTCAACCATAAAACGATAATTATCTCTATATTAGGTTTAGCATTATCGCTGTTAGCTATTGTAGCCCCGATTCAGTTCAATGATGATGTCAGGTTATTAAATTCAAGCCCTCAGTGGTTAATTGCACAAGAAGTTAAAGTGGCAACGGCTCTGGGTTATCAAGGCTCGCAACGACTGATCATTAAAGCAGAAACCCCGCAGCAGATGTTGGAAACTCAAGAGCAAGTTATCGAGCGGATCCACGATACTCAGGCCAATATTAAAATAAAAGGCATTAATAACCTTCTGCCGTCGATCAAGCGCCAACAACAACATTACGCTTTAATATCACAGGCAGATGAATCTGGATATTTTCATGGGGTACTGGCCATCAGCGATTTAGCTGATCCAATAACAATGTTCCACCCCTTAACTTATCAAGACTTTTTACAAGGCCCGCTAGCGTCTGTTGCCCAGACTTATACCGCATCATATCAGACAGCAACAACACCAGAAAAGAAAGCATACGCACTATGGTTAGAGCTTTCTAATGAGCCTTTATCGGCGGCTAATATTTTATGGTTAGAGCAACATAAGAGTGTCGCCCTTTACGATACTGCTAGTGATGTCAGTGACGCACTAAGTCAATATCGACAAGGGGTGTTTTATTTACTGATCAGTGCATTTATTGTTGTCATGGTAATTTTAGTGGCCAAGTACGGCCTAAAAGCTGGTGCCTTATCCTCAATTGCTACCATAGGAAGTGCCTTACTGGCATTGACCTTAAGTCAGCTATTTTCAAGTTATTTAAATATTTTTAATTTACTCGCTGTTTTGCTGATTATTGCGTTAGCGATAGACTACGTTATTTTTTATCACGAGCACGGTTTACAAGCTAAAACATTTTTAGCAATTAGTCTGTCAGCTTTATCGTCGGCAGCGGTCTTTGGGATTCTGGTCTTTAGCGCAACTCCTGCGGTGAGCAGTTTTGGCTTAACCGTTATGGTCGGCATCGTTAGTATTTTTATTTTAGCGCCAATTGCTGCAAAAAAAGCACAAATTTAAGTCATATAGGGAATACATGAGCATTAAACCTTCAACACAAGACACAAGCCAACAATACGATGTGGTTATTATTGGCGCTGGACCTTCTGGCAGTGTCGCGGCTTCATTATTAGCTACAGATGGTATATCAGTACTGATATTAGAGAAACAACACTTTCCCCGCTTTTCCATTGGTGAAAGTTTATTGCCTCAGTGTATGGAGTTTTTGAAGGAAGCCGGCCTTGAGCAAGCGCTAGATCGCTATGCAGAAGAGTTTGGTTTTCAATTTAAAAATGGCGCGGCATTTCACAAGCGCGGCAAGGATTCAACCTTTGATTTTACTGAGAAATTTAGTGCAGGTAGAGGCACCACATATCAAGTAAAACGTGCCATATTCGATAAACTACTTGCCGATGAAACAGCAAAAAAGAATGTCGATATACGTTATGGTCATCAGGTCAATTCAGTGGTCAGCCTAAAACCTGAAGTTTGTCTTGATGTCTCAGACGACGATGATAGCGCTTATCAAGTACAGGCTAAATTTCTTTTAGACGGCAGCGGCTTTGGCCGAGTATTACCAAGACTTTTAAACTTGGAAATACCGTCTAAATTTCCGATCAGACACAGTTATTTTAGCCACTTTAAAGATGGTATTGATTGTCCAGAATTCGATCGCGATAAAATATTGATCACCGTCAACCCTAATTTTAATGATGTTTGGTATTGGCTGATCCCGTTTGCAGATGGCAGCGCCAGTGTTGGCGTAGTAGGCTTGCCTGAACGCTTTGATGATTCTTTACCAGCAATCGAAACTTTGACCGAATTTATCAAGCAAGATCCCAATTTAAAGCGTTTAATGATGAATGCGAAGCCAATTGGAGACGCGAGAGTTATCAAAGGCTATGCCGCGGATGTGTCGCAATTGTGGGGCGATAATTTTGCTTTACTCGGAAACGCAGGGGAGTTTTTAGACCCGGTATTTTCATCTGGAGTCACCATTGCAATGAAGTCTGCCTCTTTGGCGGCACCACTAGTAAAAAGACAGTTAAAAGGCGATAACGTGGATTGGGAAATGGAATATGCCAAACCACTGAAGTTTGGTGTTGATACCTTTAGGTGTTTTGTCGAGGCTTGGTATGATGAGAGTTTTCAAAATGTTGTTTATCATGATCAGCATGACGACTCGGTGCGGCGCATGATTAGCTCTATTTTAGCTGGCTACGCGTGGGATGAGCAAAACCCTTATGTCGCCAAAAGTGTCCGACGTTTAAGTGTTTTGGCAGAAATATGTCAGTCCGCGTAAATAAATTGTGCCAAGTTACCAGGCCACTAATCTTCGTGTGCTTGACATGGCTATTAACAAGCTGCGCCATAACATCTGATAGCAAGTCGGTATTTTTAGCTGAAAATTTAGCTTTGATGCTAACGGCACCGCCTGCAGAAAAAATAGCAACAGTCGATAGCCATCTAGTTGAAATTACCTCGAAGGGCAAAATGCATCAGTTTATCGCACAAGTGGAATACCATGCGAATGAAATTGCCATGGCTGCTATTTCTCCTTCGGGGCTACCATTATTTGATTTCACCTGGTTTAGCGATAAAGCCAGTGATGTTAACCAGTACGTGCCCCTACCCAGCATTGATATTCGCTTTATCATTGCTGATGTTCAACTATGTAATTGGCCTTTGAGTATTTTAAGAACTGCTGTTTTTGGCTCGAATGTTAGCATCAAACAACAACTTGCTGTAGATAGAAAAAATGTCATCTGGCAGAGAACGATTATGCAGAATAATCAAGTTATCATCAAAATAAACAAATTTGAAAATGGCTATGAACTAGAAAACCTTATTCGTGGCTATCAAATTCGTTTAACTAACCTGGAAAGAGACAATTCGTGAGTACGTGCTTAAAAGAGTTCGGTGTTGTTTGTGCGCTTGGTAATAATAAAGCACAAGTTTTAGCCGCGTTAATATCAGGCGAAGAAAATGCGTTATCGCTAGATAATGATTTACCTTTAGAAGGTCAACAATATGTTGGCCGTGTGGCTTTGCCGAAACATGAAGCGCTAAATGAAATATCCACCAATAATAATAAATTGGCTTATTTAGCCTATCAGCAAATAGCTGATGCATTAAAAACCTTAACCAAACAATATGGCGAACATCGCATTGCTGTGGTTATTGGCACCAGCACCGCCAGCATTTATGAAGGTGAATTGGCCAGAAAAGCCTTAGCTGAAGTTGGAAAGTTTCCAAATGATTTTCACTATGATCTACAAGAAATGTCGGCCCCTGCGAATTATATTGCTCAATTAGCTAACGCTAAAGGCCCTGTGTACGGTATTTCGACCGCCTGTTCTTCAAGTGGCAAAGCGTTAATTAGCGCCAGTACTTTACTTGAAAATGACTTAGCTGATGTAGTTATTGCCGGAGGCATTGATAGCTTAACTCAATTAACCGTTAATGGCTTTCAGTCATTGGAGTCGATCAGTAGCCACATTTGTCGTCCCTTTAGCGGTGACAGAGATGGCATTAATATTGGTGAGGCCGCCGCTTTATTTATCATGACAAAAGATGATAATGGCATTCAATTGCTAGGGGCTGGCGAGACTTCAGATGCTTACCATATATCTGCGCCCATTCCTGATGGTAGTGGCGCGGCACAAGCGATGTCGTTGGCTATTAAAAATGCCAACATTACGCCTAAGCAACTAGATTATGTTAATTTACATGGCACTGGCACAGTGAAAAATGATGAAATGGAAGCCTTGGCGATGGCCGAGGTTTGTGGCACTGATGTGCTTTGTAGTTCAACTAAACACTTAACTGGCCATACCTTAGGCGCGGCAGGGGCACTAGAAGTAGGGCTTTGTTGGTTATTATTAAGTGATGCAAATGCTGCTAGTAAACTGCCAGCAAACTGCCAAGCAGGAGTGCTTGATGAGCGTTTACCCGCGATAAAACTCAGCCAAGGTGAAACTGTAAACAAAATTCAGTATTGCTTAAGCAATTCATTTGCCTTTGGCGGCAATAACTTTAGCGCTGTTATTGGAAAATCGCATGAGTAACTATGATATTAAGCGGATATTACCCCATCAAGCACCGATGATCTTAATCGACTCACTTGAGCAATATGATGCCGACTCTTGTCGTTGTACAGTAGTAATAACCTCGGCAAGTCCGTTTTATAATAGCTTTAAAAAAGGTGTACCCAGCTATATTGGCAGTGAGTATATGGCGCAAGCGATAGCAGCCTTTGCTGGTGCTCATGCTTTAGATCATGAAGCTGATGTACAAATAGGTTTTTTATTGGGCTCGCGAAAATATAAAACCATGCGTCCGTACTTTCACCTTGATGAAGAATTAACCATCACCATTAAAGAGTTATATCGCGAGGATTCAGGTTTAAGAGTGTTCGAATGTGAAATATTGGCCAGTGAAAACACAGTAATTGCTCAAGCGAATATCAATGTTTTTCAACCCAAAGATCCAAATGCTTTTATTCAAGAAAGCTACGCATAAGCGTATAACGCCTGAAGATAAATAAGTTTAATAAAGATAAGTGAACAATCAAAATGACCGATAATATTAAAAGAATTTTAGTGACTGGCTCTAGTCGTGGTTTAGGAAAGGCGATTGCCATTAAGCTTGCTGAAGATGGTTTTGATATTGCCGTGCATTGCCGAAATGGTATTGACGCTGCAAAAGATACTCAACAGCAAATTATCGCACTAGGTCGTAACGCCACGCTCTTACAGTTTGACGTTTGCGATCAAACATCAGCAAAAAAAGCTATAGAAAATGATATGGCTGAGCACGGGGTTTATTATGGTGTAGTTTGTAATGCCGGTATTACTAAAGATATGGCTTTCCCTGCAATGGAAAGTGATGATTGGAGTAGCGTAATTAATACCGCATTGGATGGTTTTTATAATGTTATTCACCCTATTGTGATGCCAATGGTAAGAGCGAAAAAAGGCGGGCGAATTGTCACCATGGCCTCAGTTTCTGGCATCGCAGGCAACAGAGGCCAAGTTAATTATAGCGCCGCTAAAGGTGGTGTTATCGCCGCAACTAAAGCGCTATCACTTGAATTGGCTAAACGTAAAATTACCGTAAACTGTGTTGCACCAGGCTTAATTGATACTGATATGACACAGGATTTACCGTTAGATGAAGTGAAAAAAATGATCCCTTTAAGACGTGTTGGCAAACCCGAAGAAGTCGCTGCAACAGTATCCTTTTTAGTCTCAGATGGTGCCGCTTATATTACTCGCCAAGTCATTTCTGTTAACGGTGGAATAGTGTAATGAAACGAGTAGTCGTAACGGGAATGTCGGCAATAACAGCATTGGGCGATGATTGGTCAACATTTCGAGCGGCGCTTGAACAAGGAGAAAACGCTGTTCAGGTGATGCCACAATGGCAAAAATTAGATGGTCTTAATACCTGCTTGGCAGCGCCCGTTAAACATTTTGAAAAGCCTGCTCACTATAAGCGTAAAATGGTGCGATCAATGGGCCGTGTTTCGTTAATGGCAACACGTGCAACTGAATTAGCGCTAGAGCAAGCACAACTACTAAATAACCCCGCATTAACGGATGGTAGCACTGGAGTTTCCTATGGCTCATCAATCGGTTCCACCGCACCTTTAGTCGCTTTTGGCCATATGATGGAAAAAAACACCATGGAGGGTGTCACTGCAACCAGTTATATCCAAATGATGTCCCATACCGCACCGGTAAATATTGGCGTTTTTTTTGGTGCTAAGGGCCGAGTCATCACGACAAGTTCTGCTTGCACCTCAGGCTCACAAGGTATTGGTTATGCTTATGAAGCAATTAAATTTGGTCGTCAAACAGCCATGATTGCTGGTGGAGCTGAAGAACTTTGTGTTACTGAGGCCGCGGTGTTTGATACTTTATACGCCACTAGCACAAAAAACGAACAACCTAAATCAACCCCTAAACCTTTCGACCAAGCGCGAGATGGGCTTGTGATTGGCGAAGGCGCTTGTACCTTGATATTAGAAGAACTTGAACACGCCAAAGCTCGTGGCGCTACTATCCTAGCTGAAATTGTTGGTTTTGGTTCAAATTCTGACGGTAAACATGTTACTCAACCCACCGCAGAAACCATGCAGGTAGCAATAGAGTTATCGCTTGAAGATGCCGGCTTAGATGCCAAGACCATTGGTTATGTAAACGCTCACGGTACTGCGACAGATAAAGGCGACATTGCAGAGTCAAATGCAACAGCTAATGTGTTTGGCAAGGTGCCATTAAGTTCATTAAAAAGCTATTTGGGTCATACGCTCGGTGCCTGTGGCAGTATTGAAGCATGGGCCTGTATTCATATGATGCAAGATAACTGGTTCGCACCAACTCTTAATTTAAAAGATGTTGATGAGCAATGTGGTGATGTTGATTATATCGTTGACCAAGGTCGAGATATAAAAACCAACTATGTCATGAGTAATAATTTTGCTTTTGGTGGTATTAATACCTCATTAATATTCAAACGCTGGCAAGGTGAATAAAAACATTTTAAGCGATGATGGTTTTATTACGGCCATCATCGCTAGCTAGTCAGGCAAAATATCGAAGAAATCCTTTAAAATGGTTTAGTACAATTTATAAGCTTTATATTCAGGATGAATATCGAGATAATCACACCAAGTGCTAAAATTTTGGTAATTAAAGCGTGTATCTGTGCTAGTGAACCAATCGGAGGTTGATCTCGCTCGTAATTGAAATTTTGTTTTATGGCCATCTATGGCAACAAAGCAAGCCAACGGCACTAATGTTTCGTTTTTTATTTTCACCCGGCTGAAGCCGTCAAAAGTTTCGCCATAGCTGACGCTTATTTTCGGTAAAGCGAAAATAAGCGGACTGAACAGCAGAAAAAAAAGACAAAGGTATTTTTTAATTTTCATGTGTTAACTTTTTGTTTTACAGAAATTTAACTCATTATTTCTATCAATTGGTTTGAGTAAATTAAAATTATCTTCAGATAATTTTAATTATACCATTGAAAGCGACATTAGATGTCTCCATAACTATTATCAACAACAAAAAAGTGTCACAAACGACAACGATTAAAGACGCAGTAAAAAGAGAACTTATTCATGGCTAACATTACCCCAATTAAAAAAGAAACTCATCAAAACATTAAAATCGCAGCTAAACGTGATTTATCAATTGCAGCTAATCAGCACATTGCACCGATTACCGCCCCTGAGTACTCACAAGCGGCAACGAGTTACCCGATTGTATTTGTTAAAGATCAAGGAACAGAGCGTTACCGCAGTGTGGTTATGTTAGGTTTAGAAGCTGGTGAGAACCTTTACCACAAAGAAGATTCTTGGAATGCGGTTTATATTCCACAAAGTATCGCTATGTCACCATTTTCTTTAGGTTTAGACCCTGAAAAAGAAAAAACCTTAACGGCTTGTGTTGATTTAGACAGCAAGTTTGTTGGTGAAGATAAAGATCATGAATTGTTCGATGCGGAAGGTAACGACACTGAATTCTTTAAAGGCGTGCAAGATTCTTTAGGCCGCTTATACGACAACGAAGTCATGAATGAGAAATTCATGAAAGAATTACTTGATAACGACTTGTTATTAGAACTTGAGCTTAACGTCAGCTTTGCTTCTGGTGAAACCAAAAAACTTGTTGGCTTATACAGCGTTGACGAGAAGAAAATCCAAGCATTAAGCGACGAGCAAGTATTAGACTTCCATAAACGTGGTTTGTTTATTCCAATTCACGCTATGTTAGGCTCTGTAGGACAAGTTAATCGTCTTGCACAATTACGTAATCAAAGTGAATCTCCAGCTAAAATAAATGCTATTCGTTTTACACCGGTTACCGCTGAAGCAAGTACTGAAGCAACGGCTGCAGCTGCAAAATAACGGCCAAGCAATATAGCTATAAAAAGGGCCGTTTGGCCCTTTTTTTTCAGTTGAATTTACTTTATTAAAGCTTTATGTTTATTAACTAAGTAGACCTAAATACAAACAACTAAGTGCCTTAAGTGATGGAACAAATAAAAAATGTTGATAGCCTACTAGCGAAACTGAAAGAGCAGGGCGCCATGACATCTGGAGCATTAGCCAAAGTACTCGATATGACGAGTATGGGCGCACGGCAGCATCTGTTGCGCTTAGAGCAAAAGAATTTAGTCAGCCATTTTTTACAAAAAGCCGCGATTGGTCGTCCCAAGCAAATGTGGCAACTCACTGAGTTGGGACATAAACGTTTTCCTGATCGACATGCCGACCTTACCTTGCAGTTAATCGACTCTGTTAGCCAGGTTTTTGGCGAGCAAGGGCTTGAGCAATTAATTAGCGCCCGCGAACAGCAAATGTTAGAGAAATACCGTACAGCATTAGAGTCTTGTCAAAATTTAATCAGTAAAGTGAACGCCTTAGCCCAGATGCGCAGCGAGGAAGGTTATATGGCGAGCGTTGAAAAAAATTCGGCGAATGAATACTTATTGATAGAAAATCACTGCCCAATTTGCGCCGCAGCCAACAAATGCCAAAGCTTTTGCCGTTCAGAGCTGACTATATTTCAACAATGCTTTGGTCAATCATACCTTGTT
>JBFJQB010000046.1:0-17937 GCA_041616855.1 Cognaticolwellia sp. | reverse complement strand
CGCTTTAAATTTTTCAGCCATCACATCAAAGGCGTTATCCCAACTCACTGGAGTAAAGTCACCATCTTTATGATATTGACCATCCTTCATTCTTAATAAAGGCTGAGTTAAGCGGTCTTTACCATACATAATTTTCGATAAAAAATAGCCTTTAATACAATTAAGACCTTTGTTGACTTCAGCTTCAGGGTCACCTTGTGTTGCCACCACTTTGCCATGCTGAGTCCCCACCAAAACACTACAACCTGTGCCGCAAAAACGACATGGCGCTTTGTCCCACTTAATCGTACTTTCTGATGATTTAGTGATCAAGTTAGACGCCGATACAGGTATAGCAACACCTGCGGCAACCGCTGTCGCTGCGATCGCATTAGCTTTGATAAAATCGCGTCGCGTTAAGGTCATAATTCCTTCCCTTGATATTGGGCTAAGCCAGCATCGTTATGATGAAATATAAGTGCCGATGAAATAACGCCAGCAACATTACTCATATCTGTGATCGTATTAATGATACGTTTTGCTTGATGGCTCTCACCTTCAAGCCCTTCAACAGTAAAGACTAAGCTGCCATTTTCGCCTCTAACATGAAGTTCAGCACCCGGAAATTCCGTGAGTTCTGCGGCAACTTTATCCGCTTTTTCGGGATAAGCCATAAACATTACCCCAGCGATATTTACCGGGCTCTCTTCTAATAGGTTAATCACTTCTTCCCCCCCCTTATTGCTAGTTTCAGCATTACTCGCTTGGCTTAGCGCCTACAACTTTTAAAATAACCACCGCGGCTAACGCCGTTGCGATAAAGCCAAAAATAAATATCAGTGGCATTGAGGTGTAACCCAAAACATTCCATATTAATTGTTCTAAATCACTCATGATTTGCTCCTAAAGCGGATGGTGATAATTTAATTGCTGACTCTGGACAAACCGCGACACACGCCCCACAACCATTACAATTATCAGGGTCGATTTCAGGTTGAGGTACACGGCCATGAAGAGGAGGAAAAGCTATAGCCTCAGACTCACAGCTGTCTTGACAAATTTGGCAATGCACCTGTTTTTTAGCTAAACAACTTGCCCCTATTGCAATAGTTAATTGCCACGGTGACTCCTTTAGCGGTTTAAATAACGGTTCATTACAAGCTTTGACACACTGCTGACAAAAGGTGCATTCGCCAACAGCAAAGTTAATTTCGGGAAAACCACCATCACCTTTGAGAATAATATTTTCCTCGCAAGCATCAATGCAGTCACCGCATTGTGTACAGTCACGAATAAATAAGGCTTCATTTTCTACCCAAGGCAACCTGATCGGTTGTGCTATAGCACTACGTTTAGCGTGCATAAAATTACGACGGCTTAAATCAACCATAAATCTCTAATAAATCATCCGTAAAGCAGCCACACATAGGTGGGGCTTTTCGTTAATAATCTTCATATTTTGACAATAGCGCATCTGAACACTGCTTTTGTTGATGTAAATCAAGTTTCTTGCACGCGGGATAACAAAAATTTAAATAGTGGGGAGGATTTAAAGTAGTGAGTGGGGTTTGCTTTTATTCAGCAAAAAAGCCAACTAAGTGCGAATATTCTTCACTCAGTTGACCTTTTTAGTGCTTTATCTTATTTCATTAGTAGGACTTAATGAGAAACACTCACTTTTTCCACCAAGTGAATAGGCTTTGAAGATGCATTCATCATAAAGTCTAACTGTACAAGATTATTTTTCTGTATTGTCGCAGAGGCGTTATAAGTCCATTGTTTCAGAGCTTCAATCGCTGCATTATCAAAAACGTTTGCTGGTGAGCTGTTCACGACACGAATATTTTCGGTATTACCGTTAGCGTTAATATCAAAGCTTAGTAATACCGCGCCTTCAATATTTTCTTTTACTGCCTGCACAGGATATTTCGGTTCGATGCGCATAACAGGATAAACCTTGTTATTAGCTTGAATGTGTTGAGCTTTCTCTCCTGCCCCCCCTTGTTGCCCCACATGACCTGCATAACTAATCCCGGTCATTAATGTTACCGCTAATAATCCACCGGCCACATAAGCCCTTTTACCAAACATACCATTGCTTTGAATTTGTTTTATTCTTTCTAACATAACAGCTTTATCTCCATATTCATTAAACGATAAGTGAGCAATTGCTAGCTTAGGCGTTTTCTGCGCCGTAATTAACAAAGCTCGCCCATAATTAATCCTGCTTTCGAACGGCTTGCGCGCCAGCGTAGTTTGGTCACAGGAAAGTTCTTGATCTCGACGAAACCTAAAGTAAGCCAGCCAAGCCAAGGGGTGGAACCAATACAACGCCAGAAGTCCATAGGCCAAAAGGTTCCAATAAATGTCATTACGATCAAAATGACAAATTTCGTGCGCCAAAATCAATTGCTGTTGCTCGGTATTGTAAAGCTCAGCAAAATCATCTGGTAATACTAAAACGGGGTTTATAAGGCCGACCAGCATCGGGCTTTGTGTTTGCTGACTGATCACGACCTTGAGTGCGCGATCTGTGATTATTTCAGCAATAACTTGGTTGTTTTCTAGTAAGCTTGACTGCTCAACGTTGTCGCATTGTCGAATTAATTCTCGCTTTAAGGACAAGTGATTAATGATTGCAAACACCACTAATAGTGTGCTGATCACTAAGCTGAGCACCATGACATATTCAGCGTCACTTGCTTGCTGAATTGCTTGTGTTGAAAACACTAATACTTTTTCAAAATGACTAGATTGTTCAAAAATTTCACCGACCGATAAAACCTTAGGCACGAGCGTATAAAATACCAGTAACAAAGGCACACTCAACCAGCTTAGATAAACCGCCTTTGCGCCAAATTTTTTCAATACCACGGCATGACTGCTCAACAAAATAGTCAGTAAAAATGTCAAAGGTAAAATTAACGCTAATATCCAATCACTCATGCTCTTGCTCCCATTGATCGATAAATGACTTTAACGCCTGAACATCTTCTTTTTTTAAACGCTTATTTTTAGCGAAGCCTGCAACGAGTGGTGAAACTCGACCACTAAACATGCGCTCGATTAAGCTTTGGCTTGCCTCATTGGTGTAATCTTCGCGTTCAAATAACGGCGAATATAAATAACGCCGTTGTTCTTTGATAAAACTGACCGCTTGTTTTTTCACCAGTCGATTCAATAACGTCTTAACGGTTTTTTCATGCCAAGGCTTGGTTTCATTCAATCGAAGAATAATTTCACTAGCAGCAACGGGATGCTGTTGCCATAAAGCCTCTAATACTTCGAACTCTGCCTTACTGATATCTGACATTTGTGCTTTCATCGTGCTCGCTCTTTTGTGGGCTAATTGAACAGGGGGGTTTCTTTGGATTTATGTTAATTAAAATAGGCTCCCTCGCATTTGATTACACCTGTAATCAACATTAAGATTACATCCGTAATCATTAAAGTCAAGCATTTGTTAGCAATAACGTTCTTGTGGCTAAGTAAAAATTAAAAATAAAGCGAGATTAGCAGATATTGTTACTGCCCTTCGGTCTGATTTTCGCTATAATGTTGCGCTTTAAAATTTAAGCACATTTTTTTTCATCCACTTTAAAACAGGTAATTTGCATGTCTGTACAACAGCAGGAAGTCGACCTACGACGCACCTTCGCTATTATTAGTCACCCTGATGCGGGTAAAACGACGATCACTGAAAAAGTGTTACTTTTTGGCCAAGCATTACAAAAAGCAGGCACAGTGAAAGGTAAAAAGTCTGGGCAACATGCAAAGTCTGATTGGATGGAAATGGAAAAAGATCGTGGTATCTCAATTACTACCTCGGTCATGCAATTTCCTTATGATAATTGCTTAGTAAATTTACTTGATACTCCGGGCCATGAAGATTTCTCTGAAGATACCTACCGTACTTTAACCGCCGTTGACTCTTGTTTAATGGTGATTGATGTCGCAAAAGGTGTTGAGGCTCGCACCATTAAATTAATGGAAGTAACCCGTTTACGTGATACCCCTATCATTACCTTCATGAATAAAATGGACCGCGATGTGCGCGACCCAATGGAAGTCATGGATGAAGTGGAAGATGTACTTAAAATCAAATGTGCGCCCATTACTTGGCCAATTGGCATGGGTAAAGAATTTAAAGGTGTTTATAACATTTTGACTGACGAGGTATTTTTGTATCAAAGCGGTCAAGGTCACACCATTCAAGAAAAACGCGTGATTAAAGGCATAGATAACCCAGAACTAGATGCCGTTATTGGTAACTACGCCGAAGACTTACGTGAAGAGTTAGAACTGGTGGTTGGCGCTTCTCATGAGTTTAACCATGAAGAGTTTTTAAAAGGTGAATTAACACCGGTATTTTTTGGTACTGCCTTAGGTAACTTTGGTGTTGACCATATGCTTGATGGTTTAACCCGATGGGCGCCAAAACCCTTACCGCGTGAAACCGATACTCGCATTGTGCGAGCTGAAGAAGAAAAATTCTCCGGTTTTGTCTTTAAAATTCAAGCCAATATGGATCCGAAGCATCGTGACCGTATTGCCTTCATGCGTATTTGTTCAGGCAAATATGAAAAAGGTATGAAGATGAAACAGGTGCGCATTGGTAAAGACGTGAAAATTGCCGACGCCGTGACCTTTATGGCTGGAGACCGATCTAATGTCGAGCAAGCCTATGCCGGTGACATTATCGGCTTACACAATCACGGCAGTATTCAAATTGGCGATACCTTTACCGCCGGCGAGAATATGAAGTTTAGCGGTATACCCAACTTCGCTCCAGAAATGTTCCGTCGTATTCGTTTGCGTGATCCACTTAAAGCGAAGCAACTACAAAAAGGCCTCATTCAACTATCTGAAGAGGGTGCCGTGCAGGTCTTTAGACCATTCAACTCTAACGATATGATTGTTGGCGCAGTCGGGGTGTTACAGTTTGAAGTCGTCGTGCAACGTTTGAAAACTGAGTACAATGTAGATGCTATTTATGAGCCCATTAGCGTAGCAACGGCGCGTTGGTGTACCTGTGATGATGAGCGTACTTTAGAGCAATTCCAAAAGAAAGCCTATGACAATTTAGCTTTAGATGGCGGCGACAATTTAACTTATATCGCGCCGACAATGGTGAATTTAAGCTTAGCGCAAGAGCGTCACCCTGACATAGAATTTCACAAAACACGCGAGCATTAGTTAAACCGTTTTGATGACAAGTAACCGTACATCAAGTACTTTATCAGTTAGTGTAAGGTTTTAATTTACGCTGACTCGCACAAGATACAAGCTTGAGCAGACAACCCAACAAGAGTTAATTTAGATGAATATTAGTAACATCCTGAGTGAAAAAGTTAAGCTTGCCATGACGGCAGCAGGTTTACCTGAAGATACAAACCCAGCGATTAGTTTATCAAACCGAGCAAACTTTGGTGATTACCAAGCAAACGGTGTTATGGGTGCGGCTAAGAAACTAAAAACCAATCCTCGTGAGTTGGCAAGCAAAGTTGTTGAAGCACTGGACCTAAACGGTATTGCTGAAAAAGTAGAATTAGCCGGACCAGGCTTTATTAATATTCATTTAGACAAAAATTGGTTAGCTAAACAATTAAACCACATATCAAATGACGAAAATTTAGGGGTTGACCAAGCAGCCACTCCACAGAATGTGGTGGTAGATTACTCAGCGCCTAACTTGGCAAAAGAAATGCACGTAGGTCATTTGCGTTCAACCATTATTGGCGATGCCGTGGTACGAGCGTTAGAGTTTAGGGGCGAGCATGTTATCCGTCAAAATCACATGGGTGATTGGGGCACACAATTTGGTATGCTACTGGCACATTTAAGCGATAAACTCGCCTCTAATGAAGTAGCCGAAACTGCCCTTGCTGATTTAGAAAACTTCTATCGCGAAGCAAAAGTACGTTTTGATAACGAAGATGGTTTCGCTGATCGCGCTCGTGATTACGTGGTTAAGTTACAAAGTGGAGACGCACAATGCGCAAAGCTTTGGCAACAATTTATTGATATCTCAATTAGCCACAGTGAAGACATTTACCAGAAGCTCAATGTCACACTAACGCGCAAAGATATTATGGGTGAAAGTGCTTACAACGACGATTTATCCAATGTTATTGATGAATTAATGGCGCAAAAAATCGCCGTGGAAGACCAAGGCGCTAAAGTTGTTTTTATTAATGAAATGGCGAACAAAGATGGTGATCCTTCGGTATTTATCGTGCAAAAATCTGGCGGTGGATACTTATATGCCACGACTGACCTTTCTGCTTGTCGCTACCGTAGTGAAAAACTAAAAGCCGACCGCATCATTATTTTTACGGACGCGCGCCAAGCCTTACATTTTAAGCAAGTTGAAATTGTCGCTCGTAAAGCCGGTTTCTTACCTGAACATGTTGGTTATGACCATTGTCCATTTGGCATGATGATGGGCGACGACGGTAAACCGTTTAAAACCCGTACCGGCGGCACCATTAAGTTGGCTGAATTGCTTGATGAAGCGGTGATCAGAGCCAAAGCGCTTATCGCAGAAAAAAATCCTGATTACTCGGAAGCGCATTTATCTGAAATTGCCGAAAAAGTGGGGATTGGCGCAGTCAAATTTGCTGACTTATCAAAAAATCGTAACAGCGATTATATTTTCAGCTGGCAGTCGATGCTAAGTTTTGAAGGCGCAACGGCCCCCTACTTGCAATACGCCTACTCTCGTATTCAAAGTATTTTTAGCAAAGCTGATTTTTCAGCAGAAAATAGTTTACCTGCAATCGCGATAGTCGAACCACAAGAAAAAGCCTTAGCATTGAAATTGTTACAGTTGGAAAATGTTATTGATGCGGTGATAAGTGAGTGTACGCCTAACTTACTGTGTAATTACTTATATGAACTAGCCAGCCTTTACATGAGTTTTTACGAAGCTTGCCCGATTTTAAAAGACGATATCGCTGCTGATGTGAAACAATCACGCTTAGCGTTAAGTTACATCATTGCCAATACGCTTAAGCAAGGCTTAGATATTTTGGGTATTGACGTAATGGAACGCATGTAAGCTGAATGTCGATTGTGGGAATTGCGCAAAACTCCAATTTTGCGCCTACCTGTGTTAATTTCCCAAGTAATAGTCAGCTAATGCTTGGGAGAATTTCTAGGAACACTATGCTGTAAATGAAAATATTATTAATCGATAACCTAGATAACCAGTTGCTCGATCTTAAACATGAACTCCACAGAACTCGAGCTAAATTTGCGCATGTAAACAGTTTAAACACCGCTATTTCCGCACTGGCACAACACAAGTTTAATGTCGTAATTTGTACTGCTGTCGTCGACAATAGTGATGGTGACATCATATTTGAAATGATTGCAAAAAAGTTTCCGAGCATTGTCCGTATATTAGTCAGAAAAAACGAACAGCAAGCACAAGATAATGTGCATTATTGCTTTATCCAGCCAATGGCATGTAAAGCAATCATCAAAACAATCGCCCAGTTGGCCAGCACTAATCAAGCAATTACAAAAGATGTTATTGTCAAAACTGTGGCAAATATCAAAACATTACCGAGTCCTCCTAAAGTCTATCTTCAACTTAATGCGATTTTAAAGTCTCGTAGTACTGACTCGAATAAAATTGCGCAAATTATTCAGCAAGACCCAGCCTTAACCGCGAAGGTATTACAATTTTCAAACAACACCTTTGCCACTTCTGACAAACAGATGATGAGTATTAGTGAGGCCATCACCAAAATGGGTATTGATACCTTATGCTGTATCGTGATGACCGCAGAGTTATTTGCTTATAACCCGAAAATCAAAGACTTTTCCATACTCGATGAACAGTTACATTGTTTAGCAACCGCCAAACTTGCCGCTTCACTGGTTAAGCCAGCGTTAAAGCAAGATGCTATGATCGCGGGTTTATTACACGACATCGGGAAAGTCGTGCTGTTCGAAATCAATGAAAAGTCAACTGAAGTGTTTTTTAAGCACCGAGCTAATGATGGTGATAACCTCAGCTTAGAAAACAAAGTCTTTAGTAGCGATCACTGCCACGTTGGCGGTTATTTATTACATACTTGGGGCTTTTCCTACCGGATCATTGCCGCCGTTATCTTGCATCATCGCCCCGAAAAGCTCTTACAAAAAGACTTTGGTATTGCCCAAGCCGTTTACCTTGCAAATGTTTTGATTGAAAAACAAAAGCCGCAAGCTGAATTTATCAGCCACTATAAGTTAGCCGACGTACTCGATGAGTTGACCAGACGTGCGGAAAAATTAATTTAAGCCATACTTACATCCAGAACTTTAAGCACGATTAAGGAGTGAAAATGAGCAATTTAATGAGCTTTACCGATAGCCATTGTCACCTTGATTTCGACGCTTTTAGTGATAACCTGCCAAACCTACTCCAGCAGTGCCAGCAAGCACATATTCACCATATTGTTATTCCAACCATTGGCCCGAAAAACTGGCTTAAAGTACTAGCGTTGGCGAAAGAATATCAACCTGAACAACCTAAATTGCATCCATGTTTAGGTATTCATCCCTGGTTTCTTAATGAGTTAAAAGCGGATAGTCTCAGTGTGCTAACAAATTTAGTTGCCATGCACCTCAGTGAGATTGTTGCTATTGGAGAAGCAGGTATAGATGGCGCTATTGCTCAAGAGCAAAACAATTTACCTCAACAAATTGACGTGTTTGCACAGCAATTAAGTTTAGCAAAAACCTTCCACTTACCTGTTATTGTTCATCATCGTCGTTCGCATCAACATATTGTGCCCATGCTGCGACAAGAAAAACTTGATAAAGGTGGTATTATTCACGCTTTTTCAGGAAGTTACCAACAAGCGCGTCAGTATATTGAGCTCGGTTTTAAGCTTGGTATTGGTGGTACTATTACCTATCCTAGAGCAGAAAAAACTATCAAGGCGATTAAACGCTTGCCACTGACAAGCTTAGTATTAGAAACCGATGCGCCAGCAATGCCGTTGTTTGGTTTTCAAGGGCAAGATAATTCCCCGTTACAGTTAATAAATGTATTTGAAACCCTAACAAAGATTAGAGCTGAATCAGCAGAAGAAATTGCCTATGCCTTAGAAAAAAATGCCCAGTCGGTTTTAGCCCTTTGAATTGGGTTATTCATTTTTAGGAGCGACTTCCGTCCCTTTTTCAGGCTTGTACCACGGCGAATAAATTCGTCCCTACGGCAGGTATAATTTCCTAATATCTCGAAACCTTGATGTGTTATCTCTTTGTAGGAGCGATTTCAGTCGCTGTTCGATGACGAGAGGGCTGAAAAAACTAAGCACTAGGAGGTCTATAGCCTTGCCGACTAAAGCGATTTAAACCTCGCGTTAATAGAAAGCCAATAACCCCCGCCACTATCAACAATAAGCGCATAACATCGTATTGAGCACGACTCTTTTCTGCAAGCTCATCAACTAAGATTGAACGATTTAGCGAAAGTCGAATATACCCTTGCAATTGCTCATTACGTAACTCTTGAACTAACGGAATAACATCATCGGTTTGATTATTTTTCTTCACACTGATGCCAAAAAGATCATTAATAGACTCAGCATGCTCTGAACTGGCGATGACTTGGCCAGTGATGTCGTAAACATGCACACTTTTAACTAATGGCTGTGGCAGTAACCTGTCAACATATGCTTGCAAGTCACTAGGTTGTTGCGTCAAATAGGGCATCGCGTTAATCCCTGCTTGGGCTAAGTACAGTTTACCGACTTTACTCGCATGTCCTTGGATTTGCTGTTGCTGAGCATCACGGCTACTAACCCAAAAATTCATCAAAAATATCAACAATAAAATAGCGATGGCTAATTGCAATATTTTATTATAAATAGGTGATAATTTAGGGTATAAAGGCTGTTCTGTTTGCTTCATAAAACGAATGACTTCCTATACATCTATAATTACACTATAGAACCAAATTCAAAGATTTTATACTAAAAAAGTCGTTTTAAAGCGTGTTTTTTCAAATAAGGTATTACCGTGACAACCGATAAAAAACTTATTCCTCTACAGGATATTCAGCATCTAAATTTAGCGCAATGGCTAACAATTGATCTTAGTATTCACGGTATCGCAATTACATTCGATAAAGTACAACAAGCATTTACTTTACCTGCCGATAACCTGCCGCTTATCAGCCAAGATGAAGCTCAACTTACCGAGCTTGTGGTATTTGCTGATATTAAACTCAACACCTTGGCCAACTTACTGAAGGAATGTGAATTAACGCTATATTGCCTTAATTCGATAAATCAACGCAATAACACCACCAGTTACCGGTTTAGCGTGCAAGTAGATAACCTCAAAACAGCACGAGATCGTTTAGCTGCATTTAATATCAGCGAACACATAGAATCTGCATTATTATGCAATGCGCCGACGCTTTCCAAACCGGGTTTATTGGTCATGGATATGGATTCCACCACGATAAAAATAGAATGTATCGACGAAATAGCAGCGCTCGCGGGTGTTGGTGAAGAAGTCGCCGCTGTTACTGAACTAGCGATGCTTGGCGAACTAGATTTTCAGCAAAGTTTGCACCAGCGTGTCGCTAAACTTCGCCATGCTCCAGAAGATATTTTAGCGCAAGTTGCCAACAACATTCCGCTAATGGAAGGCTTAGAAACTTTAATTAACGAATTGAAAAAACACCACTGGCGTGTTGCCATCGCTTCGGGTGGTTTCACCTACTTTGCTGATCATTTAAAACAAATGCTTTCGCTAGATGCTGCTGTGGCAAACGTTTTAGAAATCAATAACCAGCGCTTAACAGGCAAAGTGCTAGGAAAAGTTATTGATGCACAAGCTAAAGCAGACTGTTTATTAACACTGCAAAATGAGTTTGCTATCGCGCCAACACAAACCGTTGCCGTGGGCGATGGTGCCAATGATTTAGTGATGATGACGGCCGCGCATTTAGGGGTCGCTTTTCACGCTAAGCCATTAGTACTTGCACAAGCAGATACTTGTATCATCAATTCAGGTTTAGATTGTTTGTTACACTGGCTTAAATAATCGCAAACTAGATAAATATGTAATTAACCTGTAGCTAGGGCTTTAGCCCGACAAAAGTAAATCACCACAAGCGTTAGGTGCTTAGCTAAGTTAACGGGTTAAATGATAACGAAAAAGCACTTCAGGTGTGACATCAATCACCTGAACAATACCGGCAACACTCCATATATCTTGTTCAATTTGTTTGCCGCGATGGATAGCGTATGAACTAATATAGCTAAGCTCAGGGTTTAAGTAATCCATATCAGGTTCTGCTGCACGCGATAGTTTTAACATCACGCAAAAGAATTTCCCCTGTTTCAAAGCTTGATGGATAAAAATCTGTTTTAACTTATCAGTACCAAACTCCGATGCAAGTTTGGTGGTTACCGCTTTATCAACCATGTCATAGCTTGGGTTAATCGCAATATAAAGTAGTTCATCCACTGCTTCATCTGTGGCAACCATTTTCTTCAGTTTTGCGGTTAACTTGGTCATGATTTCACCATGGCCAAAAATTGGAAATAAGTTGTAATGTGAATCGCTATCACTTAACTGCTGCATCACTGGCATTAATTTCCCTGACACTTCACCGCTAGCAATCACATCGGCTTTATAACGACTACCGCTAGTTTGTATTACGATAGCAGGAATTTTTAAACTGGCACTGTATATACTGCGCAGTGCCTTTGCCAAGCCGGGGCTCGACATAGCATATTCATCAGGGGTTAATTTTTCTCGATTTTTTTCAATCAAAGCTCTAAAGAACTTACGCCCTATATGTTGGTGCTTCTCAACAAATACGCGTAAATTAACAGTATTTTTTGCACTATTAACTCGCATCACTTCATAAGGTAAGCCTGTTAAATCAAACACTGAGGTAATTTTTTGTAATTCAGGAAAGCTAACGTAAACAATATCCCGCTTCATTAACATCGTGGGCTCTTCCAACTCAATTTTGAGTCCTGAGGTGGAAAAATCAAGCGAACTCCCCTGCCATTTAACCTTATTGACTTCGACTTGCGCAGGAGTTTTATACTTAAAACGTAGCTCTTGTCGCTGGTTCTGATAATTGATCCCTACTTCATCAACGCTGTAAGGTTTACTCAAGCGTTTATGACCAAATTCTTTTAGTTTTGCAGTATTAATTCCCTGATAAGGCATAGCTTGATATACCTTAACCGCATCAGCTTGTGTGACATCATTTGCCACTACAATGTAAGGGGTTTTGTCGAGCCGTGATTTTACTTCATCAGATATTGGGGCATTTAAATATTCATTCTGCTTAGTTAGCGTACTAGATAAAGTTAACGCTGACTCCGCAAGGGGCACAAATACATCTAACAAAGATAGCTGCACAACCCTAAAATTGTCTTTGGACGCCGCAAAGCCCAAAAATTGCGGCATAAAATCCTTATCTTCATTAAGCTGCTCTTCATCGGCAGTATAAAAATAAGTTTTACCTTGGTTTATATGAATAAAGCTAAAAACTAATAATGATTTTCCTGATACCGCTAACTTTTTAAGTCGAGCAATGCGTTCAGGTGTAATTAAACAATACAGGGTAGAATAACGTTTTTCGTCTTGCCAATATTGATAAAGACTTTGGTTGTTGTTACATGTTAAGGCATATTTTGGCGTTAACGTATTAATATGTTTTTCTACAAAAACAGGCAACTCATTGGACTTAGGCAAGACAAAATGCTCAAAACTCCTTGCTTGTATTGCATTAATGGTATTATCTAAGTTAATTTTATAACGGCGTTTATTATTTTGAATAAAGCTGACAAGAAATTGGGTAAAAGCTTCAGGTTTAACTAATGGTTGGCTAACTCTTTTAACACCAACCAACTGCATATTATCTAAGCTGGTAATATTTTTTATCTCATAGATAAAGCCCTTATCATTACCAAACTGAAAGTACTCCTCTAAGCCTGTAAATCGCAAGGTAATTTGTTGACCTAGCTCAATCGCTTGAAAGCCATTAATCCTAAATTTACAACCATGAACACTTAAATCCGAAGTAGTACATTCAAAACGATGACCGTTATTTAAAGCAACCTGAATGGAAATCGCGAAATTCATTCGCTCTTCACTGCGATTATGATATGGGCCAAAGCTGAAGAATTTCGCAGGGTATTGTGATTTCTCCATGACCCTAGTGGTCTCTAGAGGTGGGGTAGCCGCTATCTTGGTTTTTTCTTTTTGATAAATAACCCTAAAGTTATTTTCAGTATTCATTGTGGCTTCGTAGACACCAAAAGTATAACCGCCATAACGAGCAAGGTTTTCAGTGAAAACCCGATTGGCAATATCATCTAAAAAATGAATTTTGTCCTCGTATTCAAAGGGCTTGCATTCACCATCAACATGCCCGCGCAAATCAATCAAACGAGTACAAGGAGCAGCAAGACGTTTTAATTCCATTTTAAGTAAAAAGCGTTCGGTCTTGGGGATATTCTTCGCCGCAGCATTATATCTAGCTTCAAAGTCACTATTTAGGACTTGGCCACTAAATTTATTTATAATTTTTTGATATTTTGAAAAATCTTTATTCATTTACGCTTTAATATCTTTACAATGAAGAAAACTACTCATCGTATATTAATCTAAATATATCTGGCTTGATAGACAATTAACACTACTATAACGCTATGATTAATATTGATTAGTAAACAGTTTATTATTTAATTTACTTATTTATAAAGCAAAAACTATACCTATTAATTCACTATAAAAGAAGTAAAGTAAATCATTGAAACAAACCAAGATAAAGCACTGAATAAATTAACAAAAACAACCACAACTTATCGGGCGTTCATCGCTCATTATTTATTACGCCGGTGTTTTGTCATAATTTTGACTGCTGGCAGGCAGTTAAATTTTACATTTAGAGGATAGGTAACCCAATGGCAAAAATAGCAAAATTAGAATTCGTTTGTACCGATTGCGGTATGAACTACCCTCGTTGGCAGGGGCAATGTCGATGTGGCGCTTGGAATACCTTAGCTGAAATGAAAATTCCCGCGAGCCAAAGTAAAAGCCCAACAAAAAGTCGCATATCAACAGGCGGTTATGCCGGTGGTACGGGCGGCGGATCTAAAAAAATTAATGAAGTTGAGTCTACCGAAGCTGAAAAGCAATTAACCGGTATCGGTGAGCTTGACCGCGTATTATGTGGTGGCGTTACGACAGGCTCTGTCAATATCATATCAGGCGACCCAGGTGCGGGTAAAACCACACTACTTTCCGATTTAGTCGCTCGTATGTCTAAATTAATGCCTTCACTTTATTGTACTGCGGAAGAATCGCTATCACAGTTTAAAAACCGGGTTCAGCGCTTAAAGCTTGACTATAATCCTGACGAATTATACTTACTATCAGAAACCAGTGTTGAAGCGATCATTGAAGAATTAGAGCAAAAGAAAATCAAGTTTGCTGTCATTGACTCGATTCAAGCGGTGGTTACCGATAATGCCAACGGTAGTCCAGGTTCCCCGTCACAAGTTAAAAGTGCCGCACAAGCATTAACACAGTATTGTAAACAAAATAACGTCACTATGTTTTTAATTGCTCACGTCAATAAAAACAATGAAATTGCCGGCCCTCAAACCTTAGTGCATATTGTTGATGCTCTGCTGCATATTGATACTAACGATGGACAAATACGAACCTTAAGAGCCAATAAAAACCGTTTTGGCGACATAGATACTGTCGGTATTTTTAAAATGTGTGAACGCGGTATGCTCAGTGTTGATAACCCTAGTGAGATATTTCTATCAGGCTCAAGCACTGAATCACCTGGCTCAGCTATTACCTGTATCAGAAAAGGTAATCGTAATTTACTGCTTGAAATTCAATGCCTAACCACAGAAACCGAAGCTGAATTTCCACAGCGAGTATGTGTTGGCTTAAATATGAACCGCATTAAAATGTTAACCGGTATTTTGCGTAAACATACCAAAACCAAAATTTACCACGATACTTTTTTCAATATCATTGGCGGCTTAAAAATAGATGAATCAGAAACCTGTATCGATCTTGCGTTAGTCACCGCACTACTAAGTAGTTTAAATGAATTTGTTATCCCAAGAACAACCTGCATCATGGGAGAGCTCAGTTTAAACGGTGATGTTCGCCCTATCGACAGTGGTGTGCCAAGGGTAAAAGAAGCCGCGCAACATGGCTTTGCTGAAATATTTATACCGTTTCGAAATTATCATAAATCGATGGAAGGCTTAGGCGCTAAAATCATTCCCGTTAAAACCATTCATGAATTACTTGAGCTAATTAAGTAACCTCTGTTTAAAATGAAAAAGTGCAAGTTATCATAACTTGCACTTTTACTAACTTAGCGGTTACTTCGTTTAACTATTGTTTCGAAAATAATTACCTTATTCAGGCTCATAGTCTAAATTAGCTGACAGCCAACGCTCTGCTTGTGGCATAGTCATTTCTTTACGAATGGCATAGCTTTCTACTTGATCTTTAGCAACTTTAGCAACAGCAAAATACTTCGACTCTGGGTGAGCAAAATACCAACCACTAACCGCAGCACCTGGCCACATGGCAAAGCTTGAGGTTAATTTCATACCAATGTTTTCTTCAACATTGAGTAACTGCCATAACAAACCTTTTTCGGTATGCTCTGGACATGCTGGGTAACCCGGAGCGGGACGAATACCTTGATACTTTTCACGAATTAAGCTGTCGTTATCTAAATTTTCATCTGCTGCATAACCCCAATACTCTTTGCGGATTTTTTCGTGTAAATATTCCGCACTCGCTTCTGCCAACCTGTCAGCGACGGCTTTGAGCAAAATACTATTGTAGTCGTCGTGATCTTCAGCAAAAGCTTTCACTAACGCTTCAACGCCAAAACCGGCAGATACCGCAAAAGCGCCAACATAATCATCAATTCCTGACGCTTTATCGGCAACATAATCTGCTAAACAGCGGTTAAATTGACCGGCAGGTTTTTTACTTTGTTGACGTAACTGGTGCAGTTTCATTAACTTTTCTATGCGCGACTCATCAGTATAAAGCTGCAAGTCATCTTGCTCACGATTGGCAGGAAACAAGCCAAATACCGCTTTTGCCGTTAACTTTTTATTATTGATCACGTCATCTAACATGGCATTGGCATCGTTAAATAACTTAGTCGCTTCTTCGCCTATCACTTCATGCTTAAGAATTAACGGATATTTACCCGATAACTGCCATGTCATAAAAAATGGCGTCCAATCGATGTAATTTCTCACCATGTTTAAATCAATGTCATCGAGTACTGTTACGCCTAATTTATTCGGCACCTTCGGCGTGTAATGATCAAAACTAATTGGAACAGCGTTAGCTCTAGCATCTTTTAATGAGATTAAACTCGAACGCGGTCCTTTTTTGTAATGGCGTTCACGTACTTTGACATATTCGGCGCTTTGTCGGTCCATAAAAGCTGCGCGATTATCATCTGACAACAAGGTACTAACCACAGATACAGAGCGTGAAGCATTAGGTACGTAAACCACAGGGTATTGATATTTTGGTTCAATTTTAACCGCTGTATGCGCTTTAGAGGTCGTTGCACCGCCAATCAGTAGTGGCAACTTAAACGCTTGTCGCTTCATTTCTTTCGCCACATGGACCATTTCATCAAGTGATGGCGTGATCAAGCCCGACAAGCCAATAATATCAACTTTTTCTTCACGAGCGACGCGTAGAATATCTTCACATGACACCATCACGCCTAAGTCGATAATGTCGTAATTATTACACTGCAACACCACGCCAACGATATTTTTACCAATGTCGTGCACATCGCCTTTAACGGTGGCCAGTAATACCTTACCGTTAGATTTCACTTCGGTTTTTTCTGCTTCAATAAACGGGTTTAAATGCGCTACCGCTTGTTTCATTACCCGTGCTGATTTTACCACTTGCGGCAAAAACATTTCTCCAGCGCCAAAGAGATCGCCAACAACATTCATGCCGTCCATCAACGGACCTTCGATTACATCTAATGGCCTAACAGCTTCTAATCTAGCGGCTTCAGTATCTTCGATAATAAATTCATTAATCCCCTTAACAAGCGAATATTCTAAGCGCTTGTTGACCGGTAACTCACGCCACGACAGATCAGACTTACTATTTTGGCTACCGGCCTGGCCGCGATACTCTTGAGCAATATCAAGTAAGCGTTCAGTAGCACCATCGTCAGAGTTTTGAATCACATCTTCAACAGCTAAACGCAGATTGTCAGGAATGTCTGAATAAATGGCTAATTGGCCGGCATTAACAATGCCCATATCCAAACCATTTTTAATGGCATGATAAAGAAATACAGCATGAATAGCTTCACGCACAGGGTTATTGCCGCGAAATGAAAATGAGACATTAGAGACACCGCCTGAGATCATCGCGTGCGGTAAATTTTGCTTTATATCGCCAACCGCTTCGATAAAGTCGCGAGCATAATTGTTATGTTCTTCAATACCGGTAGCGACAGCAAAAATATTGGGATCGAAAATAATATCTTCCGCGGGGAAACCTATTTCATTCACCAAAATATGATAAGCACGCTGACAAATTTCAAATTTACGAATACGCGTATCTGCTTGGCCAGTTTCATCAAATGCCATGACGATAACGCCAGCGCCGTAACGACGCAGCAATTCAGCTTGGTAACGGAAAATTTCTTCACCTTCTTTCAAGCTTATCGAGTTAACAATGCCCTTACCTTGTATGCATTTTAAACCTGCTTCTAAAATATCCCATTTAGAAGAGTCGAGCATGATCGGTACTTTGGCAATATCTGGCTCACCGGCAACTAAATTAAGAAACCGCACCATGGCAGCCTGCGAGTCAAGCATGCCTTCATCCATATTGATATCAATAATCTGAGCGCCGTTTTCAACTTGCTGTAATGCG
>JBFJQB010000045.1:0-17950 GCA_041616855.1 Cognaticolwellia sp. | reverse complement strand
GGAAGCTCTTTGAAATTCTAGACTACTTTAAATAAATTTTATTGTGAAAGCGTTTTAGTTACAGCGCTTTTATATGTTTCTATATTGAATAAGTAAGGCGATAAAGTTGCTTGAAGTAAACGCGTTGATTAAATTCATCAAGTTATGCCGCTAATTCGTTCGCTGCATTTTCATAACCTCCCAATTTAAATATCATGCAGGTTAAACTTTAACTTGCCAGTGTTACTTAGCGTACAAGAGCGTTAATAGATTAATGACTGCTTTTCTATTTTTTGCGGTATTGAAACTTCGCGTGTACCGGTGCTAAATATTGCTGACCGATCCTCAAAAAATTAATACTTGGCCATTTTCATAACCATAAGCTTTACGGATACATTAACAATGTTATCAACTAACAATAATTGTAAGCTACATAGGCGTTTAGTGAATTCCACAGCCTTTGAGAATTATTTGTGTGAGTGAAGCAACCACCGCTTCAAAGTCGTCATCGTTCATCGACTCTTTATCAAGTCCTGCAAGCACTTGCACGTTAAAGTCAGCGTAATGCTGGGTTGAACTCCATATTAGAAATAATAAATGGTGGGGGTTAACATCATCAATTACCCCCTGTTCAATCCAAGCTTCAATAACGGCCACCTTACTATTCAACCAAACTTTAAAGTCATTATTAAGGTATTCATTTAATACGGGCGCACCGTGAATTAATTCACTGGCAAATATCCTCGAGGCATCCGGATCGCTTTTTGCGTGCATCACTTTTGCGCGAATATAATCGCTCAACACTTGTTTAGGGTCATTATCAGCGGTTAAGGTATCGTAGTCACTATTCCACACAGCAATAATATTGCTAAGCAGCTGCTGATATAAGTCAGTTTTGTCTTGAAAGTAGTAATGAATATTTGCACGGGGAATATTGGCTCGCTCGGCTATACGCTTTATCGAAGCGCCTTTAAAACCAAAGGTAACAAATTCTTTTTTCGCCGCTTCAAAAATAATGGCTTTATTCTTTTGGCGAATACTACCTTCTGACACTTTAACTTTACTCACAAAACTTCCTATAAAAAATACAAATTAACCACATTAAATAGAAACAATAACTCGATTTATTATTGCTATCATTAAACCTTAAACCTTAAAACTTAACCCCTTTTAAACTAAAGAATTAAACCAGCCCTATCTCGAAGCTAACTCAGAGTTATTGCTTATTTAAATTCGATAACCAAATGGCTAAGCTAGTGCGCTCTTGAGCTGTCATGTCGGTTTTATTCATCAATGGCATATCTTTAGCGTCAATTACTCGTGCTTTAATGCGCGGAGCCCATTGTTTTATCGTCTCGATATCTGAAAAAACAATGCCCGCGGGTGCGATAGTAAAAATATCATCGCTCGGCTCTTCTGAATGACATGAGCCACAACGTTGGGTAATTATTTCTGTGACTTGCTCATCACTAACAACTTGCTGTTGTTGCTGGGCGCTAAGCACTACCGAGCGCGGCGAAACAGCATAAGCCAACACGATAGTTGCCACAACCGACGCCACTAATATCAACGGTTTTTGTTTACCAAAGTGGCGCAAGACAAAATATTGTCGAACGGCGGCGGTAATTAAAATAATCGCCATTAATATCAGCCAATTCGCACTATGATTGAAGGTCATTGGATAATGATTTGAAATCATAATAAACAAAATGGGCAGAGTGGTATAAGTGTTATGTGTTGAACGAACTTTCGCGTTTAATCCATAAGCGGGGTCTGGTGATGTGCCCTCTTCAACCGCTTTAACCAAAGCGCGCTGTGATGGCATAATACCGAAAAGTACGTTACCCGCCATGATGGTGCCAATGATAGCGCCCATGTGCATATACGCGCCACGAGCACTGAAAATTTGTGTTAATCCATAAGATAACCCAGTCGCGACAACCATTAAAATCAAGCCTAAAATAATGCCATGATTACTTAATTTTGTGCGCACTAACGCTTCATAAATACCTACGCCAACAACAATCGAACCAACACCCAATAAAATGGCCTGCCATTGCGTTAGGTTAGCAACGCGCTTATCAATTAAGTAAGACTCAGCGCCAACATAAAACATTAAGGTTAATAATAAAAAACCGGTGATCCAAGTGGTATACGCTTCCCATTTAAACCAATATAATGTGCTTGGCATTTTTGGTGGTGCAAGTTTATATTTTGCCACCTCATAAAAACCGCCACCATGAATCGCCCACAAATCACCGCCAATGCCTTGCTCCGCTTTCTCTGAAGGTGGTGTTTCTAAATGATTATCTAACCAAACAAAATAGAAAGATGCGCCGATCCACGCAATACCCGTAATAAGGTGAGCAAAGCGAAGCACCAAATTTAGCCATTCATTAATATACGGATCCATACGTTTCCTTAGCGTTAAAATTTATCGTGTTTTTATGGTCTTATTTTTAGTTAAATTCAACTTCGATTAAACCGCACCACATAAAGTGGTGCTATTTAGCCTATCACTTATTCACCGGCCACTTTTTCACCCATAATATGAGTGGCTTTAACATGACGTTCGTCGCCGAGCATACTTAAAATAAACAGCTTTTCTGACAAGGTTTTACAATGCTGCATACGTCTGGCCATTAATGGCGTGGCATGGTAATCCAGCACAATAAAATCTGCTTCTGCGCCTTTAGTAAAATTACCAATAGTGCCTTCAAGATCTAAGGCAATTGCGCCGCCTAGTGTTGCTAAATAAAACGACTGAAATGGGCTGAGTTTTTCTTGGCGAAGCTGTTGAGTTTTATAACCTTCATTCATAGTGCTCAACATAGAAAACGTGGTACCAGCGCCAATATCACTGCCTAAGCCGACATTAACATCAAACTTATTAGCTTGTTGAAGATTAAATAAGCCACTACCTAAAAACAGATTTGAACTAGGACAAAAAGCAATCGCCGAGTCTGTTTCACCTAAACGTTGGCATTCGTGATCATGCAAATGCACACCATGGGCAAATACGCTGCGACGACCAAGTAATTTACTTTTATCGTAAACATCTAAATAACCGTCACTATCAGGAAAAAGCTCTTTTACCCAAGCAATTTCGGCTTTGTTTTCACTTAAGTGGGTGTGCAAATAAACGCTGGGATATTCAGCAAGTAATTGCCCAGCTTTGTTAAGTTGCTCGGTTGAACAAGTGGGCGCAAACCTTGGGGTAATGGCATATTGTAAACGGTCAGTGTTATGCCACTTTTCAATTAAGGCTTTGCTGTCATCATAACCACTTTGTGCAGTGTCAGTTAAGTAATCGGGGCAATTTTGATCCATCAACACTTTGCCGCAAATCATCCGCAGTTTTTTCCGCTGAGCAACCGTAAAAAAGGCTTCTACTGATTCTTTATGGACTGTGCCAAACACTAACGCCGTGGTTGTGCCCGCCTCTAATAACTGGCTTAAAAAGAATTCAGCAACTTTTTTACCGTGTTCAAGGTCAGAGAATTGACGTTCAAATGGAAAGGTATAGTTTTCTAACCACTCCAATAATTGTTCGCCATATGAGGCAATCATTTCTGTTTGCGGATAATGTACGTGGGTGTCGATAAAACCCGGCATCATCAAACCATTTTCATAGTGGATGACCTCAATACATTTATCTAACGTCGCTAACAGCTCATTCGCTTCACCTATTTGTTCAATTAAGCCATCTTTGATGATCATTAAACCATCTTCGATATACTGATAACTGTCTTGAAGCGCCACTTTAGCTGGGTCCGCTAAAAAGTGCAGTAGCTCGCCACGATATACTTTTAACATTAATTTTTACCTTATTCTGATCTTAATAAATTTGTTATTCTTCGCTTTATCAGCGTGTTTTCTTAACTCTCTGCAATAACTAACGAGCCATCTAATTCAACCACATCACAGTTTTCACCTTCGCCGCCTCTATCCACCACTAAAAAGTCACTTTCACCATGCAGCGCTAAACAATAGTGATGCCAGGTGCCCTTGTGATAATTAACCCCTTGGTGCGCATTAGCGATAAATACTGCCAGCTTATTTAGGTCAAAATCGCCTTTTGGCGCTACCACCACTAAATAGGGATTTTGCCCTAACGGAATAAACGCTTGGCTACCTTTTGGGTGACGCTCCATCATTTTTATCGCGATAGGTTGAGGTAATGGCGCAGAGCGAAATATATTAATCAGCGGATGACCGCCATTATCACTAACATCAACATGCGCTAAATCATGAAAGCGCTGAGTAAAACCGTCATTGATCGCAAGTGTTTTCGCCTTAGCATTGGCCTCAATTACATCACCAAAGGCGCTAAAGGCTTCAGCAGTTAATGGTTGTGGCGTAATAGTTTCTCGTTTTTTTGTCATGATGATTATCTATTTCATTGGCGCTTAACTGCCGCGATAGGTCGAATAGCCATACGCCGTTAATAGCAAAGGGATATGATAATGACTTTTACTACCGTCCAATTCAAAGACGATATCAACATAAGGGTAAAAACCTTGCTCATGATTAGCATCAAAATAAGCTTTAGTAGCAAAGTGCATGCGATAAACACCTGCAGGCAGCACCTCATCATCAGCCAATAAGCCGGCAATTCTACCATCGGTGTTTGTCACACCTGAGGCTAATTCATTCCAACCTGCTTTTGTTTGTGCAAACAAGGTAATAGCTAAGTTTTGTGCTGGTAGACCACGCGTTGTATCAAGCACATGGGTAGTTATTTGACTCATAGTAATTTCTCTAATCGTAAATGAAATATTTTGCGCTGCTCTTCCGCAGCATTAACCAGTTCAGTGGCTTTATCGTTAGGTATACGTGCCTGTAGTAATGCCAACATTTGTTCAGCACTTTTTCCGGTAGCGCAAACGATAAATATAAAACCAAACTTTTCCAAATAATCAGCATTCCCTTTCGCTAAAGCAGCAATAACTTGCTCTGATGCTTCACTGACTGAGCTTTGCTCACCACTGGCCAGTGCTTTGGTATTAGCATATTTCGCGCGCAGCGTATCGACATTGCCAATTTGTGGATGTCCGTCAAATGCTTCTAAATAGTCTGTTTCAGCAAGGTTTTTCCACGCTAAATCAGCTTTTTCTGCCAAGTCATTTTTATCAACAAACGGACGAGATTGAACCATAGCACTGACCCAAGCCCTTGATGTGCAACATTGCATAAAACACTGCGTTGCTTGCTCAACGGTTAAACTGTTTAATTGTGCTAAATTCATTTTCTCTCCATTTAGTCGGTTTGAATTAATGGTTTTATATCCTGCCAATGCACGCCCTGCTGCTTCATTGGACGCGTTTTGCTAACAGACTTTACATTGGTGCTTTCTTGGCGTGTTACTTGGTTATTATGTGCACTAGCTTGCCTTGCTTGTTCAGCTTGGTAAACATGGATAATTTCTGCTGATACCGACACTGCTACCTCTATTGGTAATTTACCGCCGACTTGGCTTAAGCCAATCGGGCAATTCATTCTAGCGACTTGTTTGGGGTCAATATCGCGATGTTTATAGCGCTGTTGAAAACGTCGCCATTTCGTTTCTGAGGCAATTAAACCTAAGTAATGAAAGTCTGCGCGTTTTAAAATCGCTTGTGAAATATCAAAGTCCATTTGGTGATTATGGGTCATAACAATGTAGTAGCTATTTTCAGGCATGCTCGCGACTTCAGATTCAGGTGAGTCGCTGACCATCACGTCAACATGCTCATAATCGCTGATATTGCTTGGAAACTGCTCAGCTCGAGTGTCTACCCATGTAACTTGGCAAGGTAGTTGCGCTAATATCGGTATTAAAGCCTTGCCCACATGTCCCGCGCCAAATAGCATAATGTTTACCCCCGTGGCGGCAAAACATTCAAATAAAACACTGGCGCTCCCGCCACAGCATTGACCTAACTGACTGCCTAATTGAAAATGCTCAATATGTTGGCCACTTTTGCCAAGCGCGAGCATTTTGTTTGCTTGCTTCACCGCTTTATGTTCAAGGTGACCACCGCCAATGGTGTCAAAAATTCCCGCCTTGCTAACCACCATTTTTGTGCCGTTATTTCGCGGTGTTGAACCAGAAACGCCGACGAGTGTCACTAAGACATAGGCTTGGCCTTTCTTGCTGAGCTTATAGCTAGCGCTACTCCAGTTCGTCATCATAATGTTATCACTTAAGCTTGCGTGCTTGCTTGCATGGACTTTAACTGCAGAGATTCGACCGCCCAAAGTACACGTTCAGGTGTTGCCGGTGTATCCAGTACGGGACTAAATTTATAATCCGCAACACTCGCTATGGCATCTTTAAGCGCCGACCAAACCGATATGCCTAACATAAACGGCGGTTCGCCCACGGCTTTTGAATTATAAATAGTGTGCTCGCGATTCGGATCGTCAGGCACTAAATCCACTCTAAAGTCACTAGGCGTATCACTAATCGCCGGTATTTTATAGGTTGCAGGATTATTCGATAATAAGCGCCCTTGCTCGTTCCACACTAACTCTTCAGTGGTTAACCAGCCCATACCTTGAATAAAAGCGCCTTCAATTTGGCCAATATCAATCGCGGGGTTTAATGAATGGCCGACGTCGTGCAATATATCCGTTCGAAGCAATTTATATTCACCGGTTAGGGTATCAATGAGTACTTCTGACACTGCCGCGCCCGTTGAGTAATAGAAAAAAGGCCGGCCTTTGCCAGTTGTGCGATCAAAGTGAATTTTTGGCGTTTTATAAAACCCGGTCGAAGACAAGGACACACGGCCCATATACGCTTGTTGGACAAACTCAGCAAAAGAGAACGTCTGTGAACCAACCATGACTTGATTGTTTTTAAAACTGACCACATCTGCTTTAACGTTATATTGTTCACAGGCAAATTTAACCAGCCTTGCTTTAATGGTTTGTGCCGCCGCTTGTGCCGCTTTACCGTTTAAATCGGTACCAGATGACGCGGCTGTTGGCGAGGTATTGGGCACTTTATCGGTGCGTGTTGCTGACACCCCGACAGTATCAACATCGACCTGAAACTCTTCTGCGACAATTTGCGCCACTTTCGTAAATAAACCTTGGCCCATTTCAGTGCCGCCGTGGTTTAAATGAATCGTACCATCGGTATAAACATGCACTAATGCGCCCGCTTGGTTAAGGTGTTGTACGGTAAATGAAATACCAAATTTAACCGGTGTTAAGGCAAGGCCTTTTTTCAATATGGTGTTTTCACGATTAAATTGCTTAATATTTTTTCGGCGCGCTTGATAATCTGAGCTTGCTTCTAATGTCGAAATTAATTCCGCCATTTTATTATGCTCAACCGTTTGATGGTAATGAGTGACATTACGATCGTCTTTACCATATAAATTGATTTTTCGAATCTCTAATGGGTCTTTACCTAAATAGCGGGCAATATCGTCCATCACCATTTCAATGGTCATCATACCTTGAGGACCGCCAAAGCCGCGATAAGCCGTATGAGAAACGGTATTAAGCTTGCAGCGATTACCCGTCACCGTTGCTTGATCTAAAAAGTACGCGTTGTCGGAGTGAAACATCGCCCTGTCAACTATGGCATCAGATAAATCTGGTGAATAACCACAGTTACCATTAACCTCGAGTTTAATGCCTTTAATTTGGCCGTTACTATCAAAGCCAACTTGATAGTTATTTTCAAACGGATGGCGCTTACCGGTCATGCACATATCATCTGAGCGGCTGAGTTTGAACTTTACCGGTTGCTTGGTTTCATTAGATAATAACGCCGCGATACACGCCCAAGGCGCCGCTTGTGTTTCTTTACCGCCAAAACCACCGCCCATTCTACGGGTATCAACAATGACTTTATTGAGTGGAATATCGAGTACTTCTGCGACAAGTTTTTGTACTTCACTTGGGTGCTGAGATGATGAAAATATCGTCATGCCGCCATCTTCCGTTGGCTCTGCCGTCGAAACTTGCCCTTCAAGGTAAAAATGCTCTTGGCCACCAACAGAAATTTCGCCCGATAATTGGTGCTCAGCTTGAGCAATAGCGGCTGCAGAATCACCGCGTTTCATGGTAAACGGTGGCCGTACAAAACTTTGTTTGGCCAGTGCCTCTTTAACGCTCAATACCGCCTCAAGTTCTTCATACTCTACTTTTGCCAGCTTAACGGCGCGCCTTGCCAAGTCATGACTGGTGGCAGCAACTGCAAATATCGGTTGGCCAACATAGTCAACTCGACCTAATGCTAGTACCGGATCGCCAGGGAATACTGGCCCGATATCGGTGTGGCCGGGCACATTATCTACTGTGATCACCGCCACCACACCTTCAGCAGCTTTTACGGCTGATAAATCTAAACTTTTTATAATGCCATGGGCAATTGTACTTTGACCTACGGCGGCATGTAACTGTCCGCGCAAGCTGGGTCTATCATCAATATAGAGCGCTTCACCACTAACATGTTTGTCAGCACTTTCATGTTTTTTCGAACGACCAACCCCGCCTAAACCAACATTTTTAGCTGCGTTATTCATCTCTTGGTTATTAGAACTTTCTTTTGAGTGCTTGCTATCAATAAGGCTACGCATAATTAACTACTCGCGTTTCAATGGTTTTATTTTGCAATTCTAAGTAACATTTTTGCAGTAAATTCTGCGCCACTTTCATGCGGTATTTGTCACTTGCGCGTACATCTGACATGGGTTGAAAGTCCTGTGTTAATGCCTGTTGCGCTGCGCTAATATTTTCACGATTAAAGGCCTTGTTTAACAACGCAGTCTCACATTGCTTAGCGCGCATTGGAATACCTGCCATACCGCCAAAAGCAATGCGCACATTGGTGACAACATTATCGTTGATTTCAAAGAAAAAGGCCGCCAGAACAGCGGAAATATCATCATCGATACGCTTAGAAATTTTGTACAGCTTGAGTACTTGCCCTGTTTTAGCCTTTGGGATATATATATTTTTGATAAATTCCGCAGCTTTTAATACGGTTTTTTTGTAGTCGACAAAAAAGTCTTCTAAGGCTATTTTTCGCTCAACATCGCCACGCTGTAAGGTAATATCAGCTCCTAAAGCAATCAGAGCCGGTGGCATGTCACCAATCGGTGAAGCATTACCAATGTTACCGCCTAAAGTGCCGTTATTGCGAATTTGTCTTGAGCCGATACGTTCGATCATTTCACCTAGCTCATGATATTCATCATGTAGCATAGGCGTAAATTCACTGTACGGTACTGCTGAGCCGATAATAAACTCGTCGGCGTTATTTTCTATGGTATGTAATTCAACGACATCCCCCAAATACACCAGACTTTCAATGGTCGCTAAGTTTTGAGTGACTGACAACGCTAAATCTGTGCCGCCAGCTACTAATGTCGCTTGTGGGTTTGCTAGTAATTTTTCAGCGAGTTCAGCGGTGCTTTTGGGCGCAAAATAGTGATGCTGAGTATTGGATAACTGAGCTGAGGGTAATGTTTTAAAATCTTGTAACTGTTTAACTGTTTGCTGGTAATGTTGGGCGAATGAGTCATCTTCAATATCTTCACTCGATTCCATCGCCGCATCAATAATTGAGCGATAACCGGTACAGCGGCATAAATTACCAGCTAAAGCTTCTAATACTTCTGCGCGATTGGGCGTGCTATTTTGTTTATGCAGGGCAAATGACGACATTACAAACCCCGGCGTACAAAAACCACATTGTGAGCCATGATGATCCACCATTGCTTGCTGGACATGATGCAGTTTTGCTCCCTGTTTAAGGTGCTCTACGGTAATCAGTTGTTTACCGTGCAAACTGCCAACAAAACTAATACAGGCGTTTATCGATTTATAATTTAACGCTTGGTTATCTTCTCTCAGCTCAGCGACAACCACAGTACAAGCGCCACAATCACCAGAGGAGCAGCCTTCTTTAGTGCCACTTTTAAATCGCTCTTCACGTAAATATTGCAAGACCGTTAAATTTGGGTCAATGTTTTCTATTGTCACAACGTCGTTGTTTAATAAGAAACGAACTGCACTTGTGGTCATAATGGTTTCCGCTTTTAGTTGTAGTAATTTTTTGCATGCTTAATGAGCTAATAGGCAATATATCAGAATGAAAACCTGACACAAGTGTCAAGCTATAGTTTTGCATTGTAAATGACTAATAAAGCCCCTTCATTAACAAAAATAGTCAAAATAGCTTGATAAAACCAATAGCAAAACCAAGGTAAGAACAAATAAAAAAGCGCAGATAAGATCATTGTGCCATGACCTTATCTGCGCTTTTATGTAAATTTGCTGTGGGTTATGCGTCTATTAATTCTTAGGACGTATGAACGGCATATGTCGATTAACGTCTTTATAAAGTAAATATCTAAACGGCCCAGGGCCACCCGCGTAACAAGACTGCGGACAAAACGCTCGTAACCACATAAAATCACCGGCTTCTACTTCAACCCACTCGCCGTTTAAGTGATAAACCGCTTTCCCTTCTAGCACATAAAGACCATGTTCCATGACATGGGTTTCATCAAATGGGATGACGCCACCGGGTTGGAACGTGACAATATTAACGTGCATATCGTGGCGCATATCTGATTGCTCAGTAAAGCGCGTGGTTTTCCAAACGCCATCAGTATCTGGCATGGCAATCGCTTCCACGTCATTATCGCTAGTAACAAAGGGCTCTGGCGCATCAATACCTTCAACGTATTGATAAGCTTTGCGGATCCAATGAAACTTAACCTTGCTACCGCTATTGTTTTTTAATGTCCACTGACATTTAGGCGGTAAATAAGCATAACCCCCCGTGCCCATATGATGCTTTACACCTTCAATAGTAACGTCCATTTCACCTTCTACGACAAAAAGTACAGCTTCTGCGCTTTCATCAAGTTCAGGTTTATCTGAACCACCGCCAGCACCAACTTCAACAATATATTGAGAAAATGTTTCCGAAAAACCACTCAGCGGTCGTGCAATAACCCACATGCGCATCTTTTCCCAAAACGGTAAGTAACTGATGACAATATCGGTTAACACCCGTTTAGGAATAATGGCGTAAGACTCAGTAAAAATGGCTCTATCTGATAGTAATTGTGTTTGCGGCGGTAAGCCGCCTGTCGGTGCATAGTAAGTATGCTTTATGGTCATGATGATTCCTATAAGTCGTGGTTAATTGACTTTATTTCATCAGTTGAAATAAATGTCAGTTGTCACGGTGTACTGCAAAAGTATAAAACTATTGTCACTTTAAAAGCTAAATGCATTATAGCTAGCGAGGTCGAGCTTATTAACCTGCATCAACAATGTGCGTCAGGCGTAAGTAAATTGCTTTAATCTCCGTGGTGTTTTACCCAGTGCTCGGCAATATCTTGTCGACGACATAGCCAAACATCATTAAACTGCTCAATATAATTGAGAAACTTAACTAAACTAGCGAACCTGCCCGGCCGACCTATAATGCGACAATGTAGTCCAATTGACATCATTTTAGGTGCGTCAGCGCCTTCAGCGTATAAAGTATCAAAGCTGTCTTTTAAATAATTATAAAATTGCTCACCAGAATTAAAGCCTTGCGGGCTAGCAAAACGCATATCGTTAGCATCTAGCGTATACGGCACAATTAAGTGCGGTTTATTAATCCCTTCGACAAAGTAAGGTAAGTCATCGGCATAACTATCCGAGTCATATAAAAAAGAACCTTCTTCCATTATCAATTGTCGGGTATTCATGCTCATACGGCCTAAATACCAACCTTTTGGCTTTTCACCTGTCATCGCTTGATGAATTTCAATGGCTTTTTTTAAGTGTTCACGCTCGGTTTCAATCGGCACTTTTTGATAATCAATCCAGCGATAACCGTGACTGGCAATTTCCCAATTCGCTTTTAACATGGCATCAACGGCTGCTGGATTTCTCTGCATCGCCATAGCGACACCAAACACGGTTACCGGCACCTTGCGCTCAGTAAATAAGCGATGTAAACGCCAAAAGCCAGCTCGGCTGCCGTATTCATAAAACGACTCCATATTCATATGGCGTTCGTTTTCAAAAGGCACAGCACCAATGATTTCAGATAAAAAGGTTTCTGATGCGTTATCGCCATGCAATATGCAATTTTCAGCACCTTCCTCGTAATTGATCACAAACTGCACCGCAACCTTGGCGTTATTAGGCCAATTCGCATTAGGTACTTGCTGTCCATAACCTGTCATATCGCGAGGGTAATTAATTTTATTATCAGGGATCATGTTAATAGTAACTCAATGGTTTGATTGCTCAATTTAAGCTATTGCTTGATGTAGAAATTTTTCTACATCATAAATACGGTATTTTTTTGATAATATCAAGCGAAGGCAAACATTGTCTCGGCTATTTCTTAGTCATCATTAGCTGAAAGTCGGATAAGTGCTAATCTAAACGATAACCAGTAAATAAAGGAGAAAAATATGGCTTATGTTGATGGATATATTTTAGCGGTGCCTACAGCAAATAAAGCTGCGTACACAAAAATGGCTGAAGAAGTGGCCGTTATCTTTAAAGACCACGGGGCTTTAACAGTTGTCGAAAATTGGGGCGATGATGTCCCTGATGGTGAAACAACCTCGTTTCCTATGGCGGTAAAGTGCCAAACAGATGAAACGGTTGTTTTTTCTTGGGTCACTTGGCCCTCTAAAACACTAAGAGATGCCGCCATGATAAAAGTGATGGAAGACCCGCGAATGAATTGGGACAAAGCTGCTATACCTTTTGATGGAAAACGCATGATATTTGGTGGCTTTGAAACAATTTTAGATCAATAAAGCTAAGTAATATTAATTAACATCCCCTGAGATTTTAAATAAAAAAATAGCCCAACTAAATGAATAGTGGGCTATTTTTATGCTTTTGCTTATAGCTTATAGCTTGGTAATTGTTCCCGTTGCTGGGTTAACCACAAACTCTACTAGCTCTAATGCACTGTCTTGTGCTGCGCTTTCTTCACCGCTGTTATCGCTTGCATCAGCAGGGTCAGTTACCATTTGGTCAAGTACAACAGTAAACTGTGTAGGACCATTAGCATAACCTTTGACACGTAAAGTGTAAGTTTCGCCAGCAACAACCGTGCTACCTACTTGCTCTGAAGCGCCTAAGTTACCAGAAGTTGCTAACACATTACCTTCACTATCAAGCATAGAGAAATCAAGGTCTGGGTAAGCACCACCGACTTCAGCATCAGCTGTTAAAGTTGCTACCGCACTTGTCGCACTATTTAAGGCAGTAAAGTTAACATCAACATGATCTACGCCTTCAACAACTTCTACATCTGTAGTGCCAACAGCCACTAAGCCTTTATGCTCAGAAATTGCATGGTAAACCACTTCGCGCTCTGCTGACTCAGAAGTATCATCAGATACTTGGCTGCCAGAAGCGGCACGAGCTTGCCCTTCAATTTTAGCGAATACTTTCGCTTTAAAGCTAAACATTTCAGCTAACGGATTATCAAAACGTAAATTACGAGCGTCTGAGTCCATACCCGGAGCTACTGCTTCGTTGTAAACAAAGCGCGCCTTATCACCATTTTGTCCCGTACCACCATTATCAGAGTTATTAACGCTAACGTTAGGGCTGCTGATTGACACGATATCAAAGTTAATCGGACCAAATAGTACGTTTGAACTGTTGTTAGTTAAGGTGTTGTCAAAAGCAAACTCGCTAAGAGAGAAAGTCACATTACTGATTTGCGCTTGCACTTGCTTAGTAACATTTTTCGCTTTCAGTTTAGTTTTAGCGGTACCAGATAAGTCAGAAAAACCAACTTGCCCTGAAGCATTCGCTTTAATTGCACGAACAACATATTGATAATCAAAGGCATCAATACCTTGACCTGCGCCACGACCAAACCCTTGACCTTTATCTAAGTAGCTTGTTTCAGTTACAAATTCTACATGAGTATAACCATTTGAGGTTAAATCACCGTCAATGTATTCGCGACCAGGAACGCCAGCGAATAATCGTGCTGGGCTGCCACCTTTACGCTTAAGTACTTGGTAACCAATAACACCATCAACACTGTCCCAAGAAACATTAATACTGTCATCACCAACGATATCAGCAACAATGTTTTGTGGTGTTTCTGGAGCTTCTTGACCGGCAGTAAAGTCACTTACAGCAGTTGAAATCATTTGTACGCCGCCTAGTGGCGCTTGGGCATTTTTACCTAATTCACGGGCAGCAAATACACGCTCAATTAACGCGTGATGCTTACCTAAAGACGTCGCATTCACTGAATTAGCTGGGTATAACATAGCATCAGCAATCAAAGCAGCATCGCGAGCTTTCACGAAAGTATCTGGTGCACTAACACCTAATACATACATAGAGCCTAAGAATATACGCTCCCATGTTTCTTTACCTAAGCTAGTCGCTTGTGTTGCTTCACCCGTTTTTGTATCTGGGCGGTTAAAAGCGTTATCAGGGTACATTTCTAACATCAATTCACGTAAATCCCACATTGCGCCAGCATAAATCTCGCCGTCTCTGTGCTCTTCAAAGGTGTTACCACGTGTACCTAATTGCGAGTAACGTAATTGACTTTGACCACTACGGATATATTGAAATGAATCTGGATCAACATTACTGTCGCGTAATGCTTGCCTTAAATCACAAGAGTTAACTGGGTAGGTGCCTAAATCAGGCGTTTCACCAATAGTGTAAGCCCATAAATCTGCTTGACCTTCATTTAACGCACCACCTTCTGGGCTACCTTCAAAGCCCGCAATCGGTGTAATAGTGGCATGGGTACCTTCATGCATAGGTACGCTAAAATCGATAGCTAAATTATTGAACAGCTTACCATGACCATAAAATGTCGGATTTACGACCACTTCTTCACCGTTCACGTCTTGTGAAAGTGGAATAGCAAAGGCGTTATCTAAATCGAATAAATCGCTGAAAAACTCAGGGTCAGTTGGATCTTCTGGCGGCTCAATCACGTTAGGAATATGTACAATACCCACTAATGGAGTTGACTCGTTAGGGTATTGATCTGGGAAACTGCCACTACCAAAACCGCGCGCATGTACTGCATCGCCATCTTTGTGCAAGTAATCCAAGTACTCCATCAAGTTAGTGATATAAATAAACTGGCTGATACCATCAAAATGCTCAGCTGGCTCTGCCCTATGATCTTTCTCATTTACACGACCATATAATGGCGCTTCGTCCCTATCAAAATAGTAAGTACCTAATGCTGCCTGGCCAAATGGTAATTTAGTGATTAAAGCATTTTGGATGTGGGCATGTTTACCGGTTAAAGCGCCTTCAAGGCCAGTTACGCGGTTAGAATCATCAAACTTGCGTAATTTAACGCGCTCTAAACCTAAAGGACGACCGGTTAACCCACCGTCTTCATCAACGATTTCACAGTTGTCCTGTAATTCCTTGGTAATCGGTGGGAAAGTTGGGAAATGATCTGCGAACTGGTCAAGTGGCTGAGATTCTTCAGCGGTACGTACTTGATCTTCACGGTATAAAATTTCACCCGATTGCGCATCAACCATATATTTGAACATGCCAAATGGGTTAGTTGAATAGAAATAAAACTGCCAAACTAAGCTTTGACCTTCATCCGTTTGTACATAACGTAACTCGGGCATAGGCGTTTTAAATACACCTAATTGTGAGGCAATAGTCTCAAATGCTGGCGCTAATACGTCCATCGCAGCAGCAGGAATGTCTCTTTGAAATTGTACTAAGTTTTGACTCGCCGCTAAAATTGCATCATCGGCAGATAACTCAGGTTGGCTAGCTACGTTAAAGGCTTTTTGGTAAGGACCCATTACACCACGCACGTTATTATTAGCGTCAATAACAACACCAACACCATTACCATCAACTTTAATGCCGTTGATCACTTGATCAAAACGAACAACTTGACCACCTAAAGCAGCTTTTGAGCGGTTTGGGTTGAATTGTAATTGGTCATTAGTTAATCCTTCGAATATACCTTGATTGTCGGCGATAAAGTTACGCGCCATATTTTCAACTGAATTTCCTGATGTTTGGATTGCCATACCTAACATGGCATCGATTGTGCCAGTTGATTCATTAACCGTAACCTGTGCATTTGGGTTTGAGGCTTTAAATTGGCTAATCGCTTGAGCTTGGCTAGCGCTCAATGACTTTAAGTTGCTTATTGCAGTGTCTTGTAGTTGGTTTACAGTAGGCACTGTTGAGACATCAAAATTTAGCATTTTATTTGCTTGTACGCTGTCAGTCATCGAACCAGCATAAGCATCGGTAGGTAATGCAGCGAATGGTGTAGCAAGTGCAAACGCTATAGCACTCGAGAGTAATGTAGTTTTCATCTTAATAACCTTTATGTTTTTTGCAGCCAGAAACGAGAAATATTTCAGCGTTTATGGTCGCTTTATGGGTAAGAGGATAATTCACTCATCCACAGTGCCGCTTTTTTCAACATAGGTTAATCAGGTGATCCCCTCAGATCAATTAGGTATAAACCCCTAGTACTAGATTAAAAGTTTTATTGGTATATAAGACTAAGATAAAAATTAAATAGGGATAAAAATTAAAAGGTAAGTAAGGTTAGCGACGTGAGCATGGTCAACGCGTTCAATACCCTCGACAAACTCGACTTCTTTTACACCTTTAGCTCTTTCATCGCTGAAGCCTTTATTAAAAGAAAGCTAAAAATTGCCACCAAGTTTTTCGGTGGCAACAATCGTTACTGGGCTAAATGCTGGGCATGAAAGCGCAAGTGCTGTTCGATAAATGATGAAATAAAATAATAGCTGTGATCATAACCTTCATGGATAACGATCTCTAACGGGTATTGATTAACTTTTGCTGCCGCAACGAGTGCTTCTGGTTTTAATTGTTCAACGAGAAAATCATCGGCGCCGCCTTGATCAACCTTTGCAGGCACAAATTTTGTCGCTCGGCTCATCAACTCACTGGCATCATGATTTTGCCAAGTCGCTTGGTCTTTTCCTAAGTAAGCGGTAAAGGCTTTTTTGCCCCAAGGTGCTTGCATAGGATTACAAATAGGACTAAATGCCGACATTGAGCTGTATCGCTTGGGGTTTAACATCGCGATGGTTAGTGCGCCGTGCCCCCCCATTGAATGGCCGCTGATTGCACGTTTATTTGATACTGGAAATGACATTTCAACTATTGCCGGTAATTCATTTACCACATAATCATACATATGATAGTGCCTATTCCAAGGGGCTTGTATGGCGTTGACATAAAAGCCTGCACCTTGGCCTAAATCATAGCCATCATCATCGGCAACGCCATCTCCACGTGGGCTAGTATCGGGGGCAACTATAGCAATTCCTAACTCTGCAGCGGTGCGAAAAGCCCCTGCTTTTTGCATAAAGTTTTCATCAGTGCAGGTTAAGCCTGAAAGCCAATATAACACCGGCACTTTTTCTCCGCTTGAAACTTGCGGAGGTAAATAAATAGCAAAGCGCATGTTACAGTTTAATGTTTTAGATTGATGACTATACTGTTTATGCCAGCCACCAAAACTTTTATTTACACTTACGTTTTCCATTAAATGGTCAATGGTCATGATAAAGCCTCAAAGCGTTACCCCTTTGAATGCAATGCCTCAAAGGGAGGAGTTAGGGAAGATGTCTAATATTAATTAAATTAACGTTTACTTATCAAAATGAATAACACTGCGAATACTTTCGCCTTTATGCATTAAGTCAAATGACTGGTTAATATCTTCCAGTGCCATGGTATGAGTAATAAAGTCACTTAACTTGAATTCACCGGCTAAATAACGCTCTACGTAATCAGGTAGTTCTGTACGCCCTTTAACGCCACCAAAGGCGGTACCACGCCAAACGCGACCAGTAACTAACTGAAACGGACGAGTGGATATTTCTTGACCAGCACCGGCAACTCCAATAATCACGGACTCACCCCATCCTTTATGACAACACTCTAAAGCTGAGCGCATTAAGTTAACGTT